>NZ_JAGXJZ010000003.1:153671-488229 GCF_019091095.1 Achromobacter sp. GbtcB20 | reverse complement strand
CGGCCGCCGGTGCGGCGTCGCCGCCTGCCGGCGCGGCTTCACGAGCGATGCTCAGCTGGTCGCCGTCGACGATGAAGCAGCACACGGCCTCGATGTCTTCCGGCGTGCAGGTGCTGTCCACCCACACCGTCAGCACGCCGTTGGCGCGTTCGCTTGCCTTGACGTTGCCCAGGTTGCCCATCTCTTCGAGCAGGGACGCGGCGTCCTTGTCCGACACCTTGGTGATGCGCACGCGCAGCGGCAGGCCGTCCTGCGAACCGGACGCCGCGGCCGGAGCCGCCGGCTCGGCGGGCGCGGCCGGCGCGGGCTGGGGCGCCTGCTGCACCGGGGCGGGCGCCGGCGCCGGCGCGGCGGCCGGCGCAGCGGGCGCGGGTGCAGCAGCGGCGGCCGCGGCGGGATCCTTATGCTCCAGCGCAAGCTGCCTCAATACGGCGCAAATACGCTCAAACACGGCGTCATCGGGCTCTTCGGAGGCCCGATAGGCGTCCAGTTGGCTTTTGAGCACGTCTTTCGTTTCCAAGAAAATATCAATCATGTCCGTGCGCAGCGCCATTTCGCCACGCCGGATCGCGTCCAGAAGGTTCTCAAGCAGATGGGTCGTGCCCGCCAGCTGGTTGAAACAGCCGAACGTCGCCGCACCACCCTTGATCGAATGCGCCGCGCGAAAGATGGCGTTGAGCTGCTCGATGTCGGGCGAGCCCACATCGAGCTCGAGCAACAGCTGCTCCATTTGCGCAAGCAGTTCGTCCGCCTCGTCGAAAAAGGTCTCGTAAAACTGACTGAGGTCCAAACCAGAACTCATGACCCGTACGCCTTTCTAAATGAACCTGCTACGCGCCGGCCTGCTCGTCGAGCAGCTCGGTCGCCAATTCCACCAGCACATCGGGATCCACCGGCTTGGAAAGCCAGCCGCAAACGCCCAGATCCCGGGCTGCCATCTTGCTGTCCACGTCGTCCTCGGTGGTCAGCACCAGCACCGGCACATCCATGTACCGGTCCTCTTCGCGCAACCCCTGGATCAACTCCAGACCGCCCTTCACAGGCATGTTCCAGTCGCTGACGACCAGGTCCACCGGGTTGGCCATCGCCACCTCGAGCGCTTCCTGGCCATTGCAGGCCGTCAACACCTTCCAGCCTGCGCCGGTCAGCGTCGCCTGAACGATCATCCGCATGGTCGTGGAATCGTCCGCCACGAGTATCGTCGCCGTCATTGCTGTCGAACCCCTTCAGCGGGCGGGGTGTTCACCGCCTCGCCCTGCTTGGTTGCCGTTGCGGCCTTGCCGGCGGCTTGCACCGCCTGCACGGCCGTTCCCACCTCGCGCGCATCCTTGGCGCTCAAATCCGCGGCTGCGGCGTTCTCGCTCTCGATGCGCTTCTGGGTGCTTTGGTTGAGCACCACCAGGCTGATGCGTCTATTAACGGCTGCATACGGATCATCTTTAACCAGACTCATGCTGGAAGACAGACCCTGGATGCGCATGACCTTGCTTTCGTTCATGCCGCCCGCCACCAGTTCCTGGCGCGAGGCGTTCGCCCGGTCGGCCGAAAGCTCCCAGTTGCTATAGGCTCGCTCGCCGCGCGCATACTGCGACGCGTCGGTATGACCCGAGATGCTGACCTTGTTGGGCAGTTCATTGAGCACCGGCCCCAGCTCGCGCAGGATGTCGCGCATATACGGCTGCACTTCGGCGCGGCCGGTCGCGAACATCGGACGGTTCTGGTTGTCGATGATCTGGATGCGCAGGCCTTCGGTCGTCAGGTCGATGAGCAGCTGCGGCCGGAAGGATTTCAGGACGGGGCTGGTCTCGATGACGTTCTCGAGGCGCTTC
Source organism: Achromobacter sp. GbtcB20 (assembly GCF_019091095.1). Lineage (NCBI taxonomy): Bacteria > Pseudomonadati > Pseudomonadota > Betaproteobacteria > Burkholderiales > Alcaligenaceae > Achromobacter > Achromobacter sp. GbtcB20. The sequence goes on along the minus strand of NZ_JAGXJZ010000003.1, from coordinate 486,400 downwards.
TTGAGGTTTTCCAGGCGATGCTGCTCGCGGCGCTCGGCGTCGCCCATGGGCTGGGATTCGACCCGGTTGCCCTGGCCGCGGCGGACGTCGCCTTCGCTGCGCAACGGATCCTGCCCGCCGCCCGGCACGGCGCTGGTTTCGGCCGAGCTGCTGGGCCCGCCCGTGATGGCGACGCGCAGCGGCATGCGGAAGTATTCCGCAATCCCCTTGAGTTCTTCCTTCGGCACGATGCTGACCAGCCACATCACCAGGAAGAACGCCATCATCGCCGTAATGAAGTCGGCGTACGCGATCTTCCAGCTGCCCCCGTGGTGCCCGCCGCCCTTGACCTTCTTGCGGCGGATCACCACACGGTGATTATTTACCGTGCTCATGGCCCGCTCCGTCAGGCCTTGCCGGTCGACTTGGTCTGGCGCACGTGCTCTTCCAGCTCACCGAAGGTGGGCCGGACCGCCGAGAACAGCACCTTGCGGCCAAATTCCACCGCAAGCTGAGGCGGATAGCCGTTCATGCTGGCCAGCAGCGTCGTCTTGATGCACTCAAGCACCTTCATGGCCTCGTCCGTGCGGCGCTCCACGCGGGAGGCCAGCGGACCGACGAAACCATAAGCCAGCAAAATACCCAGGAACGTGCCGACCATGGCCTTGGAGATCAGGTCGCCCAGGATGGCGGGCGGCTGGTCCACAGCCGCCAGCGCCTTGATCACGCCCAGCACTGCGGCCACGATACCGAACGCAGGCAAGCCGTCGGCCATCTGCTGCAGCGCATGAGCCGGCACTTCGCGCTCGTGGCGGTAGGTTTCGATTTCCTCGTCCATGAGCGTCTCGATTTCAAACGAGCTCATGTTGCCGCTGATCATGATGCGCAGGTAGTCCGTGATGAACTCCATGAGCTTCTCGTCTTTGGCGATACGGGGATATTCGCTGAAGATCGGGCTGGAGCCCGGATCCTCGATGTGCGATTCGATGGCCATCAAGCCTTCGCGGCGCGCCTTGTTCAGCAATACGTACAGGAGCGCCATCAGCTCCATGTAGACGTCCTTGCCGTAGCGCGAGCTCTTGAGCGCGTCGGGGAGCGCCTTCTTGACCAGCATCAGCGACTTCTTGCTGTTGCCCGCCAGGAAAGCCCCGAACGCCGCGCCGAAGATCAGCGTCAGCTCGAAGGGCTGGTAGAGCGCGCCCAAGTGTCCGCCCAGCGCCATGAAGCTGCCGACGACCGACACGATCACCACAAGAAAACCGATAACAATCAACACAACGGGCCCCTGCCAACGAAGTCTATAACTTGCGTCAATGATCCCCTGTCCCCCCTGCCCCAAAAAGGCGGGTTAGGGGGTGTTTTCCAGGGCTTTTGATGTATTTGGACGCCCGATCAGGTCGGAGCGGCGGTCGCAATGGGGGCTGCACGGGTGCCGGCACGTGCCTTGGCGGCCGCGCGCGTCTTGCCCGCGCGGGGTGGCGGACGGCAGATGGCACACACAAAATCCGATTGGGGATCATGGGCATGGGCAATGAAATGGCCGCCACACTGCCGGCACGCAGATAGCTGCAGCATGCCGCTGTCGAAGAATCGCACCAGCATCCACGCCCGGGTAAAGCTCAGGACGGGCTCGGCATCCGCGGCTTCCTGGCCCGCGTTTTCGAGATACAGGCGATACGCGTCGATGGTGGCGCGTATGCCTTTGCTGGTGGTGCGCGTATTCAGAAACGAATACACGTTATAGAAGAGAGAGGAATGGATATTCGGCAGCCAGGTCATGAACCAGTCGACCGAAAAAGGCAGCATGCCCTTGGGTGGCGAGCAGCCGCGGATCTCGCGATACAGGCGGGCGAGGCGATCGTGGCTGAGGCTGGTTTCAGCCTCAAGCACCTGAAGGCGCGCGCCCAGCGTAATCATGGAGCTGGCAAGCAGGATGTCGTCCGCTTCCTGGGAAACGCTCTTGGAGGCCATGACAGGTGTGTCCGAGTGGGATTCGCGGGCCGTCAGGCCAGTTCTTCGACAGGCTGCTTGGCGAGCAGGATGGTGGCGTGGGCTTGTTGCAGCGCACCACCCAACACATCATGGGTCAGCGCCGACAGCAGGCTGTAATCATCGAAACGGAAGCGGCAGAGCAGCGAGCTGGAGCTGGCCAGTTTTACCAGTTGCGCCGGCGAAAGGCGCATGAGAATGTCAGCGACTTCATTGCTGAACCCCAGGCGGAACATCGATGCGGCATAGTCATCACGCAACATCCGCTGAGCCAGTAACAAATATGACAGATTCACTTCGCGAATATCTGCCAGCAAAGAATTTTCTACTTGTTGCACGCCGTACTCCCTATCCCTATCCCACCCGAGGGGCTTGATTACTCATAGCGCAGGCAACGTGTGTTGCCTGTCCGCTCGCTGCATCCTGTTTTAATGCGAAATGTATCATTTGTTCGCAATTTAAGTAAAATTTACCACAGGTCATGTCATTTTCTATGACTTATATGACAAATCTTTGTTGATGTTGCGCAACGTGCCTTTCTAGACACACCTTGACATACAAGTTCGTGACAAATTTTGGTCAATTTGCCAAATAAGCATTCAAAACGTTGCGTACTTCCTGAAATGAACGGCCGCCCATTGCCGACAATGCCATCTTGACGATTCCCTAGATTCGCCCGCATCACCGTAGCCGCGCTTGTCGACAATGTCGCAAATTGACAACATCGACCGCGCTTCACGATCGACTCCGCCAGAATTCCCGCAATGCCCCACGCAGATGACAGCCTGGTCGAATATGCGCCGCTAGTTCGGAAGCTGGCCCTGCAATTGCTCGCCCGTTTACCCGCCAGCGTCGAACTCGATGACCTGATACAGGCCGGCATGATCGGCCTGCTCGACGCCGTCCGCCGTTACCAGGAAACCGCGGACGCCCAGTTCGAGACCTACGCCACGACGCGCATTCGCGGCGCGATGCTCGATGAGCTTCGCGGCCAGGATTGGCTGCCGCGCAGCGTGCGCACGAAAGCCCGCAAGATCGAACAGGCGATCCAGTTTCTGGAACAGCGTTTGATGCGCGCGCCGACCGAAGCCGAGATCGCCAAGCAGCTAGAGCTGCCGCTGGATGAATACCAGACGCTGCTGCACGACGCACAAGGCGTGCAGATCGTTCACTACGAAGACTTCACCACCGAGCCCGATTCGGCATCGGGTCAGGCGGACTGGTCCGCCACGCTGAATCACGGCGCGCCCAGCGGCAATCCGCTGGACTCGCTATTGGCCGGCGACTTCCGGCAGGCCTTGGTTCACGCCATCGACGCCCTGCCCGACCGCGAAAAGCTGTTGCTGTCGCTGTGTTACGAGCAGGGGCTGAACCTGAAGGAAATCGGCGCGATCATGAATGTGACCGAGGCGCGGGTGTGCCAATTGAGGTCGCAGGCGACGGCGCGAATCCGGGCAAGGTTGAAGGATCAGGCCTGGCAGGAATTGCCGCAGGAAGGGCAGATCGCGCAGATCATCTGATTTTCCCCCGCGGCGGAATCGGGCTATTTTCAGCCGGCACGGATTCAGGGGGAAAATCGGACCTTGTTCATGCCTTCCGGGTCGCAACGGGGCTGCTAGCCTTTCGGTCTAGCCCACAAACTTGTGCGCCGCGAACCGCGAGAGCCTCGCAGTGCACCACGACCCTCCCGGAATTTCGCCATGAGCGCACCCGACCGCTTGACGCAGGCCATTTCTGACGCCTACGACGAAACCCCCTATCTTTCCCTGCCGTTTTCCTACACGGCGCCCGGCAGCCTGCGCGCCGTGGCGCACCTGTATGGCATTTCCGCACCTGAATTGAATCGCGCGCGCGTGCTGGAACTGGGCTGCGCGGCGGGGGGCAATCTGCTGCCGTTCGCGATAGCGTATCCCGATGCCCGCGCGGTCGGCGTCGACCTGTCGCCCCAGCAGATCGAAGCGGGCCAGCGCGCGGCAGAGGCCGCCGGCGCACGCAATCTCGATCTGCACGCCATGAGCCTGACGGACATCACGCCCGAGTTCGGCACGTTCGACTTCATCATCTGCCACGGCGTCTTCAGCTGGGTGCCGCCGGAAGTGCGCGACGCGATCCTGCGCATCTGCAGGGAGAACCTCGCGCCCGAGGGCATCGCCTATATCAGTTACAACACCTACCCGGGCTGGAAGGCGTCGGATGTCCTTCGCGACGCCATGATGCTCAACAGTTTCGGGGCGCAATCGCCGCAAGAAAAGGTGGCGCGCGCCAAGGAGATGCTGAACCTGATTGAAAACGGCCTTTGGGAAAATAATCCCTTGCAGTCGGCGCTACGGCATTCCGCCCAGCAGTTGCGGGGGCAAAGCGATCACTACCTGCTTCACGAATACCTGGAAGCCGTCAACACGCCCTGCTATTTCCTGGAGTTTGCCGCCGCAGCCCAGCAGGCCGGCTTGGCCTACCTGACGGATGCCGAACCGCAATTATCCTTTCCCTCGACGTATGGCTCTCGGGTTGCGCTGGGCCTGAATGGGCTGGCAGTGAACGCCGGCCGCGAGATGCGCGAACAGTATCTGGACTTCGCCATCGGCCGCTCGTTCCGCAAGAGCCTGATGATTCACGCCGAGCGGGCCGACGCAATCCTTGAGCAGCCGGAGGGCAGCGCTTTCACAGGCATGCACCTGGCGGCCGACCTGCGCCTGCAGGCCGGCGCCGCGGCGCCTGCGCAGCAACGGCAGTACCTCACGGCGCGGGGCGCGACACTGACGTCGCACGACCCGATTGCGCATACGCTGATGGACCTGCTGGGCCAGTCCTGGCCGCAGTCGGTGTCGTTCGAAGCCATCCGCGAGGCCGCGAGCAAGCATGCACCCGCCGCCACGCAGGACGAGATGACAGCCGCGTTGCTGGCCCATGTCATCGCGCTGGTGCAATCGAATGCGCTGTACTACCGCCTTGAGCCCGCGCAATACCAGGCCCCGCAATCCAAGCCGGTGCTCATCGCGGGCGCCCTTGATCTGCTGCCCGAAGCCATCCGCCAGAACACACAGGTCAGCCTGCACAATCTCTGGCACCAGGGGGTCACGCCGCCGGCCGATCCGCTGAGCCGGCACATCATGACCTTGATGGACGGATCCCGAAGCGCGATCGAACTGCGCAGCGCCGTGCGTGATGCGCTGACGACCGGAAAGCATCCGCATCCGAATGGCCAATCGTATAAGGGCGCCCGCAATCTGGAGCCCGTCGCCCAGGAATTCTTGAATTCCCTGCTGGCTGAACTGCGCCGCAGCGGCCTGTTGCTGAACTGAGTGCCGTGCCCCCTGCCGGCTCGCCCAGAGGGCGCCGGCAGGAAAACCAGGCGTCCATCGGCCAAATTTACGATTGCCAAAAAAAAAACCTAAAGATTGATTTTGGACTGCCGTAATCCTGGCAACGGAGAAATTCGAAGACACAAGTCAAAGAATTCTTCCCGTTACAAAGATGGGCGGCCCCGCTGCCCGGTTTGAAGAAGCCTTTCTCTCTTGGGAGCCTAAACATGGCTGCAGTCATCAATACCAACTACTTGTCGCTCGTTGCTCAGAACAACCTGAACAAGTCGCAATCCGCCCTCGGTACCGCCATCGAACGCCTGTCGTCGGGCCTGCGCATCAACAGCGCCAAGGACGACGCCGCCGGTATGGCCATTGCCAACCGCTTCACCGCGAACGTCAAGGGCCTGACCCAAGCCGCTCGTAACGCCAACGACGGCATCTCGCTGGCTCAGACGACCGAAGGCGCCGCCTCGGAAGTCAACACCCACCTGCAACGCGTTCGCGAACTGTCCGTGCAAGCCGCCAACGGCAGCTACTCGCAAGAACAGCTGAACTCGATGCAAGACGAAATCAACCAGCGTCTGTCGGACATCGATCGCATCTCGCAACAAACCGACTTCAACGGCGTGAAGGTTCTGTCGGATTCGGCCAAGCCCCTGACGCTGCAAGTCGGCGCCAACGACGGCGAAACGATCACCCTGAACCTGACCGAAATCAGCGTCAAGACCCTGGGTCTGGACGGCTTCAACGTCAACGGCTCGGGCGTGACCCAGAACCGTTCGGCCACCGTGTCGGATCTGCAAGCTGCTGGCGGCACCGCCGTTGGTAACGACTGGACGGTCACGACGACGCACGCTGCCGCCACCGCCGACCAAACGTTCGCCAAGCTGGAAAACGGCAACACCGTCAGCGTGGGCACCGGCGCCACCGGCGTCACCTACACGTACGACGCTGCCAACAAGAACTTCACGTTCACCGACAAGTCGGCTTCCAACGCTGCTGCCGTTACCGCCCTGGCCACCTCGCTGCGCCCGGCCACCGGCACCGTTTCGGCCACCTACACGCACAGCAACGGCTCGGCTTCGACCTCGTTTGACGTCGACGCGACCGGCAAGGTCACCATCGGCGGCCAAGACGCCTACCTGGACGCCGCTGGCAACCTGACCACCAACAGCTCCAGCGCCACGGCAGCTACGCTCGACTCCGTCATGGCTGCAGCCTCGAACGGCAGCGGCGGCGCCGGCAACTCGTCGGTCTCGATCGGCGGCAAGACGTACCAGAACACCGGCACGGCCAACCAACTGACGTTCACCAACACCATCGCTTCCGATGCGCTGCTGGCCAACGTCAAGGCCGACGCAACCGCCGGCAACGTGATCATCAAGCTGGGCCAAGGCATCACCAGCGCCAACGTCACGTTCACCAGCGGCAAGTCGACCGACACGTACGTCGACGACAAGGGCACGTTCACCACGACCAAGACGTACGACACGACCTACACCGTTGACCCCAACACGGGCAAGGCCACGGTCAAGAGCGGCACGGGCACCGGCGACTACGAAGCTCAAGTCGGCAAGGAAGCCAAGGTCAACAGCTCCGGCAAGCTGACCACGGAAGACACCAGCAAGGGCACGAAGACGACCGATCCGATGAAGACGCTGGACGCCGCCTTCACGAAGCTGGACAAGCTGACCGGCGAACTGGGTGCTGTGCAGAACCGTCTGGAATCGACGATCGCCAACCTGAACAACGTGGTCAACAACCTCTCCAACGCTCGTTCGCGTATTCAAGACGCCGACTACGCCACGGAAGTGTCGAACATGTCCAAGGCTCAGATCCTGCAACAGGCTGGCACCTCGGTTCTGGCGCAAGCCAACCAAGTGCCGCAAACCGTGCTGTCGCTGCTGCGTTAATTCTCAGCAAGCAGTACGAACAGCCAGGAAAGCCACGGCTTTCCTGGCTGCAGACCGGGCAAGATCCTTCGCGCCTTGTCCGATCGCCCCAAAAACCCGCTCCTGGCGGGTTTTTTTTCGTCTGCCGCACGCGGGACGCTTTGGGGAAAGTGGCGCTGAATTCCGACGCTGATTCGCGGAATGAACGGAGGTGGCGGTTCGTAGAATTGCCAGATTCCTCGTACTCCGGGCCCCGCGCCTGTCCGTCACCCGCATCCATGTCGACTCCGGCCTACCATCACCGCCAGGCAACCGCCGAACCGGGACTTCTGGCGACCAGCCACTCCCCCTTGAACCTGCAGGCCACCGCCTATCTTTATGGCGTCGAAGCGCCGGCGCTGGACAAGGCGCGGGTGCTCGGCGTGGGCTGCGGCACGGGCAAGGGCCTGTTTCCCTTCGCCTTGGCCTACCCCGAGGCGCGCGTCACGGGCATCCACGCGTCCGAACCGGTCATCGCCCAAGGCAGGGAGATGGCCACCGCGCTGGGCCTGACGAATGTCCAGTTGCTGGCGCAGGACTATGCCGAACTGGATCCGGGGACCGCCCCGTTCGACTACATCATCGTCACCGGCCTCTACAGCTTTTTGCCGCCCGACGCGGCGCAAGCCTTGCTGCAACGCTGCGGCCAGCTTTTGTCGCCCAATGGCATCCTGTACGTGGACTACCACGTCTACCCGGGCGCCAAGGCCCAGGAAGTCGTACGCGACGCCATCCTGCTGCACGCCCATGCCGCGCAGACCGAAGATCAGTTCCGCGCCAGCGCGCTGGCCGCACTGACGCTCTTCAAGGAAGGAATTGCGGGATTCAACCCGATCGGCAATCCCCTGGCGGTGGCTGCCGCACAATTCCAGCGCGCCTTTGACGGCCGGACGCAGGACACGGTGGCCCCCGTTGCCAGCAACCCCTGCTACTTCGTCGAGTTCGCAGGCCGCGCGGCCGAGGCCGGACTGGGCTACGTGGGCGATGCCCAACCCCTGTCCGAAATCGCGCTGCACATGGGTCAGAACGTATCGCTGACCCATAGCCTGCTCACGATGGGCCAACCGGCCAGCGTCAGACAGCAATACCTGGACTTCGCGACCGGTCGGGGATTCCGCCAAAGCCTGTTCACCACCCAGGCCGCCGCCGAACAGCTGCAGCCGCGCGCGGACCTGAGCCGGTTCAAGGACCTGCGTTGGGCGTGCGGGGCGCAACGGCTCGCCGCCAACGGACAGGAAGTCGGCGCAACCTATGTGAACCACCTGGGCCGCGGCCTGGTGACCACGGACGCGCACATGGTCAAGCTGATGGACACGCTTGCCCATGCCTGGCCGGGTTCCCTGCCCTATACGACGTTGGTGGCCGTGCTCATGCACGCGGAAGGGCTGGACGACGGCGCCGCGCGCAAGCTGCTGGACAAATCCCTGACCACACTGATCGAGCACGATCTGGCGCATTTCTGCCTGGATGCGGGCCCCTACGACCGTGAAGACAATGCACAGGTCCGTCCGGTTGCCTGCGTGAACGTGGCGCTCTCCGAAACGTTTGCGGACGGGGTTCCGCTGCGCTTTAACCTGTGGCACGAACCGGTCAGGCTGATCCTGACGCCCGACTTCCAGACCATGGCGGACCGGCTGGCCCAAGGCCTGCCGCTGCTTGAGGTCAGCACCGCCCCCGAATCCGCGGATGAAGGCATTCCGCGCGACACCTCCGGCCTGCTGGAACTGCTGGGATTGCTCAAGCGCTACGGGCTGCTGCAGGGTTCGGCGACCGCGTGGGCCGCGCGCCTGAACGAGGCGCTGACGGCAAGCCAGGGCGACGCGCAGCTCTTTGGGCTGTACGCCGGCGCCCTCGCACGCGTCAGCCTCAATCAGCGCATTCTGGCCGCCGGCTCGATGGCGGGCGGCCTGCCGCCCGCGGCCGCGTCGCTTGCGATGCGCATCCAGGACCTGCTGACGGAACGCCAATTTGACAAGGCCGAAGGCTTGGCGAGGCAGCTCGCCAAGACCGTGCCGGGCGCTTCGGCCGCGTGGGAGCCCCTGGCCGTGACCCTGTGCAATTCCGGCCGGTTCCGCCAGGCGCTTGCACCTGCGCTGAAGATGCTTGAACTGGCGCCTGCGCGGGCACAGAGTTACATCGTCCTGTCGTCCTGCCTGACAGCGCTGACCCGGACGTCCGAAGCCATCGGCGTCGCACGCCGGGCCGTGGAACTTGCGCCTCGGGATGCGTCCACGCATGGTGTGCTGGGCGATGCGCTGTGCTCGGAACTTCGCTACAAGGAAGCGCAGGCTAGCTGCCTGACCGCGCTGTCGCTGGATCCCTATCAGGAAAAGGCCCGGACGAACCTGGGCAAGATCCTCCTGGACCGGGGCGATGCCGAAGGCGCCGTGGCGGCGGCGAAGGCCGCGGTGTCGCTGGCCCCCAAAGCACTCATCGCGCACAACAACCTGCTGTTCTCGCTGAATTATTCGCCCTCCGCGAGCGCGGAAGAAGTATTCGAGGCCTATCGCCAATTCAATCAGGTCCATTGCGAGGGCCTGCGCTCGACGTGGCGTCCGCATGCCAATCCCCGCGATGCGCGGCGCCGCATCCGCGTAGGCTACGTGTCTCCGGACTTCCGCCAGCATTCGGGCAACAATTTCATCGAGCCGCTGCTGTCCAATCACGACCGCGAGAACCTGGAATTGCACGCCTATGCGGAATTCGTCGCGGAAGATCCCGTCACGACCCGCTTCAAGACCTATTTCGACGCCTGGACGCCCACCGCGGGCATGAGCGATGCGGCGCTCGCCGACCGCATCCGAGCGGACGGCATCGACATCCTGATCGACGTCGCGGGCCACACGGGCGGCAACAGGCTGGGCGTCTTCGCCCGCAAGCCGGCTCCCATCTCGTTGACCTGGCTGGGCTTTGGCTACACCACGGGCCTCACCGCCATCGACTACATCATGAGCGATGAAGTGATGGCGCCCACAGGCAGCGAAGCCCTGTTCTCCGAAAAGCCATGGCGGCTGCCCGACAGCAATTTCGTCTATCGCGCAGGCGCGGGCATGGGCGATTGCAACGACCTGCCGGCAAAGAAGAACGGATTCATCACCTTCGGCAGCCTGACCCGCGCGATCCGCATGAACGACAAGGTGGTCGGCGTGTGGGCCGAGATCCTGCGCCGCGTGCCGCAGTCGCGCCTGATCGTCAATAGCAGAAGCTACAAGGACGGCCCGATGCGCGAAGAGCTGGCAAGCCGCTTTGGCGCGCACGGCATCGCGCGCGACCGTCTGCTGATCGGCTGGGACAGCCCTCCGTGGGACATCCTGCGCAGCATGGACATTGGCCTGGACTGCTTCCCCCACAACTCAGGCGTGACGCTGGTCGAGACCCTGTACATGGGGGTGCCTTACATCACGCTCGCCAGCCGCCCCAGCGTCGGACGGATCGGCAGTTCGATCCTGCATGGCATCCAACGGCCCGAATGGGTCGCGCAGTCCGAAGTGGAGTACGTGGAGAAAGTCGTCGCGCTGGCCAGCGACCTGCCCGCCCTGGCAAGCATCCGCGCCGGCCTGCGCGACGAAATGCATGCCAGCCCGCTGATGGACGAACCCGCCTTCGCGCGCAAGTTCGAAGGCGCGCTGCGCGAAATGTTCAAGAACTGGTGCGAAACCCAAGCATGAAAGCAATCATCCTGGCCGGCGGCCTTGGCACCCGGATTTCCGAAGAGACCCACACGCGTCCCAAGCCGATGATCGAAATCGGCGGGCGGCCCATCCTGTGGCACATCATGAAGACCTATTCCGCCCACGGCGTGAACGACTTCGTGATCTGCTGCGGATACAAGGGCTACATGATCAAGGAGTACTTCGCCAACTACTTCCTGCACATGTCCGACGTCACGTTCGACATGGCCGACAACCGCATGGAAGTGCATCAGCGCAAGGCCGAACCGTGGCGCGTGACCCTGGTGGACACCGGCGAGAGCACGATGACGGGCGGCCGCTTAAAGCGCGTGGCCGACTATGTGAAGGAAGACGAGGCGTTCTGCTTCACGTACGGCGACGGCGTGGCCGATATCGACATCACCGCCCTGCTCGCGTTTCACCGCAAGCATGGCAAGGCCGCGACGGTCACGGCCGTGCAGCCGCCGGGGCGCTATGGCGCGTTGCGCCGCGAAGGCGATCAGGTCACGGGCTTTGCGGAGAAACCGCGCGGCGACGGCGGTCTGATCAACGGCGGCTTCTTCGTGCTGTCGCCCAGCGTCCTCAAGCTGATCGTGGATGACGACTGCACGTGGGAACTGGGTCCGCTGGAAACGCTGAGCCGCGAAGGCCAGCTGCACGCCTACGAACACCTGGGCTTCTGGCAGCCCATGGACACGCTGCGCGAAAAGAACCTGCTGGAATCCCTCTGGAGCACGGGCAAGGCGCCATGGAAAGTCTGGTAACGCCCAGCGCAGGATTCTGGCGCGGCAAACGCGTGCTGGTGACCGGTCACACCGGCTTCAAAGGCGGCTGGTTGGCGATCTGGCTGCAGCGGCTGGGCGCGCAGGTGACAGGCATTGCCCTGCCGCCGTGCACGCAACCCAGCTTGTACGAGGCCGCCCGTGTCGGCGACCTGATCGACAGCCGCCATTGCGACATCCGCGACGCCGCCGCACTGCGCGAGCAGGTGCTCGCCGCCCGTCCGGAGATCGTGCTGCATCTGGCCGCGCAGGCGCTGGTGCGCCCAAGCTATGCGCAGCCTGTAGAGACGTTTTCCGCCAACATCATGGGCACCGCCCATCTGCTGGATGCCCTGCGCGCCACGCCCTCGGCCCGGGTCGCGGTCATGGTCACGACCGACAAGGTCTACCGCAACAACGAATGGCCCTACCCGTACCGCGAGAACGACGCATTGGGCGGACACGACCCTTACAGCGCCAGCAAGGCGGCCAGCGAGCTGGTCATTGCGTCCTATCGCGACGCCTTCCTGCGCGAGCAGGGCCTGGCCGTGGCCAGCGCGCGCGCGGGCAACGTGATCGGCGGCGGCGACTGGTCGGCTGACCGCCTGCTGCCCGATGCCGTGCGCGCCTGGCAAGGCGGCGGCGATCTTCATGTGCGGCGGCCCCAATCGGTGCGCCCGTGGCAGCACGTGCTGGAACCGCTTGCCGGCTACCTGACCCTGGCGGAATCCTTGTGGAACGCGCCTGACCTCGCGGATGCCTATAACTTCGGGCCCGATGCGGCCGAAGCGGCGTCCGTGCGCACCGTGGTGGATCTGGCCCAGGCCGCGTATGGCAAGGGCCGCGTGGTCTATGCCGAGCAGATCGAAGGCCCCCATGAAGCTGGGCTGCTGACGCTGGACACGTCCAGGGCGCGCGCCGTGCTGAAAGTGGCGCCCCGATGGCCGCTGGCGCAGGCGGTCTCGCGCACCATGGACTGGTACCGGCGCTTTGACGCGGGCGAGGACGCGCTGCCGCTCTGCCATGCCGATATCGACCAGTACGAGGCGCATCCATGAGCCTGGGCGTTCTCGACACCCCGATTTCGGGCCTGAAGGTCGTGCAGCGCCATCCGCGCGGCGATACCCGCGGATTTCTGGCGCGGCTCTTCGATGCATCCGATCTGGCCGCGTGCGGCTGGACGGGGCCGGTCGCCCAGGTCAACCACACCTACACCGCGCAGGCCGGCACCCTCCGTGGCATGCACTACCAGTTGCCGCCCTTTGCAGAGATGAAGCTCGTGAGCTGCATCCGGGGCGTGGTCTGGGACGTCGCCATCGATCTGCGGCAGGGTTCACCCACGTTCCTGCAGTGGCATGCGGAACGCCTGTCAGCGGACAACGGCCGCGCGCTGCTGATTCCCGAAGGCTTCGCTCACGGCTTTCAGACGCTGAGCGACGACGTGGAAATGCTGTACTGCCACTCTGCACCCTATGCCCCGCAGGCCGAGGCCGGCCTGCATTTCCAGGAGGCCCGCGTCGGCATCTCCTGGCCCGCCCCCCCTACCCTCGTGTCCGAGCGCGATCAGCAACACCCGCGCCTGGACGCTGCTTACTCTGGAGTCGCACTGTGAAGTGCCGCCATTGCCAGGCCGAACTGCGCCTGCCCTTTCTCGATCTGGGCCACGCCCCGCCGTCCAATGCCTACCTGAGCGAAGCGGCGCTGCGTGGTCCGGAGACCTGGTTTCCCCTGCGCATTCTCGTGTGCGAATCCTGCTGGCTGGTCCAGACGGAAGACCACGCGGGCCGCGAAGCCCTGTTCACCGACGACTACGCCTACTTCAGCTCGTTCTCGTCGTCGTGGCTGGCGCATTCGCGCCGCTACGTGGACGCGATGATCGGCCGCTTCGGCCTGGGCACGGACAGCATGGTCGCCGAGATCGCGGCCAACGACGGCTATCTGCTGCAGTACGTCAAGGACGCCGGCATTGCCTGCTACGGCGTGGAGCCCACGGCCAGCACCGCGCAAGCGGCACGCGACCGCGGCATCGACATCGTGCAGCGTTTCTTTGGCGTGGAGCTGGGCGACGAGCTCACCGAATCGGGACGCGCCGCGGACCTGATCGCCGCCAATAACGTATTGGCGCATGTCCCGGACATCAACGACTTCGTGTCGGGCTTTGCCGCGCTGCTCAAGCCGCAAGGCGTGGCGACGTTCGAATTTCCGCACTTGCTGCGCATGGTGCAGGAAGGCCAGTTCGATACGGTCTATCACGAACACTATTCCTACCTGTCGCTCACGGCGGTATCGCGCATCTTCACGGCCAACGGCCTGTCTGTGTTCGACGTGGAGCACCTGAGCACGCACGGCGGCAGCCTGCGTGTCTTTGCGCAGCGGCTGGACACGGGCAAACACGAGACTCGCGCCGAAGTCGCGCGCACCCTGGACGAAGAGCAGCGGGCTGGCGTCGCCACACCGGAGTTCTACGCGTGCTTCCAGCAGCAGGCCGAGCGGGTCAAGAACGACCTTCTGGCGTTCCTGGTCGAACTGCGCCGCGGCGGCAAGCGCATCGCCGCCTACGGCGCGGCGGCCAAGGGCAACACGCTGCTGAACTTTGCCGGCGTGCGCCCCGACCTCTTGCCGTACGTGGTGGACCTGAACCCCGCCAAGCAGGGCAAGCACCTGCCCGGCAGCCATATTCCCATCGTCGCCGAAGCCCGGCTGCGCGAGGACCGGCCCGAGTACATCCTCATCCTGCCCTGGAACCTGAAGACCGAGGTGTCGGAGCAGCTTGCCTACGCCCGCCATGATTGGAACGCCAAGCTGGTCACGGCGATCCCGTCGCTCTCCATCGACAGCGGTCCGCACGCATGAATCACCGGCCGGTCACCGTTCTGGGCGCCTCGGGCTTCATCGGCCGCCACCTGGTCGCGCGCCTGCGCGCCGATGGCGTCGCCTGCGACGCGCCGCCGCGCCAGGATGCGGGCCTTTTCAGCCGGCCGCTGGGACACGTGATCTACGCCATCGGCCTCACGTCGGACTTTCGCAGCCGTCCGCTGGATACCGTGGAGGCCCACGTCTGCCTGTTGCGCAGCCTGCTCGCGCACGGGGATTTCGACAGCCTGACCTACCTGTCCAGCACGCGCGTGTATTCGGGCGCCGTCAGCACGCGCGAAGACGCGGCGCTGCGCGTCAATCCGAACGACCCGAGCGACCTGTACAACCTGTCCAAGCTGATGGGCGAATCGCTTTGCCTGCATGGCGGACGGCCGGCCAAGGTGGCGCGCCTGTCCAACATCGTCGGCCTGCGCGATACGCCGGACAGCTTCATCGACCAACTGCTGGAGGAAGGGGCGCGCGACGGCCGCATCACGCTGCGCACCGCGCTGGAATCCCGCAAGGACTATCTGCACATCGACGACGCCGTGTCGCAGATCATGGCCATCGCCCTGTCCGACGCGGCCGGCATCTTCAACGTCGCGCACGGCGCCGGCGTGGAGAACCGCGAGGTCGCCGCCTGCGTGCGGGAGGTGCTGGGCTACCCGTTCTCGGTGGCTCCCGATGCGCCGGCGTGGGCGTTCGACGACATCGACGTGCAACGCACGCAAGCGCTTGTCCGCCGGCCCCCGCGTCCGTTTTCCGAATTTTTCTCGAATTTTCTAGCGCAGTACCGCCTGCACAAAGGAATCTGAATGTCCTACCTTGAAACCACGCCCGACGCGCACCCGGAATACCGCCAGGAGAAGGAAGCCCGTATCGCCGGCTTCGCCAAAGACCAGGAGTTCCGCGAGCTGTCCATCGCCTGGCGCCAGATGGCGCTGGAACGCAAGTACATGAACAACTTCTCGTGGGCTGGCCGGCCGCTCATCCAGCTGCCGATGGACGCCATGGCGATGCAGGAACTGATCTGGGCCGTGAAGCCGGACCTCATCATCGAGACGGGCATTGCCCACGGCGGTTCGCTGATGCTGTCGGCATCCATGCTGCAACTGCTGGGCGCCGGCGACGTGGTCGGCGTGGATATCGAAATCCGCGAGCACAACCGCAAGGCCATCGAGGCCCATCCGCTGGCCAAGCGCATTCATCTCATCGAGGGCTCCAGCATCGACCCGGCAACGATTGCGCAAGTGCGCGCGCATGCCGAAGGCAAGAAGAACATCATGGTGTGCCTGGACTCGAACCACACCCACGACCACGTGCTGGCTGAATTGAACGCGTACGCGGATCTCGTCAGCGTGGGAAGCTACTGCGTCGTGTTCGACACCTTCGTGGAAGACATGCCGGCCGACTACGAATGGCCGGGCCGCCACTGGGGCAAGGGCAACAACCCAAAGACCGCCGTTTGGGAATGGATCAAGCAGCACCCCGAGTTCGAGATCGACCGCTCGGTCGAAGACCGCCTGCTCGTCACGTCGGCGCCGGACGGCTTCCTGCGCCGCGTGGCCTGATCGCGCCACGGTCTGACAGCATGATCCACATCGATCCCACCGCGCGCGTGTCCAAGCTTGCGGATATCGAGGATTCGACCCGCGGCACCCGCATCGCGGTAGGACCGCGGGCGGTGATCGACGCCTTCGTGAAAATCAAGCCCGCTGGCGGCTCGGGCGATGTCGAGATCGGGCCGGAATGCGTCATCAATTCTGGCTGCGTGCTCTACACCGGCAACGGCATCCGCATGGGCGCGCGCGTGGCCGTGGCCGCCAACTGCACCTTTGCGCCAGCCAACCACGAGTTCCGCCGCCGGGACCTGCCCATTCGCGAACAAGGCTTCCGGCCCAGCAAGGGCGGCATCGTGATCGAGGACGACGTCTGGATCGGCGCCAACTGCGTGCTGCTCGATGGCGCAATCCTTCGCCAGGGGTGCGTCATCGCAGCCGGCAGCGTCGTGCGCGGCGAGGTCGAAGCCTATTCGATACAAGGCGGCAATCCGCTCAAGCTATTGGGACGACGCGAAGCAACGGGCGGCTGACGCCGGCGACCCGCCCCCCCGCGCATATTTTCTCGAAGCGCCCCATTTTCCGTCCTATTCCCCGGTTGCCCCCTGCGGACTTGCTTCATAATTGCCACCGCAGCTTTGTATCCATATTTTTCACCCGATGACCGCCACGCCTCCAGATCCACTCGCTACGCAGCACGACGGCACTCCGGATCCAGACGGCCAGGGGCCGGCGGACACGCGGACCCAGCGCCTGCAGGAAGAAAACCGCGCCTTGCGCGAACTGCTGGCCGCGCAGGTGCACGCGTCGCTGCCGCGGCAGGACCCGGGCTGGGTCCGGCGCCTGGGCTGGTGGCTGATCTCGGCGCCCGGCGCGGCGCTGGTCGGGTGGCGCAGCCTCTTCGGGCGCGACGATGGTGAACCCATCACGCGCCGCAGCGTGGGATGTGCGGCGGTGACCGTGATCTATACGCTGGCCATTTATGGCGCACTGGTGCTGCTCGTCGTCTCTTGGAATTCGCCCAACACGGCAACGTCGGGCTCGACGGCCGCCAGTCCGGTGCGCGTGCCCCTGACTCCCCAGCCGACCCAGCCGCCTGAATCGGATGCGGCCAACAAGCGCGCCGCGCCGGCGCCGGAGGGACGCCAAGAGGAAAAGGCGACTGATTCCGCGTCGGATCGGCCAGCGCCGGACGCCTCCTCTTCCGCGGCAGACCAGCCTGAGACGGACGCTGCTGCTTCCCCGTCGAATCAGGCCGCGCCGGCTTCTTCAGCGCCAGATCGTGCCGACGCGGCTCCTTCGGCGGCGGATCGTGCTGCCCCGGCGGCCGCTTCCGCCGAGCCGGCTCGCGCCGCGGCCTCCCCATCATCTTCGGAACGCACGCCCACCGGTCCGCAGCCGTCGCTGCGCATCACTGTGATCCCCGCGCCGGACCCGATGGCGTGGGTCGCCGCGCTGGATGGCGAACTGGAACGGTGCGCGGAACTGGGTTTCTTCGAGCGTCCCGAATGCGCATGGGCAGCGCGCAAGCAATTCTGCGAACCCAATCAAGGCTGGGGTAACGTGAAGGAATGTCCGGCGCAGCCTTAGTGCGCCAAGGCCGTTCATGGCACGGCGCGCCCATAACCCGCAGAGGCCGGCATGTCACATGCCCGCCACGTCCTCGCGCCACAATGCAACACGGCCCGCGATCATTGCGAAATGTTTTGCATCATTCGAACGGCGTGCCCCATAATGCGACTTGCTTCGGCCGTTGACCCGGCCTCACATCACCAGGACACCTAGACCATGGATGCTTCCGTCAACAACACCGTCAATTCCGCCCTGGCCCTGCGCGACGCGAATCTCATGATGGAAGTGCAGGCATCGGTCACGAAAAAAGCGATCAACGCGCAAGCCGACTCGGTCGCCACGCTGCTCCAATCGCTGCCGGTGCTGGCCATCGACGGCACGCTGGGTTCGCGCATCAACACCCACGCCTGAATCCCTGCCGCGCGGCAATCAGCCGCAACGCACTGAACGAAGATCAGCCGCCCACGGGCGGCTTTTTCGTGGCCCGACTGGACGGGCCGGAGATTCAGACATCTGCGCCAAAGCTCGTTTTTCGTAGCCGTGGACGCTACGTCGCTTACCCCACGGTGCCCCTTCAATCCCCCGGCTTGCGCCCCAACCCCACAAGCAGCTTCGCCAGCAACCCGTCCAGCTGCGCTTGCTCCTTCTGCGTCAACGATGCCAGTGCCTGCTGCTCATTCGCCACGTGCAGCGGCAGCAGCTTGTCGATGAGCGCCAGGCCGGCCGGGGTAAGCCGCACGAGCGTGCTGCGCCGGTCGTTGGGTGATGGCACGCGTTCGATGAGGCCCTTGCGCTCCAGGCGGTCCAGGCGGCTGGTCATGGCGCCTGACGACAGCATCAGGCCTTCATGCAGGTCGGTGGGCGTCATGGCGTAGGGGCTGCCCGACCGCCGCAGCGTGGCGATGACGTCGAATTCGCCTTGATGCAGTTCGAATTGCGCGGCCAGGGGCAGGAACCAGTTGCGCTCCAGCAGATGCGTGGCTTGCAGCAGACGCCCCACCAGCGCCATCACGTTGGCGTCGATGTCGGGCCGCTCGCGCTGCCATTCTTCCTGCGCGCGCCTTGCACGGTCGTTCATGGTTGTCTCGGCGTAAAGCTATTTGCGTTGGCAGCAATGATATCCCGTTGCCGGACGCACGATGTCGTCTATATACTTCGACATCAAATAACTTGATGTCGAGATATCTATGACGCGCGTGAGGTTACGCCCCTTGTTTGCCATCGTCGCCATCGTGGCCGTGGCGCTGAACCTGCGGCCCGCCCTGGCCGCCATCGGGCCGTTGCTGGACATGATCCAGACGGCCTCCGGCGCAACCAATGCGCAGGCCAGCCTGTTGACCACCTTGCCCGTGTTCGTCATGGGCGTCTGCGCGCTGGCGGGTGCACGCATTTCGGGGTGGTTGAATGAGCGGATCGGGATCGCGCTGGGCGTGGCGCTGGTGGCCGTTGCTTGCGCGGCGCGCTTCGTCGGGACGCAGACCTACGGGCTGCTGCTGACGGCGGTGCTGGCGGGGGTCGGCATTGCGCTGGTGCAGACCTTGCTGCCTGCCTTCATCAAGCGCAATTTCGCGCATGACATGGGACGCGTGTTTGGCTTGTACACCACCGGCATCATGGCGGGCGCGGCCGTGGCGGCGGCCAGCGCTGCGGGGCTTGCAGACAGCTTCGGGTGGCCCGCCGCATTGGCCTTCTGGAGCGTACCCGCCCTGCTCGCACTGCCGCTGTGGCTCAAGGCCGCGCAAGGTCGAGCCGAAGCGACATCGCCCCTTCACCGCACGGCTCGCGTGGCGCCGCGCGGCTTCTGGCGCAATCTGCGGGCGTGGGAGCTGATGCTGTTCTTTGGCATCGGCACCGGGGCCTACACGCTGGTGCTGGCGTGGCTGCCGCCGTTCTATACCAGTCTTGGCTGGGAGCCTTCCGCCGCGGGCTTTCTGCTGGGCGGCCTGACGCTGGCCGAAGTGATGGCGGGTCTGGCCGTGTCGGCATGGATCGGCAGGTTTGCGGATCGCCGCAAGCCGCTGGCCGCCGTGTTGACCCTTCTGATCTGCGGACTGATATGCCTGATCCTGGCCCCCCTCAAGCTGGCGCTGCTGGCGTGCCTGCTCCTGGGCATCGGCATCGGCGCGCTCTTTCCGTTGTCGCTGATCGTGGCGATGGACCACCTGGACGATCCCGCGCAAGCGGGAATGCTGGCGGCTTTCGTGCAAGGCGGAGGCTACTTGATTGCGAGCTTCATGCCATTGCTGGCGGGCATCCTGCGCGATCGGTTTGCGAGTTTGACCGAGGCATGGATCGTGATGCTGGCCGGCGCGGTCGTGCTGCTGGCGCTGGCTATGCGGTTTTCGCCCGCCTCGTATCGGCGGATCGACGCCGGATAAACAACGCACGTATCCACAGCGCACGCATCCACAACGAACATACGAAAAAAAGCGCCGTCCCCTCAAAAAGGGGCGGCGCTTTTTGTTGCGATCGCGGCAAGCCGCGGCGCGTTACTTCTTTTTCATCGGCGGCAGGTCGGTGCAGACGCCTTCGGCGACTTCCGCGGCCATGCCCACCGATTCGCCCAGGGTCGGGTGCGGGTGGATGGTCTTGGCGATGTCGACGACGTCAGCGCCCATTTCCACGGCCAGGGCCAGTTCGCTGATCAGGTCACCCGCGTGGGTGCCCACGATGCTGCCGCCCAGGATGCGATGCGTCTCGGCGTCGAAGATGAGCTTGGTGAAGCCCTCGTCGCGGCCGTTGGCGATGGCGCGGCCGGAGGCGGCCCACGGGAACACGCCCTTCTCGATCTTGATGCCCTGCTTCTTGGCTTCGTCTTCGGTCAGGCCGACCCACGCCACTTCCGGATCGGTGTAGGCCACCGACGGAATGACGCGCGCGTCGAAGAAGGACTTCTGGCCGGCGGCGGCTTCGGCGGCGACGTGGCCTTCATGCACGGCCTTGTGGGCGAGCATGGGTTGGCCGACGATGTCGCCGATGGCGAAGATGTGCGGCACGTTGGTGCGCATCTGGCGATCGACCTCGATGAAACCGCGGTCGGTCACGGCGATGCCCGCCTTGTCGGCGCCGATCTTCTTGCCGTTGGGGCTGCGGCCCACGGCCTGGAGCACCAGGTCGTAGCGCTGCGGCTCCTTGGGCGCGCCCTCGCCTTCGAAGGTGACGTAGATGCCGTCCTTCTTGGCCTCGGCGCCCACCGTCTTGGTCTTCAACATGATGTTGTCGAAGCGGTAGGCGTTCTTCTTCTGCCACACCTTGACCAGGTCGCGGTCGGCGCCCTGCATCAGGCCGTCCAGCATTTCCACGACATCCAGGCGCGCGCCCAGCGTGGAGTACACCGTGCCCATTTCCAGGCCGATGATGCCGCCGCCGATGATGAGCATCTTCTTGGGCACTTCACGCAGCAGCAAGGCGCCGGTGGAGTCCACGATGCGCTCGTCCTGCGGCAGGAACGGCAGCTTCACCGACTGGCTGCCGGCGGCGATGATGGCCTGCTTGAAGCGCAGCGTCTGGGTCTTGCCGTTGGCGCCCTTGACCGTCAGGTGGTTGGCGTCGGCGAACTCGCCCACGCCCGTCACCACGGTGACCTTGCGGGCCTTGGCCATGCCGGCCAGGCCGCCGGTCAGCTTGGCGACCACGCTGTCCTTGTAGCCACGCAGCTTGTCCAGGTCGATCTTGGGCTCGCCGAAGCTGATGCCGTGGGCAGCCAGTTCGCGGGCTTCGTCGATGATGGCGGCGTTGTGCAGCAGCGCCTTGGACGGAATGCAGCCCACGTTCAGGCAGACGCCGCCCAGCGTGCTGTAGCGTTCGACCAGGACCACGGACAGGCCCAGATCGGCGGCGCGGAAGGCGGCGGAATAGCCGCCGGGGCCCGCGCCCAGCACCAGCATGTCGTATTCGCCGTCAGCCGAACCGCTGTAGGTGGCGGCGGCGGGCGCTGCAGCCTTGGCGGCAGGCGCGTCGGCCTCGGGGGCTTCCGGCTTGGAAGCGTCCTTGGCGGCCGGCTTGGATTCAGCCTTGGGAGCCTCTTCCTTGGCGGCGCCGGCGTCAGCACCCGAGGCCGCTTCCACTTCCAGCACGACCGCGCCTTCGGCGACCTTGTCGCCGACCTTGACGGCGATGGACTTGACCACGCCGCCTTGCGACGCCGGGATTTCCATCGAGGCCTTGTCGGACTCAACCGTGATCAGGCTCTGTTCCGCCTTGATCGTGTCGCCCACGGCCACCAGCACCTCGATGACTTCAACTTCCTTGAAGTCGCCGATGTCCGGCACTTTGATTTGAACGGTATTGCTCATAGGGCTCCCCGTTTACAGCGCGATGCGGCGGAAGTCGGCCAGCAACGCACCCAGATAGGCGTTGAAGCGCGCGGCCGAGGCGCCGTCGATGACGCGGTGGTCGTAGGACAGCGACAGCGGCACCATCAGGCGCGGCACGAACTGCTTGCCGTCCCAGACGGGCTTGTGCGAAGAACGCGACACGCCCAGGATCGCCACTTCCGGCGCGTTGATGATGGGCGTGAACGAGGTGCCGCCGATGCCGCCCAGCGACGAGATCGAGAAGCAGCCGCCCTGCATTTCGGCGGGCGAGATCTTGCCGTCACGCGCCTTCTTGGACAGGTCGGTCATTTCCTGGGCGATCTGCAGGATGCCCTTCTTGTCGGCATCGCGGATCACCGGCACCACCAGCCCGTTGGGCGTGTCGGCCGCAAAACCGATGTGGTAGTACTGCTTGAGCACCAGGTTGTCGCCGTCCAGCGAGGCGTTGAACTCGGGGAATTTCTTCAGGGCCGCAACCACGGCCTTGATCAGGAAGGCCAGCATCGTGACCTTGATGCCGGACTTCTCGTTTTCCTTGTTCAGCGTGACGCGCAGCGCTTCCAGGTCGGTGATGTCCGCTTCGTCGTTGTTGGTGACGTGCGGGATCATGACCCAGTTGCGGTGCAGGTTTGCGCCCGAGATCTTCTTGATGCGCGACAGCGGCTTGGCTTCGATCGGGCCGAACTTGGTGAAGTCGACCTTCGGCCACGGCAAGAGGCCCAGCGCGGCGCCATCGGCGGAACCGCCGGCAGCGGCGGCCGCCGGCGCAGCCGACAGGGCCTGCTTGACGAAACCGCGCACGTCGTCGGCGGTGATGCGTTCCTTGGGACCGGTGCCCTTGACCTTGGAGAGGTTCACGCCCAGTTCGCGCGCGAACTTGCGCACGGACGGCGAGGCGTGCGGCAGCTGGCCGGGCTTGAGGTTGGCGTCTTCCAGGGCGGCAGCCGGGGCCGGGCGCGCGGCCGGGGCGGACGACGCGGCGGCCTCGGGCTTGGCCTCGGCCTTCGCTTCCGACTTGGCGGCCGGAGCCGCGGCTTCGGACTTGGCGGCCGGCGCGGCAGCGGCTTGCGCACCGCCTTCCACCACCACCACGACCGAACCCTTGGCGACCTTGTCGCCAACCTTGACCTTCACTTCCTTGACCACGCCGCCTTGCGAGGCCGGGATCTCCATCGAGGCCTTGTCGGACTCGACGGTGATCAGGCTTTGCTCGGCCTTGATGGTGTCGCCGACCGCGACCATGACTTCGATGACTTCAACTTCCTTGAAGTCGCCGATGTCCGGCACTTCGATCTCGACCGGGCCGCTGGCGGCAGCCGGGGCCGAGGCCTCGGCCTTGGACGCGGCAGCGGCGGCCTGCTTGGGTTCTTCCTTGGCAGCCGGCTTGGACTCGGCCTTGGGGGCCTCTTCCTTGGCGGCGCCAGCGTCCGCCTCGGCCGCTTCCACTTCCAGCACGACCGCGCCTTCGGCGACCTTGTCGCCGACCTTCACGGAAATGGACTTCACCACGCCGCCCTGCGACGCGGGGATCTCCATCGAGGCCTTGTCGGATTCGACCGTGATCAGGCTTTGTTCCGCCTTGATCGTGTCGCCCACGGCAACCAGCACTTCAATGACTTCCACTTCCTTGAAGTCGCCGATGTCGGGAACCTTGATTTGCACGATGTTGCTCATGTCTCTTTACCCTCAGGCGTATTGCGGGTTGGCTTTGTTCGGATTGATGCCGTACTTCTTGATGGCTTCGGCCACCTTGGCGACCGGCACCTTGCCTTCGTCGGCCAGCGCGCGCAGGGCGGCCACGACGACGAAGTGGCGATCCACCTCGAAGTGTTCGCGCAGCTTGGCGCGGAAATCCGAGCGGCCGAAACCATCGGTGCCCAGCACCTTGTATTCGCGGCCCTTGGGCACGAACGGACGGATCTGGTCCGCAAAGAGCTTCATGTAGTCGGTCGACGCGATGATCGGGCCTTCCGTCTTGGCCAGCTGTTCCGTGACGTAAGCGACCTGCGGCTTCTTCTCGTCGGGGTGCAGCATGTTGTGGCGTTCGGCGTCCAGACCATTGCGGCGCAGCTCGGTGAAGCTGGTGACGCTCCAGAGGTCCGAGGCGACGTCCCAATCGGCGGCCAGGAGTTCCTGCGCGGCCATGACTTCGCGCAGGATCGTGCCCGAACCCATGAGCTGCACGCGGTTCTTGCCCTTGCCGTGCGACTTGAGCTTGTACATGCCCTTGATGATGCCTTCCTCGTCGCCCTTGGTCAGACCGGGCTGCGGGTAGTTTTCGTTCATCACCGTCAGGTAGTAGTAGACGTTTTCCTGGTCTTCCACCATGCGCTTCAAGCCATGCTGGATGATCACGGCCAGCTCGTGGCCGAACGTCGGGTCGTACGAGACGCAGTTCGGGATGGTCGAGGCCAGGATGTGGCTGTGGCCGTCTTCGTGCTGCAGGCCTTCGCCGTTCAGCGTCGTGCGGCCGGCGGTGCCGCCCAGGAGGAAGCCGCGCGCCTGCATGTCGCCAGCGGCCCAGGCCAGGTCGCCGATGCGCTGGAACCCGAACATCGAGTAGTAGATGAAGAACGGGATCATGATGCGGTTGTTCGAGGAGTACGACGTGGCCGCCGCAATCCACGAGCTCATCGCGCCCGCTTCGTTGATGCCTTCCTGCAGGAGCTGGCCGTCGGCCGATTCCTTGTAGTACATGACCTGGTCCTTGTCGACCGGGGTGTACTTCTGGCCTTCCGGCGCGTAGATGCCGATCTGGCGGAACAGGCCTTCCATGCCGAAGGTGCGCGATTCGTCGGCCAGGATCGGCACGACGCGCGGACCCAGTTCCTTGTCGCGCAGCACCTGGTTCAGGATGCGCACGAAGGCCTGGGTGGTCGAGATTTCACGGCCTTCCGCGGTGGGCTCCAGCACGGCCTTGAACGCGTCCAGCGCGGGGGCCTTGAGCTGCTCGTCGGCCTTGGCGCGGCGGCGCGGCAG
This sequence comes from Achromobacter sp. GbtcB20, assembly GCF_019091095.1. Taxonomy (NCBI): domain Bacteria; kingdom Pseudomonadati; phylum Pseudomonadota; class Betaproteobacteria; order Burkholderiales; family Alcaligenaceae; genus Achromobacter; species Achromobacter sp. GbtcB20. Next base: position 461,482 of record NZ_JAGXJZ010000003.1, on the reverse strand, counting down.
GTAGCCCCCCAGCGCGGCGCGGCGCTCGTGCAGGTACTTCATTTCGGGCGAGTCTTCGGCCGGCTTGAAGTACGGCAGGTCCGCCAGCTTGTCGTCCGGGATGGGGATGCCGAAGCGGTCGCGGAATTCGCGGATGGAGTCGAGTTCCAGCTTCTTTTGCTGGTGGGTCGGGTTCTTGGCCTGGCCGACGTGGCCCATGCCGTAGCCCTTGATGGTCTTGGCCAGGATGGCGGTGGGCTGGCCGGTGTGGTCGCTGGCCGACTTGAAGGCCGCATACACCTTGTGGGGATCGTGGCCGCCACGGTTCAGGCGCCAGATGTCCTCATCGCTCATGCGCGACACGGCTTCCAGCAGCTTGGGGTGCTTGCCAAAGAAGTGTTCGCGCACGAACTTGCCGTCGTTGGCCTTGTACGCCTGGTACTCGCCGTCAACGGTTTCTTCCATGATCTGGCGCAGGATGCCTTCCTTGTCGTGCGCAAGCAGCGGATCCCAGTAGCCGCCCCAGATCAGCTTGATGACGTTCCAGCCCGAACCGCGGAAGTCGCCTTCCAGTTCCTGGATGATCTTGCCGTTGCCGCGCACCGGGCCGTCCAGGCGCTGCAGGTTGCAGTTGATGACGAAGATCAGGTTGTCCAGCTTTTCGCGGGCCGCCAGGGCGATGGCGCCCAGCGATTCGGGTTCGTCCATTTCGCCGTCGCCGCAGAACACCCAGACCTTGCGGTTGCTGGTGTCGGCAATGCCGCGGGCGTGCAGGTACTTCAGGAAACGGGCCTGGTAGATGGCCATCAGCGGGCCCAGGCCCATCGACACCGTCGGGAACTGCCAGAAGTCCGGCATCAGCTTCGGATGCGGGTACGAGGACAGGCCCTTGCCGTCCACTTCCTGGCGGAAATGGTTCAGCTGGTCTTCGGTCAGGCGGCCTTCGAGGTAGGCGCGGCCATACATGCCGGGCGAGGTGTGGCCCTGGAAGTAGACCAGGTCGCCGCCGTGGCCTTCGTCTTCAGCGTGCCAGAAGTGGTTCTGACCGCAGCCGATCATGGTAGCCAGCGAGGCGAACGACGCGATGTGGCCGCCCAGGTCGCCGCCATCGGGCGGGTTGTGCTTGTTGGCCTTGACCACCATGGCCATGGCGTTCCAGCGCACGTACGAACGGATGCGCGATTCCAGTTCCAGGTTGCCCGGGTGCGCCGGCTCCAGGCCGGGGGGAATCGTGTTGACGTAAGCGGTATTGGGGGAGAACGGAATGTGAGCGCCGGAGCGACGGGCTTCGTCGATCAGGCGTTCCAGCAGGTAATGGGCGCGCTGCGGTCCTTCGCGATCAAGGACGGCTGCCAGGGCTTCGAGCCACTCCTGGGTTTCAAGGGTGTCTTCGTCGTTGGCGGCCTGCACGGCGCCAGCCTGGGCGTTAGAGGACATCGTGTGTCTCCTGTTGGGGTTCGTTCGTGACCACAAACCGCTTATTGATCTGCTCGCGGACATTGCATGGTAGCCGGGATCATCCGGGCTACCATGTGATGAATGGGGTCGGGGCGTTCTAAGGACCTGCCAGGGGCGGTTTCCCTGTCAGGCGGCATTCTAAGAAAGAAGATTAACCGGTCGCAAGGAAAATTTCATGTTGCGGTACGGCATTTCATAATGCGGAAACTTGAACAGAACCTGAATTGCTGAACACCCTCGTTTTTATGGGCTAGGACGCATGGTGGACTTGATTCCCGGCAATTCCGTTCCAACACGCACTAAAATGCGCGGTCTACCGGCCCCGAATTCCATGTCCAGCGCGCCCAAGTCAAACATACCTACGCCTTTCCACGATCACGCCCGCACCCGGCGGCGCGGGGTGTACTGGGTCACGCCCGCCATGGTGCTGATCCTCTATATCTGTGTGATGGGGGTGTTCTTCTGGTTGCAGCGCATCCATGACGACAGCGTCATGTTTGTCACCATTGACCAGGAACTACGCCAGCAACGCCTGATCTGGGTCGTGCTTGCCCTGTCCTGCGTCATCGTCATCAGCCTGCTGATGCTGTGGCGCTATACGCGCTTCCGGTCCACCGCCGAAGCCGCGCTCATTGCCGAGACCGGGTTCCGGCGCGCCATGGAAAACTCCATGTCCACGGGCATGCGCGTGCTCGACATGGAGGGCCGCATCGCCTATGTGAACCCGGCCTTCTGCCGGATGATCGGCTGGAACGAGGCCGACCTGATCGGCCGCAGCCCGCCCTTCCCCTATTGGGTGCCGGGCCGCCACGAACAGCACCAGCACACGCTGGACGTGCTGATGTCGGGCAAGACGCCCAGCAGCGGCCTGGAGGTCGAGGCCCAGCGGCGCGACGGATCGCGCTTCACGGCGCGCATGTACGTGTCGCCCTTGCTGGACCCCAACGGCAACCAGATCGGCTGGATGACGTCCATGACGGACATCACCGAGCCCAAGCGCATCCGCGAGGCCCTGACGGCCGCCCACGAACGATTCATGACCGTGCTGGAAGGCCTGGACGACGCCATCTCGGTCACTGCCGACACGCATGACGGGCTGGAGCTGCTGTTTGCCAACCGCACCTATCGCCGCGTGTTCGGCGCGCAGACGGGCGGACACGACGAACTGCTGGCCGGCCGCCGCGGCCGCTTCACCGACGAATCGGTCGAAGTCTTCGCGCCGTCCGTGCAGCGCTGGTTTGAAGTGCACCACCGCATGCTGGCCTGGACCGACGGGCGCCGCGTGCGCATGCAGGTGGCGCGCGACATCACCGAGCGCCGCGGGCACGAGGAAGCGTCGCGCGTGCAGCAGGAAAAGATCCAGCTCACCAGCCGCCTGACCACCATGGGCGAAATGGCTTCGTCGCTGGCGCACGAACTGAACCAGCCGCTGACGGCCATTGCCAACTACAGCATGGGTGCGGTGGCTTTGGTCAAGGCCGGCCACACCAGCCCCAACATGCTGCTGCCCGCGCTGGAAAAAGCCGCTTCGCAGGCCGAGCGCGCGGGCAAGATCATCAGCCGCATCCGCGAATTCGTGAAGCGCAGCGAGCCGCGCCGCCAGCGCGTGGCGATCGGCCGCATTGTCGACAACGCCATCGGTTTTGCCGAGATCGACGCCCGCAAGCGCCGCATCCGCATCGACAGCTTCGTGCCGTCCAACGCGCCCGACGTCCTGGCCGACCCCATCCTTATTGAGCAGGTACTGCTGAACCTGCTCAAGAACGGGCTGGAAGCCATGGAAAAGAGCGAGTCAGACGAGCTTAAGGTTGCCGTAATTCTTCACGATCAGCATATCGAGGTGGCCGTGGTGGACCGCGGCCACGGCTTGGCCGAACCCGAGCGCCTGTTCGAACCGTTCTTCAGCACCAAGTCCCAGGGCCTGGGCATGGGGCTGAATATCTGCCGTACCATTATCGAATCGCATCACGGCCGCCTGTGGGCTGACCCCAACCCGGCCGGCGGTACTATCTTCCGCTTCACCCTGCCCTGCGCTGCGACCCAGACGCAGGCCCAGAACGATCAGTCCGAGGAGTTGCACGCATGAACACGCCCCACCTGTCGAGCACGGTATTCATTGTCGACGACGACGAAGCGGTCCGCGATTCGCTGCGTTGGCTGCTTGAAGCCAATGGATACCGCGTTCGCGCCTACGCCAGCGGCGAATCGTTCCTGGAAGACTACGACGCCAGCCAGATCGGCGTGCTGATCGCCGACGTGCGGATGCCCGGCATGAGCGGCCTGGAACTTCAGGAACAGCTGATCGCGCGCAATGCCCCGCTGCCCATCGTGTTCATCACCGGCCACGGCGACGTGCCCATGGCGGTGTCCACCATGAAGAAAGGCGCCGTCGACTTCCTGGAAAAACCGTTCAACGAATCCGACCTGCGCGAGATCGTGGCGCGCATGCTGGAGCAGGCCACGCAGCGCGTGAGCAAGCACCAGGCTCAGAAGGACCACGAAGCCATGCTGGCGCGCCTGACCGCGCGCGAGCAACAGGTGCTGGAGCGCATCGTTGCGGGCCGCTTGAACAAGCAGATCGCCGACGACCTGGGCATCAGCATCAAGACCGTCGAGGCGCACCGCGCCAACATCATGGAAAAACTTGAAGTGACCACCGTTGCAGATTTGATGAAAGTGGCTCTGGCCAAACCCGAGGCACACGCATGACCGCAAGGATTATTGACGGCGCCGCGCTCTCGCAGCGCATTCGCGAAGAAGTCGCCGAGCGTGTCTCGGCCCTGGCCGCCAAGGGCACCCGCCCCGGCCTGGCCGTTGTGCTTGTCGGCGCGGATCCCGCGTCGCAGGTGTATGTGCGCAACAAGGTCGCGGCCTGCGAAAAGGCCGGACTGCATTCCGTGAAAGAGCAATACCCGGCCGAGATGACCGAGGCCGAACTGCTGGCCCGCATCCAGGTCCTGAACCAGGATCCCAGCATCCACGGCATCCTGGTGCAGCTGCCCCTGCCCAAGCACATGGACGCCCACAAGGTCATCGAGGCCATCGCGGCCGAAAAGGACGTGGACGGCTTCCATATCAGCAACGCGGGCCTGCTCATGACCGGCCAGCCGCTGTTCCGTCCCTGCACGCCGTATGGCGTGATGAAGATGCTGGAATCGGAAGGCGTGAACCTGCGCGGTGCCGAGGCCGTCATCGTGGGCGCCAGCAACATCGTGGGCAAGCCGATGGCCATGCTGCTGCTGCAGGCCGGCGCCACCATCACGATCTGCAACTCCAAAACGCGCGACCTGGCGGCCCAGACCCGCCGCGCCGACGTGCTGGTCGTGGCCACCGGCAAGCCGGGCATGATCGACGGCTCGATGATCAAGCCGGGCGCCGTCGTCATCGACGTGGGCATCAATCGCGGCGCCGACGGCAAGCTGTGCGGCGACGTGGATTTCGCGTCCGCCAAGGAAGTGGCCGGCGCCATCACGCCGGTCCCCGGCGGCGTCGGCCCCATGACCATCGCCATGCTGCTGGTCAACACGGTCGAAGCGGCGGAACGCGCTGCAGGCTGACTGCGTAGACCTCGGTGTCTGACACCCGTGTGAGAGGCGCTTCAGCTTGAGCAGGCGTCTCTGGGGTGTCAGACATCTGCCGCACACCAGCCGCAACTTGGGGGGCAGACACCCTCCCCGTCCGCCGGCGGGCCTTGCGTTCGGGACGATCGCCCTTACCTGATCCTTATCGCCGGCGCGCCGCGCGCGTCGTCCGCCACTCAATAAGCCGGTAACACCATGACTCAGAACCCCCTGCTTGCTCCCGTGTCCGAACTGGTCGATTACGCGGCCGTCAAACCCGCGCATATCGTGCCTGCCGTCGAGGAGCTGCTGGGCATCGCCCGCAAGGCCGTCGACCAGGCTGCCGATCCCGCGCTCGCGCCCACCTGGGAGGCCGTGGTCGAGCCCTTGGACACTGCGTCCGAGCGCCTGTGGCGCGCCTGGTCGGTGGCCGGCCATCTGAATGCAGTCGTCAATACGCCGGAGCTGCGCGAGGCCTATAACGCCGCGCTGCCGCTGGTCACCGAGTTTTCGACCTGGGTGGGCCTGCACGAAGGCCTGTACAAGCAATATCAGCGGCTGGCCGCCGCGCCCGACTTCGCGTCCTGGACGCCGGTGCGCCGCCGCATCGTGGAAATGGCCCTGCGCGATTTCCGCCTGAGCGGGGTCGAACTGCAAGGCGCGGACCGTGAACGCTATGCCCAGATCTCCGATCGCGAGGCGCAGGCCTCGCAGAAGTTCTCGGAAAACGTGCTCGATTCCATCGACGCGTGGTCGCTGATCGTGGAAGACGAAAGCCGCCTGGCCGGCATTCCGGCGGACGTGATCGCCGCCGCGCGCGCCGCCGCCCACGAAGACGGCAAGGCCGGCTGGAAGCTCACGCTGAAGATGCCCTGCTACCTGCCCGTCATGCAGTACGCCAAGGATCGCTCGCTGCGCGAGGCGCTGTACCGCGGCTACGGCACGGTGGCGTCCGAGCAGGGCGACGCCAAGTTCGACAACTCGCCGCTGATCGAAGAACTGCTGGCGCTGCGCGCCGAAGAATCGGGCCTGCTGGGCCTGGGCACGTTTGCCGCGCTGCGCTTGCAGACGCGCATGGCCCGCGACGCCAAGGAAGTGACCGCGTTCCTGCGCGACCTGGCCGCGCGCGCCAAGCCTTTCGCGCAGCGTGACCTGGCCGAACTCACGGCCTATGCCACCGGCGAACTGGGCCTGGACAGCCTGCAACCGTGGGACGTGCCCTACGCCTCGGAACGCCTGCGCGAATCGCGCTATGCGTACTCCGAAGACGAGGTCAAACAGTACTTCACCGAACCGCGCGTGCTGGCTGGCCTGTTCGACGTGATCCAGACCCTGTTCGGCGTGCGCCTGACCGAAACGCCCGTGTCGTCGTGGCACGGCGACGTGCGCGGCGTGCGCGTCGAAAGCCCCGAAGGCGCGCTGATCGGCCATCTGTATCTGGACCTGTACGCCCGCGCCGGCAAGCAGAATGGCGCCTGGGTCGACAGCGAGCGCACGCGCCGCGTCGTGGCCGGCACGGTGCAGACGCCCATTGCCTACCTGACGTGCAATTTCTCGCGCCCCAACGGCGATCGTCCCGCCGTGCTGACGCACGACGACGTCATCACCCTCTTCCATGAAACCGGCCACGCGCTGCACGCGCTGTTGTCCGAAGTCGACGAGCCCGGCGCCGCGGCGTTCGCCAGCGTCGAATGGGACGCCATCGAGCTGCCTTCGCAGTTCATGGAGAACTTCTGCTGGGAATGGGCCGTGGTGCAGAAGCTGTCGGCGCATGTGGACACGGGCGAGCCCCTGCCGCGCGCGCTCTACGACCGCCTGGTCGCCGCCCGCAACTACCAGAGCGGCATGCAGACGGTGCGCCAGATCGAATTTGCGCTCTTCGACATGCTGATGCACGACCGCAGCAAGGGCGCGTCGATTTCCGAGGTGCTGGCGTTGCTGCAGGAAGTGCGCCAGGAAGTGGCGGTGCTGTTCCCGCCGCAATGGCATCGCCTGCCGCACGCCTTCTCGCACCTGTTCGCGGGCGGTTACGGCGCGGGCTATTACAGCTACAAGTGGGCCGAAGTGCTGTCGGCGGACGCGTACGAAGCCTTCGAGGAAGCGGCTGCCAAACAGGCGGGCAATGCGCTGGGCACGCTGGATCCGGAAACCGGCGCGCGCTTTCGCCGCGAAGTGCTGGCCGTGGGCGGCTCGCGCCCGGCGGCCGATTCTTTTGCCGCGTTCCGCGGCCGCGCGCCGCGTATCGATGCGCTGCTGCGCCATAGCGGTATGACGGTCAGTTGATGACGGTGTCTGACACCCCTGATGCACCGCCGCACCTTGCGGCGGCCTTCATCGGGTGTCTGACACCTTGAGCGCCTGCAGCACATTTCGCCTCTCCGGAAGATGGCCGCCATCGAGCGGGCCATTTTTTTGATTTCAGCCTGCGCCGGCACAAGGCATTGCGGCCGCGCAAACTCTTCACGGATCCAGCAGGTAGAATCCGAAAGGTTTACCCCCTTCCGGCTACTGGACCCATGCGACACTCGATTACCGGCCGCTTCTTTGGCGGACTGCTGATGGCTTTGTGTGTGTTTCTTGCCGCCTGCGGCGACAGGAACGTGGACTGGACGCTTTACAACGTCAAGGGGCACCTGCCGGACCTGAAGTTCTCGCTACCGGGCGCGGGCGGCAAGACGGTCAGCAGCGACGACCTGAAGGGCAAGACGGTGCTGCTGTTTTTCGGGTACGCCAGCTGCCCGGACATCTGCCCCACCACCATGGCGCAGTTGACCGCGGTGTTGCAGAACCTGGGCGACAAGGCCAAGGACGTGCGGATTCTCTTTGTCAGCGTGGACCCGCACCGCGACACGCCAGACATCCTGCAGGCCTACGTCAACGCCTTCAACAACAACGCCATCGGCGTGACGGGCGACGAAAAGCAGATCGCGGACCTGGCCCGCCGCTACCGCGTGGCCTACCAGATCGAAAAGCCCCGTCCTGGCGACGACGCCGACATGTACGAAGTGACGCACAGCCGCGGCGTCTACATTTTCGACAAGGACGGAAAGGCGCGCCTGCTGGCATCTGACACCGACAGCATCGAGGCGCTGACCAAGGATGTGCGCCAGCTCATCGACTTGACCTCCTGACCCGACGGGCGGGGTCCGCACACCAGTTGTTACAACGGTGGCGCGCGGGGCGCGGGTATCCGTGGGTATCATCAGTCCACATTGCCCCCTTTTCCCTAGTAAGGAGTACGCGCATGAGCATCATCATCATGATCATCGTCGGGTTCATCGTGGGCCTGATCGCCCGCGCCATCATGCCCGGGGACCAGAACATGGGGATCATCATGACCACCATTCTGGGCATCATCGGCGCCGTCGTGGCCGGCTTCCTGGGCCAATCGCTGGGCTGGTACGCCCCCGGCGAACCCGCGGGATGGATCGGATCCGTCGTCGGCGCGATCATCGTGCTGTTCGTGGTGGGCCTGATCGCCAGAAAGCGCACCTGACGTCCGCGCGTTCGACAGGCAAAAAAAACGGGCCGATCGCAAGATCGGCCCGTTTTGCATGGCAAACCGCAAACGCGCGCCAGGCAATCAGCCCGCAGTCGCGGCCGGAGCGGCAGGCGCGGCCACCGTGCGTTCCGTCCAGCCGCCGCCCAGCACCTTGTACAGCGTGACCAGATTGGTCAGCCGCGCCAGGCGCGTGTCGACCAGCGCCTGCTGCGAGGTGTACAGCGAGCGCTGCGAATCGAGCACGCTCAGGTAATCGTCGATCCCCTGCCGGAAACGTTGCTCGGACGCGTCATACGCCCGCTGGTTGGCGTCCACCAGTAACCGTTGCGCCTGGATCTGCTCGTCCAGCGTGCCGCGGCCGGCCAACGCGTCGGCCACTTCGCGAAATCCCGTCTGGATGGATTTCTCGTACTGCGCCACCTGGATGTTCTTCTGCACCTTCGCCAGATCCAGCCCCGCCAGCAGCGAGCCGCCCGCGAAGATCGGCACGGTGATCTGGGGCACGAAGCTCCAGGCCCCGGAACCGCCGTCGAACAGGCCGCCCAGGCTGGCGCTGGCGGTGCCGGCCGAACCCGTCAGGCTGATGGTCGGGAAGAACGCGGCGCGCGCCGCGCCGATATTGGCGTTGGCGCCCTTCAACTGATGCTCGGCGGCACGGATGTCCGGGCGCCGGGCCAGCAGATCGGACGGCAGGCCGGCGGGCAGCGTGGTCGGCAGCATGCTGTCGTCCAGCTTGACCGCGTTGTCCAGCGCCGCCGCCATCTCGGGCGACAACGGCTGGCCCACCAGCAGCACCAGCGCATTGCGGTCCTGCGCGGCCTGGCGCGTGTATTGCGACAGGTTGCGCTCCGCCGTGCGCAGCGACACTTCGGCCTGACTCAGGTCCAGCGCGGTGGACAGGCCCTGGTCGTAGCTCTGCTTGGTCAGGTTGTAGGAGTCTTGCTGGCTCTTGAGCGTGTCGCGCGTCAGGCTGAGCAGTTCCTGGTCCGCGCGCAGCGTAAGGTAAGCGTTCGCAACTTCGGCGATCAGCGTGAGCTGCGTGGCGGTGCGGGTTTCATCCAGCGCCAGATACGACTCCAGCGCCTTGTCGCTCAGGCTGCGAATGCGGCCAAAGAGGTCCAGCTCCCAGGCGGACATGGCGGCGCCGACCTGGTAGCTGTGGCTGGTGGTGGCCCGGCCGCTGGGCGACAGGTCGGCCGGCGTGCGCTGGGCCGAGCCCTGGCCCGCCACGCCGATGCTGGGCGCCAAATCGGCGCGCTGGATGCGGTACTGCGCGCGCGCCGCCTCGACGTTCAGCGCGGCCACGCGCAGGTCGCGGTTGTTGGTCAGCGACTGTTCGATCAGCTGTTGCAACAGCGGATCGCCGAAGAAGTCGCGCCAGCCGATGTCGGCCACGGCCATGCCGGCCGGTGCGGCCGTCTGCGCGGCGTTGTACGCAGGCCCCGTGGGGTAAGCCGCGTCGACGGGCGCATCGGGACGCTCGTAGGTGGGGGCCAGCGAGCAGCCCGCCAGGGCCGCCGCCAGGGATACAGACAGCAAGGTTCTCATCGGGAATGTCATTACGGTTGACCCTCCGCCGGCACGTCCTGCGGCCCCTTGGCGCTGGTGTCGTGCTTGTCGACGTTTTCGCTCATGCGCTTGACCTTGAACACGCGCAGCATGATGACGAAGAAAGCCGGTACGAAGAAGATGGCCAGGAACGTGCCGGTCAGCATGCCGCCGATCACGCCCGTGCCGATGGCGTTCTGGCTGCCCGAGCCCGCGCCGCTGGAAATCGCCAGCGGGGTCACGCCCAGGATGAACGCCAGGGACGTCATCAGGATGGGACGCAGACGCTGGCGGGCGGCGTGGATGGCCGATTCCGTCAGGCTGGCGCCCGATTCATAGTGCTCCTTGGCGAACTCCACGATCAGGATGGCGTTTTTGGCCGCCAGCCCGATGGTCGTAAGCAGACCCACCTGGAAGTACACGTCGTTGGACAGGCCGCGCATCAGCGTGGCCAGCAGCGCGCCGATGATCCCCAGCGGCACCACCAGCATGACCGCGGACGGAATGGTCCAGCTTTCATAGAGCGCCGCCAAACACAGGAACACCACGATGAGCGAGATCGCGTACAGCGCGGGCGCCTGGGCGCCGGACAGGCGTTCTTCGAACGACAGGCCGGTCCATTCAAAGCCGACACCCACCGGCAGCTTGGCCGCCAGGCGCTCCATTTCTTCCATGGCTGCGCCCGAGCTGTAGCCCGGCGCCGCCTGGCCCTGGATGTTGTACGACGGCACGCCGTTGTAGCGGTTCAGCTTCTGCGGGCCGAAGCTCCACGTCGCGCTGGAGAACGCCGAGAACGGCACCATGTCGCCATCCTTGTTGCGCACGTACCACTTGTTCAGGTCTTCCGGCAGCATGCGCGAGGACGCCTCGCCCTGCGCGAACACCTTCTTCACGCGGCCGCGGTCGATGAAGTCGTTGACGTACGACGAGCCCCACGCGGTGGCCAGCGTGCTGTTGATGTCCGACACGGCCACGCCCAGGGCGCGGGCCTTTTCGCGGTCGATATCCAGCTGGTACTGCGGCGCGTCCTCGATGCCATTGGGACGCACGCCCACCAGCACCGGGCTCTGAGCGGCCTCGCCCAGCAGCTGGTTGCGCGCGGCAAGCAGCTTCTCGTGGCCCACGCCGGCGCGGTCCATGAGCTGGAAGTCAAAGCCGGTGACGTTGCCCAGTTCCATCACGGACGGCGGCGGCACGACGAACAATTTCGCACGGCGTTCCGTCTGGGCGAAATGCGCGTTGGCGCGCCCGGCCACGGCGGCGGCCTTCAGGCTGGCGTCGCCGCGCTCTTCCCAGTCGCGCAGCTTGATGAACAGGATGGACGCGTTCTGGCCGCGGCCGCCGAAGTTAAAGCCGTCGACCGCGAACACCGAGGTGACGGCGTCCTTTTCTTCGGTCAGCAGGTACTTGGTGGCGTCGTCGATGACGGCCTTGGTGGCCTCGGCGGTGGCGCCGGCGGGCGTCTGGATCTGGGCGAACAGGATGCCCTGATCCTCGGCCGGCAGGAACGCGGTCGGGATGCGGGTGAACAGCCAGCCCATCGCGATGACCAGCGCCAGATACACGACCATCAGGCGCTTGGTGCGGTTCAGGCCGCGCGCGACGGTGTTGGCGTAGCCGTTGCTGCTGCGTTCGAACGTGCGGTTGAACCACCCGAAAAAGCCCCTCTTGGCGCCATGATGGCCCTTGGGAATGGGCTTGAGCAGCGTCGCGCACAAGGCCGGGGTGAAGACGATGGCCACGATCACGGACAGCACCATCGAGGACACGATCGTGATCGAGAACTGCCGGTAGATGACGCCCGTGGAGCCACCGAAGAACGCCATCGGGATGAACACGGCGGCCAGCACCATCGCAATGCCGATCAGCGCGCCGGTGATCTGGCTCATGGACTTGCGCGTGGCCTGCTTGGGCGTGAGGCCCTCTTCGGCCATCACCCGCTCGACGTTTTCCACGACCACGATGGCGTCGTCGACCAGCAGGCCAATGGCCAGCACCATGCCGAACATGGTCAAGGTGTTGATGGAATAACCGAAGGCGGCCAGCACGCCGAACGTGCCCAGCAGCACCACCGGCACGGCAAGCGTGGGAATGATGGTGGCGCGGAAGTTCTGCAGGAAGAGATACATCACCAGGAACACCAGGATGATGGCCTCGACCAGCGTCTTGAACACTTCATGGATCGACAGGCTGACGAACGGCGTCGTGTCGTACGGATAGACGACGTCCATGCCCGGCGGGAAATACGGCTTGAGGTTGTTGATGGTGTCGCGCACCGCCTGCGCCGTGTCCAGCGCGTTGGCGCCCGGCGCCAGCTTGATGGCCAGGCCCGAAGCCGGATTGCCGTTGTAGAAGCTGTCGATGGCGTACGTCTGGCCGCCCAGTTCGATGCGCGAGACATCGCGCAGGCGCACCTGCGAACCGTCGGCATTGACCTTGAGCAGGATCTCGCCGAAGTCCTCGGGCGTCTGCAGGCGCGACGGGCCGATGATGGTGGCGTTCAGTTGCTGGCCGCGCACGGACGGCAGGCCGCCCAGCTGGCCGGACGACACCTGGACGTTCTGTTCCTTGATCGCGGTGGTGATGTCGACCGTGGTCAGTCCGTAATTGACGAGCTTGGCCGGGTCCAGCCATATCCGCATCGCATACTGCGAGCCGAAGAGCTGGAAGTCGCCCACGCCCTGCGTGCGGCTGATGGGATCCTGCACGTACGAGGCGACGTAGTCGGCCAGGTCGTCCTTGGTCATCGAGCCATCGGTGGACACGAAGCCCGCCACGATCAGGAAGTTCTTGGTGGCCTTGGTGACGCGGATGCCCTGCTGCTGCACTTCCTGCGGCAGAAGCGGCTGCGCCAGCGCAAGCTTGTTCTGGACCTGCACCTGCGCGGTGTCGGGGTTGGTGCCCTGCTTGAAGGTCAGCGTGATGGACATGCTGCCGTCGGAGTTGCTTTCTGAGGAGATGTACTGCAGGCCGTCAAGACCGTTCATCTGCTGTTCGATCACCTGCACGACGGTGTCCTGCACGGTCTGCGCGGACGCGCCCGGGTAGGTCACCGCGATGCCGATGGCGGGCGGCGCGATGTTGGGATACTGGGCAACCGGCAATTGCAGGATGGACAGCGCGCCGGCCATCATCAGCACGATCGCGATCACCCAGGCAAATACCGGCCTGTCGATAAAAAACTTTGCCATGCGTGGCTCCCTGATTACTGCTTGGCCGGCGCGGCGCCGGCAGCTTGCGGCTGCTGCGGCTGCGGCGCCTTGGCGCTGGCCTCGGTGGCGACGACTTCAACGCCGGGGCGCACCATCTGCAGGCCTTCCACGATCACGCGGTCGCCGGCCGACAGGCCGTCCGTCACGAGCCACTTGTCGCCGATGGCGCGGTCGGTCTTCAGGTCACGCAATTCGACCTGGTTCTTGGCGTTGACGACCAGCGCGGTCGGCTGGCCGCGCTGGTTGCGCGTCACGCCGCGCTGCGGCACCAGCAGGCCGTCGGCCGCGACGCCGTCAGCCAGGCGCGCGCGCACGAACATGCCGGGCAACAGGCGCCGGTCGGGATTGGGGAACACCGCGCGCAGCGTGATCGAGCCCGTGCCCGGGTCCACGGTCACTTCCGAAAACTGGAGCTTGCCGGTCTCTTTGTATTGCGAGCCGTCTTCCAGCGTCAGCGTGACCAGCGCGGCCTGCTCGCCGTCGGCCTTTTGCAGCTGGCCGCTGGCCAGGGCGTCCTGCAGGCGCAGCAATTGCACGCTGGACTGCGTGAGGTCGACGTAGATGGGGTCGATTTGCTGCACTGCGGCGAGCGCGCTGGTCTGGTTGGCCGTCACGAGCGCGCCTTCGGTGACCGCGGAGCGGCCGATGATGCCGTCGATGGGCGACAGCACCTTGGTGTATACGAGGTTGATGCGGGCCGTGTCCAGCGCCGCCTTGGCCGACAGCACGTCGGCGGCGGCCTGATCGCGCGAGGCGACGGCGTTGTCGTAGGTCTGCTGGCTGACCGCGCGGGTGGCGACCAGCGGCTTGTAGCGTTCGGCCAGCAGCGCGGCCGTCTTCTGCTGCGCCTGGGCGCGGGCCAGCGCAGCCTTCTGGCTGTCGACGTTGGCCTGGTAGAGGGCGGGATCGATCTGATAGAGCTGTTCGCCGGCCTTGACCTCGCCGCCCTCGGTGAAGAGGCGCTTCTGGACGATGCCGTTGACCTGCGGGCGGACTTCGGCCACGCGGAACGGGGACGTGCGGCCAGGCAGTTCGGTGGTAAGGGAAACGGGCTGCGTCGCCAAGGTGACGACCGTGACCTGCGGCTTGCCCGCCTGGGGCGCCTCTTGCTTCTTGCCGCAAGCGGCCAGGGTGAGAGCCGATGCCGTCAGCGCGAAAACCGCCGCGCCGCGCCACATAGCGCTTTTCTTATTCATAGATTGCATTCCCGATTTCAATAAAGGTAGCCCCGCGCCGCGCAAACGCCGCGTGCCGGTTGGCCCTGAAGGAGCCGGTTTGCCTGGGGCGATTCTGCGAAGAACATCAGCCCGTCAGACCGTCTTGGCGCGGTCCGCGGCGTTCGACCTGGGTGGATTCGCGTGGAACACGCAAGGCTGGACGTTTATCGCATTGCTGCATTGCAGAACTCGCATTCTGAGTTATCCCGCTTTAGAAACAAAGGGGCATGAAGAGAAAACATCATTCCATTTATGGGACAATTGTCCGATCCGCACTGTGACAAAATTCGGTCATGAAACGCCTACAGGGAATGGAACTCTTCGTCGAGGTCGCCAAGACAAACAGTTTTAGCCGCGCCGCGGCTTCGCTGGGCGTGCCAAAGTCGACCTTGTCTCGCCAGGTGGCCGAATTGGAGCGGTCCGTGGGGCTGCGGCTGCTGAGCCGCACCACGCGCAAGGTGGAACTGACCGACGCCGGGCGGTTGTATTTCGAACGCTGCCAGCGCATCGTGGCCGAGGCGCAGATCGCCCATGAAGAACTGCAGAAGCTGGTGGACACGCCGGCCGGGCCGCTGCGGGTGAACATGCCCGCGGACTTCGGCACGGACTTCCTGGCTGAATCGTTCATGGAGTTTTCCCGGCGCTATCCCGATGTGACGTTTTTCCTGGACCTCGCGAACCCGGACCACGCATCGCGCGTGTTCCAGACCTGCGACGTGTCGATCGAAATCGGCGACCTGCCCGACTCGACCCAGATTGCAAGATTGCTGGGCATGCTGCCTGCCTACCTGTATGCCTCGCGCGAATACCTGGAGAAGCACGGCGAACCGAAGCATCCCAGCGACTTGACCCGGCACGAGTGCATTGAGTTCCGCGCGGAAGGCGCCGGCCGCGTGACGCGCTGGCCGCTCACCAACGGCGAACAGCACATCGAGTTCACGCCGGGCAACCGGTTTTCCGTCAACGGCGTCGCCATGGCCCGCCGCCTGGCCATGCTGGGCGCGGGCATTGCGGTGCTGGTGGGAGGTCAGTTGGCGGAACAGCAGTCCGGCCAGTTGCAGCGCGTGCTGCCCGACTGGCAGCTTGGCCCGTTTCCGGTCCACGCCGTCACCGAGACGCGCCTGCTGCCCGCCAAGACCCGGATCTTCATCGAGTTCCTGATGGAGCGGCTGGGCAGCCACTGGCAAGCGAAGGATACGCCTGCTTTCATGAAACGCGGCTAAGGCCGAAACAGACTGAAAAATCCTTAGTACGCCGACAGCAGATGTCGGGACGGGTGACTAATCAGGGAGCGAGTGTCAGAAGGACTCGTCGTCGCGCAAATAGCGCCATTGGCCCAGCGGCAGGTCGCCCAGCGCAACACGGCCGATGCGCACGCGTTTGAGGCCGATCACTTTCAAGCCCACCATTTCGCACATGCGGCGGATCTGGCGTTTCTTGCCTTCCCGCAGCACGAAACGCAGTTGGTCGTGGTTCTGCCAGCGCACCTGGGCGCGCTTGAGCGGCTTGCCGTCCAGCGACTGGCCGTGGTTCAGCAAGGCCAACCCGTTGTCGGAGAGCTCGCCCTGCACACGCACCAGATATTCCTTGTCGATGGTGGAGTCTTCGCCAATCAGTTGCTTGGCGACGCGGCCGTCCTGCGTCAGGACGAGCAGCCCTTGCGAATCGATGTCCAGGCGGCCAGCGACGGCCAGGCCGTCGAGGTGGGCGCGTTCGAAGCGCTGCGGGGCGCGGTCGCCGGCAAAGCGCGAGCGTGAATCGATCAGCGCCACGGCGGGCGTGTAGCCTTTTTCGGCCTGGCCGGACACATAGCCCACGGGCTTGTTGATCAGGATGGTGACGCGGGAGGTCTGGCGCGCGTGCGCGGCGCGTTCCAGCGTGATGACCTGGTCGGGATAGGCGCGCGCGCCCAATTCGGACACGACGACGCCGTCGACGCGGACCCAGCCGCGCTCGATATAGCTGTCCGCCTCGCGGCGGGAACAGAGTCCGCGCTCGGACATGAGCTTGGAGATACGTACTTTTTCCATGGGCGGTATTGTATGCGGGCCGGCTACCCTGCCCTTGCCCTTGCCCTTGGGCTGGCTACGCTGCCCTTGCCCTTGCCCCTGCCCTGCGGCATTGCGACGCAGACGGCCTTGCCGCGGGGCTTGGCGTCGCGAGGCTTGGCATAATACGCAGCCATGACGAAACCCGCAGCCCATTGCCCCCCTCTCGCCGCTGGCTGGCTGGCGCAAGCCCCGGCCATTCTGTCCCCCGCCCAACGCCACTGGCTGTTCCGGCCGGGCGCACTTACCGCCGGCTTGCGCCAGGTCGGGCAGGTGCGTCTGCGGGTGTTGGCCGAGTATGCCGATGGCGCGCCGGCCGACGAGGCGCGTGCGATGCGCATTGCGCCGGGCGCACCGGTGTGGATCCGCGAGGTATTGATGTCCGTGAACGGTGTGGACAGCGTCCCGGCGCGCAGCCTGACGCCGCTGACGGCCTCGCACGGGGCCTGGCAAGGCATGCGGCGCCTGTTGACCCGGCCGCTCGCCGACATGCTGTATCACGACAGCACGGTGATCCGGTCACCCTTTGCGTGCCGCCGCCTGGCGTCGCCCGTGCCGTTCCATGCCACCGCCTCGAACGTGCTGCCGCCCGAAGCCCGCGCGCTGCAGGCCGGCCGGATCTGGGCGCGCCGCTCGGTGTTCTGGCGCCAGGGCCAGCCGCTGCTGGTGGCCGAGTGCTTTCTGCCGGACTTCTGGGAATTGATCGCCGGCCAGCCCGTGCCGCCGCTCGTGCCGCACCAGCGCACGCCGCGCTGAAGCCAGGCCGCTGACCGGCGGCCCCCGCGCAAGCGTTCAGCCTTCGTACCGCCGCCCCTGCGCAAGCGTTCAGCCTTCGTACCGCCGCCCCTGCGCCAGCAATTCCGGCGTGCCGATGACGTCGTTCAGCCCATCGAAGTCCAGCATGCTGTCCTTCCACGGCCCCGTGGTGCCGTGCTGGCGCAGGCTGCCGTAGTAACCCTGCAGCGTATGCGCGACGGCGCGCGCGGTGCCGCCCGGGAAGATCACGATGCGAAACCCGACGGCGGCGAGCGCGCCGGCGTCCTGCACCGGCGTCTTGCCGCCCTCCACCATGTTGGCCAAGAGCGGCACGCGCGCCGCAAAGCGGTCGCAGGCCGCGCGCATCTGCTCCGGCGTGCGCAGCGCTTCGATGAAGAGCGCGTCCGCACCGGCTTGCAGATAGGATTCTGCGCGGTCCAGCGCCGCCTCCAGGCCCTCGGACGCCAGCGCGTCGGTGCGCGCCAGGATCAGCGTCGACGCATTGACGCGTGCGTCCACGGCGGCGCGCAGCTTGCCGCACATCTCGGCAGCGGGAATCACGCTCTTGCCGTCCAGGTGGCCGCAGCGCTTGGGAAAGGTCTGGTCTTCGAGCTGGATCATGGCCGCGCCCGCGCGCTCGAAGCCGCGCACGGTGCGCTGGGTGTTCAGCGCGTTGCCGAATCCCGTGTCGGCATCCACGATCACGGCCGCCGACACGCGCTCGGCGATGCGGGCCAGCGTGTCCTCGACCTCGGTGTACGTGGTCAGGCCAATGTCCGAACGGCCCAGCCGCGAGTAAGCGATCGACGCGCCCGACAGGTACAGCGCGGAAAAGCCCGCCTGCTCGGCGATCAGCGCCGACAAGGCGTCGTAGACGCCGGGAGCCAGCACGGTGCCGGCCGCCAATTGCGCTTTCAGATTCTGTGTTTGCATCTTGGGTTCCTAATCCAGGCGGCGCCCGAGCAGCGCCGCCGCCGTGGCCGCGGCGATATGGCCGCCCGCAACCGCGCTGAGCAAGCCGTTGCCGGACAGATAGCCCGACACGTCGTTGCCCGAAACGCCTCGGGCGGCGCCGCCCGCGGCCAAGAGGTTGGGCAGCGCCTGGCCGGCGTTGTCCAGAACGCGGCATTGCGCGTCGATGTCCAATCCGCCTTGTGTGTGAAAGAGTGCGCCGGTCACCTTGACCGCGTGGTACGGCTCCTGCAGGGTCCGTTCAAAGCGGCGTCCCAGCGGATCCGGCGCGCCGGGGCGGACCGCATCCAGCGTCTGGTCCAGCACGAGCGGATCGCAGCCGATCAGCGCGGCCAACTCGGGCACGCCGGCGCACGTCTTGAGCGCCTGGCCTTGCTCGGCCTGCACAAAGTCCGGAAACCCGCGCGCCAGCGCAAGCGTGCGGTCGTCGAAGACGTTCCAGGCGACCGAGTCCGGCTGCGCCAGCACGTGGACCGCGGCCTCGGAATAGCCGTGCGTCTCGTCGTGAAAGCGCCGGCCCTCGCGGTTGATCTGCACGCCGCCGTCCATCATCACCGCCCAGGAAATCAGCGCGCCTTGTGGCGTGGCCCAGGAGCCATGGCCCTGGTAGCCGCCCAGGTCCGCCAGACGCGCGCCCAGCTGCGTGCCCCACTGGATGGCGCTGCCGTCGTTGCCCGCATGGCCGCCGTAGACGGCCTCGCGCATGGCGGGCAGGTACTCGCCCACCATCGCGGCGTTGCCGCCAAAACCGTTGCAGGCCAGGATCAGGACATCGCAGCCGATCACGTCGACCGAGCCGTCCGGGCGTTCGCAGCCCACCGCCGACACGCGGCCTTGGCCTTCGTCGTCCGTCCAGATTTCGCGGGCCAGCGCGCGCGTCAGCAGGTAGGCGCCTGCCCCAGTGGCGGCGCGTTCCAGGGCGGCGACCAGCGCCGCGCCGGTGCGCTCGGGCAGCGTGTGCATGCGCCGCGCCGTGTGTCCCGGATACAGGAAGCCGTCCAGCACCTCGAAGCGCAGCCCGTGCGCGCCCAATGCGTCCATGGCGGCGGCGGCCGCGCCGGTGTAGGCAGCCACCAGGGCTGGCGAGGCCGTGCCGTTGGCCTTGGCCTGGATGTCGGCGGCAAAGCGCTGCGCGTCGTCCTCGATGCCTGCGGCGCGCTGCACGGCAGAGCCTGCCGCGGGAATGAAACCGGAAGACAGCGCCGTGGATCCGGTGGGCACGGCATCGCGTTCGATCAGCACCGTCTCGATGCCGGCGCTGGCCAGACGCAGCGCGGCGGTCAGGCCGCAGGCGCCCGCGCCGATGATGGCCACCGGCACGTGCATCGCGTCGGCGCCCGGCGCCACGCCCCTCCTGACGACGGGTGCGCTCACGATGCCAGCCTGTCCAGCAGGTCCTGGCACGACACCACCTCGGCCACCGTGCGCAGGTCCGCCAGCGCGGCCTCGTGCATGGCAGGCGTGGGCGCGGCGCAGCCATCGGCCAGCACCGTCACGTGATAGTCGCGCATGTGGGCATCGCGCACCGTGCTGGCGACCCCGCCATTGGTGACGATGCCGGCCACCACCACGCTGGAGATGCCCGCGCGCCGCAGCACCCAGTCGAGCTGCGTGTTGAAGAAGGCGGAGTACGCGACCTTCCAGACCGATACGTCGACCAGCCCGTCCAGCTCGGCCACGTTTGCCTGCCCGGGTGAGCCGGCCACGAAATCGCCACGGCGCAGGAACGGGCGCAGTTGCTTGAGATGCGGCGAGATCATGGGTTCGCCGTGCGCATCGGGCCACAGCGTGAACTGGCTGGCGGCCACGAAACCGCCCTGCCCCTTGAGCGCGCGGGCCACGGGCGCGACCCGCGCGGGCAAGGCCCTGGCCTGCGGGCTGACCGCGCCGCCGCGGTCGTAGGCACCGCCCGGCGCCAGGAAGTCGTTCTGCAGGTCGATGATGACCAGCGCGGTCGTGCGGGGATCGAAGGCGTGCATGGCGGGCTCCTACGATGCAGTCCGGGCGATCAGCAGATTGCCCAGAGAATCGACCCGGCCCGCAAAGCCGGGCTCGATCCAGATGGTGGTGTCGGGCTGTTCCAGGATGGCCGGGCCCGCCACCTCGGCGCCGACCGGCAGGTCCAGGCGCGCGTAGCGCACCGCATCGTGCCATTGCCCGGCATGAAAGACTGCCTGCGTGCCCAGCGCCGCAGGCATGGCTGTGCTGGTGGGCGCCAGGAGGGCCAGATCGAACTTGGGACGCTGGCCGATCCGCGCGTAGCGCAGGTTCAGAATGCGCACCGCAATGCCGGTGAGGCTGCGGCCAAAGGCGGCCTGGTAGGCGCGATCGAATGCGGCGGCGATGCCTTCGCGGCTGATGTCCGCGCGGCCCACCTCGACGCGCACGGTGTGGCTCTGGCCCACGTACAGCATGTCCAGTTCGATGCTTTCGCGGATGCCCTCGAACGACACGCCCGCCGAATCCAGGCGCTGCTGGCAGGCGTCTGCCAGCTCGTCGATGCGGGCCAGCAGGTCGGCCGCGTCCAGCGCGTCCAGCGCCACGTTCAGGGTCTGCACGCCGTCATGGCGCATGTCGGCCATGACGCAGCCCAGCGCCGACGTCACGCCCGGATAGCGCGGCACGATGCCGTGGGCGGCGTCCACCTCGTTCATCATGGCGCACACGTGCAGCGCGCCGCCGCCGCCGAACGGCATGTAGGCAAACTTGCGCGGATCGTGGCCGCGCTCGATGGACACGACGCGGATCGCGCCGGCCATCTTGGCGTTGGCGACCGTCAGGATGGCTTCCGCGGCCGCATGGACGTCCAGTCCCAGCGGACGCGCCACGTGTTCCTCGATGGCGGCGCGCGACAGGTCGACGTCCATCTTGGCCAGAAGACCGCCGCCCAGCGGGCGGTCCGCGGCAATGCGGCCCAGCAGCACGTTGGCGTCCGTGACGGTGGGCCGGGTGTTGCCGCGGCCATAGCAGGCCGGGCCGGGAATGCTGCCCGCGGATTCAGGGCCGACCTGCAGCAGCCCGCCGGCGTCGACGCTGGCGATCGAGCCGCCGCCCGCGCCAATGGTTTCGATCTGGATCATCGGCGCGCGCACGACCATGCCGAAGTCGATGGCGGTCTGCGCCGACAGCGAGGCCTCGCCCTCGGCCACCAGCGACACGTCGAACGAGGTGCCGCCCATGTCGCCCGTGACCACATTGGGAAAGCCTGCGGCGCGGGCAATGGCCGCGCACGCGATGACGCCGGCCGCCGGCCCCGACAAGGCCGTGCGCACGGGCACGTCGCACGCCGTCTGGCGCGACATCACGCCGCCATTGCTCTGCACCACCAGCAGTTCGCCCTGGAAGCCGTGCTGCTGGAGATCGGATTCCAGGCGCGTCAGGTAGCTGCCCACCACGGGCTGCAGCGCGGCGTTCAGCACCGCCGTCGAGCACCGCTCGAACTCGCGAATCTCGGGCAGCACCTCAGTGGCGGCGGTGACGTTGCCGTTGGGCCAGATGGACCGCACGCGGGCGGCAGCCTGGGCCTCGTTGACGGGATTGGCGTAGGCGTTCACGAAGAACACGCAGACCGCCTCGCAGCCTTGCGCCAGCAGCGTGCGCGCTGCAGCCTCGACCTGGTCCAGGTCCACGGGCGTGTGCAGCGCGCCATCGGCCAGCACGCGCTCGCGCACTTCCAGGCGCAGATCGCGCGGCACGACGGGTTCATAGTTGCCGCGCAGGCCCCAGGTCTGCGGCCGGTCGCGGCGGCGCATTTCCAGCACGTCGCGAAAGCCCTCGGTCGTGATGATGCCGGTGCGCGCGACCTTGCGCTCCAGCAGTGCGTTGGTGCCCACGGTGGTGCCGTGCACGATCGTCGCGATGTCGCCCGCGCCGTCAGCCACGCGGGCGATGCCGTTCATGAAACCGCGCGCTTCCTCGCCGCGGGTCGACGGCACCTTGACCACGCGGGCGCTGCCGCCCGCCTCGTCCAGCACGAACAGATCCGTGAACGTGCCGCCCACGTCCACGCCCACCACCAAACCTTGCGCCGCGCTCATGCCGACTGCTCCTTCTGAATGTCGCTCACATAGCCCATCTTGCGGTCGTGCTCGCGCGCCGCGGGGTCACGCCGCGCGGGATCGCCATAGCCGCCTCCGCCCGGGGTTTCCAGGCGCACGCGGTCGCCGCGCTGCAGCCGGATGCCCAGCATCTTCGAACTCATGGGCGGGGACAGCCACTGGCCGTCCTGCTGATAGCGAAAGACGTTGAGCGCGGCCTGGCCGCCGCCCGCGATGCCCTTGGGCGCGCTGCGGCCGCGCTCGCCGAAGATGAAGGCCTCGGCGCTGTCTTCCAGTAATTCAATTTCATAGATGGCGCCCAGGCCACCGCGATGCGCGCCATCGCCCGCCGAATCCGGACGCAGCGCCCATTGCGTGAAGCGCACCGGATACGCCGCTTCCAGGATTTCCAGCGGCGGAATGGTGGCGGTGGAGATCGGCGCGTTGCCGTGGCTCAGGCCGTCGCCGTCCGAATGCCCGCCGTGGCCGCCGCCAAAGAAGCTGAACATCACCCAGCGCTGGCCCTTGCGGGCGGCGTCGCTGCGGTAGCCGGCGATCGACAGCGCGTTGATGGTGCCGTAGGCCTGCGCCATGGCGCGGTCCGGCGCGGCCTGGGCCATCGCGCAGAAGATCACGTCGATCATGCGCAGGATGGTCTCGGTGTAGCCGCCCACCGGACGCGGACGGTCGGCCGAGATCACCAGGCCGTCCGGCAGCGTCACCTCCACCGCGTCCAGCACGCCCGCGTTGGCTGGGACATCCGGGAACAGGTGCTTGAGCGCCACATAGCAGGCCGCGATGGCGGTGGCGCGCGAGATGTTGACCGGACCCGCGCAGGCCGGCGACGTGCCGGTGAAGTCCAGCCCCAGGCGGTCACCGGCGATGGTGAGCTTGAGCGCGATGCGCAGCGGCGCGTCGCGCACACCGTCGTTGTCCAGCATGTCTTCAAAGGCGTACTCGCCATCCGGCAGGCGGGCGATGTGATCGCGCATCAGGCGGCGCGCCCGTTCGCGCAGGGTGTCCAGGGACTCCAGCACCGTGGCGTCGCCGTATTCGTCCAGCAGACCGTCCAGCCGGCGCGCGCCCAGTTCCAGCGCCGCGAGCTGGCCGTTCAGATCGCCCCACAGGCTGTCGGGCAGACGGGTGTTGGCCTTCAGGATGGCCAGCACGTCCTGGTCCAGCACGCCCGCGCGCACGATGCGCACGGGCGGGATCTGCACCGCTTCCTGCCAGCATTCGGTGGCGGCCGGGTTGTAGTTGCCGGGCACCGCGCCGCCCACGTCATGCCAGTGGGCCGCCGACGCCAGAAAGCAGAACAGCTTGCCGCCGCGGAACACCGGCTTGACCAGCTTGAAGTCGTTGGCGTGCGTGCCGCCTTCGTACGGATCGTTGAACAGCCACACGTCGCCATCCACCATGCCGCCACGGTCGGCCGCCGCCTTGGCGGCCGCCTTCACCGCGAACGCCATCGCGCCCACGAAGACGGGCAGGCCCGACTTGCCCTGGATCAGCGTGGCGCCGGTGGCGGCGTCGTACATGCCGTGGCAGGCGTCATGGGCCTCGGCGATGATGGGATTGAACGCGCTGCGGTACAGCGTCGCGTCCATTTCGTCGGCGATCTGTTCCAGGTGGCCCTTCAGGACCGCCAGGGTAACGGGGTCAAGCATGATGTTGTTCCTAAGAGGTTTGACGCTGTTTCAGCAGATTCAGCAGTCCGCCGGCCTGCACCATGTCAAGCAGGAAGCCGGGCACGGGCTCGCAGTGCAATTCGGCGGGCGTACCGCCGGGACGGCCGATGCGGCCGGCGGCCGGGTCGAACGTGATGCCTTCGCCCTCGGCAAGGGTGTCGGCCTGGCTGCACGTCAGGAGCAGCAGCCCCACGTTGAACGCGTTGCGGAAATACAGGCCGTTGAAGGACGGCGCGATCACGGCGGCCACGCCCAGGCGCACGAGCGCCGCGGCCGCCTGCTCGCGCGACGAGCCGATGCCGAAGTTGGGGCCGGCCACCAGCACGTCGCCGGGCTGGACCTGGCCGGCGAATTCGGGACGGACCCGCTGCAGGCAGTGGCGAGCGATCTCGTCGATGCCGAATTTCATGTAGGCGCCCGGCGCCAGCGCATCGGTGTCGATGTCCGCGCCCACGCGCCAGACGCGGTGCGTCGTGGTGTCTGCGTTCATGCCAGGAACTCCCGGGGATCGGCCACGCGGCCCGCCACGGCCGACGCCGCGACGGTGTAGGGCGACGCCAGGTAGACCTGCGCGGTCTCCGAGCCCATGCGCCCCTTGAAATTGCGCGCGGTGGTGGAAATGACGCTGGCGCCGTCCGGAATGGACCCGCCATAGCCCGCACAGGCGCCGCAAGACGTGGCCAGCACCTGGGCCCCGGCGTCGCGCAGCACCTGCATGACGCCTTCGCGGTCGGCCTGTTCCTGATCCACGCGGCTGGCCGGCGCCACCATCAGTTGCATGCCGTCCGCCAGCCGGCGGCCGCGCAGCACGCTGGCCGCGGCGCGCAGGTCGTCCAGCTTGGCGCCGGTGCAGGCGCCGATGTAGGCCACCTGCACCGGTACGTCGTTGTATTGGTCCACGCCGCGCGCGTTGGCCGGGCTGTGCGGCGCGGCGACCTGCGGGGCCAGCGCCGCGGCATCGAACTCGTGCCATTCGGCGTCGGCCTGCGGGTCGCTCTGCCAACGCGCCAGGTCCAGGTCCGCCGTCACGCCCGCCTCGCGCAGATAGGCCGCGGTGGTCTCGTCCGGGGCGATCAGGCCCACCTGCGAGCCCAGCTCGGCGCTCATGTTCGACAGCGTCATGCGCTCTTGCATGGACAGCGCGCGCACGGCCTCGCCGCAGAATTCCACCGCCTGGTAGCGCCCGCCGTTCATGCCGTAGCGGCCGATCATGTGCAGCATCATGTCCTTGGCGGTGACGCCGGCCGCCAGCTGGCCGCGCCAGTGCATCATCAGCGTCTTGGGCACCTTGACCCAGATCTGGCCGGTGACCGCCACGCCCAGCATTTCGGTGCTGCCGATGCCGAACATATACGCGCCAAACGCGCCGCCGGTCGGCGAATGCGAATCGCCACCCACACAGAACATGCCGGGGCGGATGTGGCCGTGCTGCGGCACCACCACGTGACAGATGCCGACCGAGTCATACACGTTGGGCAGTTGCTGCTCCGCGGCCCAATCGCGCGCGATGCGCACGATGCGGCGCGATTCGTCGTCCGATTCCGGCACGTAGTGGTCGATGACCAGCACGATGCGGGACGGGTCCCACAACGTGGCGCCCAGCTCTTGCAACATGGGCTGCAGGCGCCGGGGGCCGCTGGAATCGTGGAACATCGCCAGGTCGACCGCACAGGTCACGATTTCGCCTTCGGCCACCGTCTCCCGCCCGCAGGCGGCGGCGATCAGCTTCTGGGCCAGGGTTTGAGGCTGGGCCATGATTACATCCCCAGATAGGCGCGGCGCACGTCGTCGCTGGCCAAAAGGTCGGGACAGCTGCCGCTGTAGCGCACGGCGCCGTTTTCCAGCACATAGGCCCGCTGCCCGGTTTCGAGAGACTGGCCCACGTTCTGCTCGACCAGCAAGATCGCCAGTCCGTCGCCATGCAACCGCTTGATGAGGCCGAACAGTTCCTCGACCATCAGCGGCGACAGGCCAAGCGAGGGTTCGTCCAGGATCAGGAGGCGCGGCTCGGCCATGAGGCCGCGGCCGATGGCCAGCATCTGCTGCTCCCCGCCCGACATCGTGCCGGCCAGCTGATCCAGGCGTTCGCGCAGCCGCGGAAAAATGTCCAGCACCTTGTCCAGGTTCTGCGCGCGGCGCGCGCGCGCCCGGGTGAACGAGCCCAGTTCCAGGTTCTCGCGCACGCTCAGGTTCGGGAACACGCGGCGCCCCTCGGGCACCTGGATCAGGCCCGCCTGCACCACCTGACGGTAGTGGCGGCCAGTCAGGTCCTGGCCTTCGAAGCGCACCGTGCCGCCCCACGGCCGGCACAGGCCGCACACCGTGTTGTTCAGGGTGGATTTGCCCGCGCCGTTGCTGCCCAGCAGCACCACGATCTCGCCCGCGCCCACGTCCAGGTCCACGCCGCGCAGCACTTCCATGCGCCCGTAGCCCGCCCGCAAGCCTTTGACCTCCAGCAACGCGCTCATGCCGGCGCTCCCTGCGCGGCAAGCCGCGCCGCCGCGCCGTGGCCCAGATAGGCCTCCACGACCTTCGGGTCGCGCGTGACCTCGCCGGGCGTGCCCGAGGCGATCAGGCGGCCCTGCGCCAGCACCCACACATGCTCGGCCAGGCTCATCACCGCCCGCATCACGTGTTCGATCATCAGCACGGTGACGCCATCGTCCACCAGCTTTTTCACCACCGGAATCATCTCGTCGATCTCACTGGGGTTCAGGCCCGCCAGCACCTCGTCCAGCAGCAGGAGGCGCGGCCGTGTGGCCAGCGCGCGCGCCAGCTCCAGGCGCTTGCGTCCGGCCACCGTCAGATCCGCGGCGGGCTTATCCAGCGAGGCCTGCAGGTTGACGCGCGCGGCCACGGCCTCGGCCGCGGCAAGCGCCTCGTCGCGGTCCGCCAGGCGCAGATGCGCCCCCACGGCGATGTTCTGGCGCACGGTCTGCGCGCCGAATGGCTGCACGATCTGGAAAGTGCGGGTCAGACCGAGCCGCGCGGATTCGTGCGGCGCCTGCCCGGTGATGTCCTGGCCGGCGAAGTGCACCGAACCCGACCCGGGCTTCAGAAAACCCGACAGCAGGCCGAACAGCGTGGTCTTGCCCGCGCCGTTGGGGCCGACCAGCGCGGTCAGCGAGCCTTCCCGCACATCCAGGCTCACGTCCTGCACGGCCTTCAGGCCGCCGAACGTGATGGACAAATTGCGCGCTTGAAGCAGGATGTCAGACACGGGCGCGCTCCTTCATTCCAAACAGGCGGCCAAGCGACTGCCCGCCGCCGGTGATGCCGCGCGGCATGAACATCACGATCAGGATCAGCACCACGCCGTAGATCACCATGCTGATGCCCGGCAGCTCGCCGAAGAGGTTGCGGGTCAGGTCGGCCAGCGCATGCAGCGTCACCGCGCCCAGCAGCGGTCCCCACAGGGTCCCCATGCCGCCCACGATGGCGCCCACCAGCGCCTCCACCGATACGGCCGAGCCAAAGGCGATGCCGGGGTCGATGTACTGGAAGACCTGCACGTAGAAGGCGCCGGCCACGCTCATGAAGGCGGCCGACAGCGCAATGCCGCCCAGCTTGACGCGCAGCGGATTCACGCCGATGGCGCGCGCCGCGTCCTCGTTGTCGCGCACGGCCTGCAGGTAGGCGCCGAAGCGCGAATGGCGCAGCCACGCGGTCACCAGCAGGGCCAGCAGCACGAACGCAAGCAGCAGGTAGATGTAGCCGCGGCGCGAGCCGAACTGCATGTTGGCCACGCCTTCCTGCAGCGGCACCATCAGCCCGACGCCGCCGCCGGTAAACGAGGCCGACAGCGCCAGGATGCGAAAGACTTCAGCGAATGCCAGCGTCACCAGCGCAAAATACGAGCCCTTGAGCCCGTAGCGGAACGTCAGCCCGCCCACCGCCACGCCGACCAGCGCGCCTAGCGCAATCGCCATGGGCAGCACCAGCCACGGGTTCAGGCCCAGGTTCAACTGGCCCAGCGCCTGCGCGTACGCGCCCACGCCAAAAAAGAGCGCATGCCCGAACGACAGCTGGCCGCCGTATCCACCCAGGATGTTCCAGGCCTGCGACAGCAGCGCCGCGTAGAGCGACATCATCACGAACGTCAGCAGCACGCCCGACTGGGCCAGCGCGGCCACGGCCACGAGCACCACCCCGAATAGCGCGATAGCGAAAAGATCCCGTTTCATGCTCAGCCCCTCGCCCCGAACAGCCCCTGCGGGCGAAACAGCAGCACCGCGATGAAGATCGCGAAGATGCCCATCTGTCCCAGCGAGTCGCCCAGGAACAGGCCGCCGATGGACTCCACCACGCCAATGAGCAGTCCGCCCACCAGCGCCCCCACGAAACTGCCCATGCCGCCCAGCACCACGATGGTGAAGGCGACCAGCACGAAGCCGCTGCCCACCTGCGGATTGACGTAGTAGGCCGGCAGCAGAAAGCACGCCGCCGCGCCCAGGCAGGCCATGCCGATGCCGAACGACACCGCGTAGACCTTTTCCACGTCGATGCCCATCAGCTTGGCGCCCTGCTTTTCGCGGGCGACGGCGCGGATGGCGCGGCCCAGGTCGGTGCTGCGGATGATCCAGAACAGCACCGCCGCCACCGCCAGCGCGCCGCAGAAGGCGATGACCTTGGGCAGCGCGATCATGGCCGGGCCGATCTCGACCGTGGACAGCGTGTACGCGGTGTCGATGCTGCGCGTGTCGGACTTGAACCAGACCAGCGCCAGGTTCTCCAGCACGATCGCCAGGCCCAGCGTCACGAGCAGGATGTTCTCGTCCTTGCCGTGGCTGGCGCGGTTGATGACGACGCGCTGCAAGGCGTAGCCCAGCACGAACATGCCGGGCACGACCAGCGGCAAGGCGGCATAGGGGTCGATGCCCAGCCGGTCCTTGAGCAGGTAGACGGCGTACAGCGCCACCATGAGCGCCGCGCCGTGGGCAAAGTTGATGATGTGCAGCACCCCGTAGATCAGGGTCAGGCCCAGGGCGATGAGCGCGTACACCGCGCCCGTCGTCAGGCCGTTCAGCACCGAGGAAAAGAGGATGGCGGGATCGAGCATGGATCTTGTCAGGCCTTCAGCGGGAACACGGCATCGGCCTGGCGGTATTCGGCCGGAAAGATCACCTTGATGTCGCCGCCGATCACCTGCGTGAGCAGCGGCTGCGCCCCGGTGTTCTGGCCATTGACGAACTTGGTCGGGCCATAGGGCATCAGGTTGTCCTGGAAGGTGCTGGACGCCAGTGCCTCGATGATCGCGGCGCGGTCGGCGGACTTGGCACGCTCCAGCGCATCGGCCAGCAGCAGCATCGCGGTGTAGGTCATGAAGACCTCGTAACTGAAGTACGCGCCCTTCTCTTCCACCCGGGCCTTCAGCGGCGCGACGCGCGCATCCTTCGGGTTGAACCAGTGGTTGCAGTCGATGATGCCGTTGGCGATGTCCGGAAATTCCTTCAGGAACTTGTAGCTGGAGGCCGCGCCGCCCAGCACCGAGTAGATGGCCTTGGGCTGCACCTTCTGCTGCTTCATGGCGCGCAGCAGCAAGGCGTATTCGTTGTAGTAGTTGGCCGGGATCACGATGTCGGGATTCACCGACCGCATGCGCAGCACGATGTTGTTGAAGTCGCGCGTCGGGTTCGGGTGCTTGACGACTTCCTTGACCTCGAAGCCGTGCTCCGGCAGCGCCTTGGACAGGAGCGCGGCGGTGCCCGTGCCGAACAACGAGTCCTCGTGCACGATCATCACGGTCTTGGCCGGCTTGCCGGCGGAGTCGTTCAGCGCGGCCAGGTCCAGGATGGCGCGTTCGCTACAGGCACGGTAGCCCGGACCGAAACGGAAGGTGTTCTTCAAGCCACGCTCGACGATCTGGTCGGCCACGCCCACGTCCACGACGTGCGGCAGGTTGTACTTGGCGGCCGTCTGCGTCGTGGCCAGGCAGATCGCCGACGCATACGCGCCCACGATCGCCGATACCCCCGCCTCGTTCATCTTCTCGACTTCGGCCGAGCCCGCCTCGGGACGCGATTGCGCATCGCCCAGCACCGCCTGCAGCGGCGCGCCGCCCAGCGACTTGATGCCGCCCGCCTTGTTGATGTCCTCGATGGCCAACAGCGCGCCCAGGCGGCATTGCTGGCCCGAATACGCCAGCGCGCCCGTCACCGGGTGCAGCACCCCGACTTTGATGGGCGCGGCGCCCTGCGACCGGGCCACCCACGGGGCGGACACGAGTGCCGCCGCGGCGGCGGATTGATAGAGGAAAGTGCGGCGCGAATTCATGGGCGGATCTCCGAGGGGTTCAATGAAATTGGGCCGACAGCTCTTCGCTGACCCAGACCTTGGCGTCGATGCTGCCGACGCGCGATAGCTGCAACTGATATTGGTAGCGGTCGGGCCGGTACAGGCCCTGCAGCAATTGCACCGGCCGGTCGCCCACGTCGCGCACCAGGCGCGTGACGGCCAGCAACGCCGAACCGACCGCAACGTCCAGCAGGCGCGCGACCTGCGCATCGGCCAGGCGCGCGGAAATCGTCTGCGTGGCGCCGCCGAACTCCACCCCCGCGGCTTCCAGCAGCATCAGGAGGGGTTCGCGTTCCAGGTCTTCGCGCGTGAAATCGGCCACGGACTGCGGCACGTAAGTGGTGATATGCGAGAGCGGCCCGGCATCGGTGCTGCGCACGCGCAGGCTTTTGTGCACGGGGGTGCCGGGCGGGATATGCAAGGCGTCGGCCACGGACGGCGGCGCATAGACGAGCGTGCTGTCCAGCACCTGCACCGACGTGCGCAAGCCCATGTTGACGATGTTCTCCAGCAGGCCGGTCAGGTGCGCCTTCTGCTGCGAATCGGGCGCCGGCGCACTGTGCGCGGTGGTTGCGCCGCGCAGGGGCCAGGTGCCCAGGCCGGGGCGCCGCGACACCAGGCCGTCGGCGACCAGCATTTCCATTGCCTTGCGAATGGTGATGCGCGCGACGTCGAACTGGTCCGCCAGCGCATGCTCGCCGGGCACGCCGTCCTGGTCGAACCGCCCCTCCTGCAGTTGTTCGCGCAGGACGAGATAGATCTGGTGGTATTTCGGAAGTGGCAATGAGGTTCCCATGACGGGAACTCTAGGGGTGTCCTAATGTACGGTCAATGGAACAAAGGGTCCCGGCGGTTGTTCTATCGGGAAAACACCGACTCGATCCGATTCCGTCCCCGCTGCTTGGCGTAATACAGCGCGCGATCGCTGCGGCTGAGCGCCAGCCCCGCATCGTCGTCGTTATTGTGCAGCGCGGAAATCCCGATGCTGACCGTCAGCGGGATGGGGCACCCGCCCGTGGAATACGGCGTGTCGGCGATCCGCCGCTGCACGTTGCGGGCAAAGACGTGCGCGCGTTCGAAGTCGGTGTCTGGAAGGACGACGGCGAACTCCTCGCCCCCGATGCGGCCCACCAGGTCGATTTCGCGCAATTGGGCGCGCAGCATGTTCGCGAAATGCTGCAACACACCATCGCCGATGGCGTGGCCCCAGGTGTCGTTGATGTGCTTGAAGTGGTCCAGGTCGCACATCAGCACGGCCGCCCCCTGACCGCCCTGCCCCTTTATCCGCGTCAGCTCCGCAGCGATGCGCGACATGAAGTGGCGGCGGTTGGGCAAGGTGGTCAGCGCGTCGGTCGCGGCCAGTTCGCGCAATTCAAGTTCCGCCCGCTTGCGGTCGGTGATGTCGGTGACAAAGCCGTGCCAGACCACGCCATTGTCGGCGTCGCGGCGCGGGCTGGCATCGCCCTGCCGCCAGCGCACGCCCTGAAGCGGCAGGCAGACGCGAAATTCCAGATGCCAAGGCATCTGCGCCGCGGCCGCTGCCTGCAGCGACGCGCGGTAGGCAGGCAGGTCGTCGGGATGGATGCGCTGTTCGATGGCGGTGGTGCTCGCGCGCACGTCGTCGGCGGTCAGTTCGAACATGTCCCAGATGCCCGCGCTGACATACGAGAACCACGATCCGCCCTCCGGCACCGGCCGGCATTGGAACACCAGCCCGGGCACGGCGTCGGTCAGGTTCACGACCAGATCCGCGGTGCGCTTGAGCCTTTCGGACATGGCGCGCAGGGTGCTGATGTCGGTGGTCGTGCCCATCATGCGCAGCGCGCGGCCCGTTTCGTCGCGGCTGACCACCTTGCCGCGGCTGCAGATCCACTTATAGCTGCCGTCCTTGCAGCGGATGCGGTGCTCGACTTCGTAGCTGTAGGTCTTGCCATCGAAGTGCGCCTGCATGGCGGCCCGGACATAGTCCAGGTCGTCCGGGTGCAGGCGGGTGTAGGCGTCTTCGATGCGCGTCGTCAGCTCGGCTTCGCTATAACCGAGCAACGCTTTCCAGCCCGGCGAATAGGTGATCTCGCCGGTCACCACGTTGCGGTCCCACACGCCGGTGCCGCTGCCGGCAATGGCCAGCGACAGTTTGCGGGCTTCGTCGCGCCAGGTGTCTTCGTCGGCACGCTCGCAGGCCAGCGCGTGGCGCTTTTCAATGGCCGTGGCCGCCAGGCCCGTCAGATCCTGCAAGGTTTGCTGATCGTCGGGGGATAGATTGCGTGTCTGGCTGTGCAGCAGGCGCAGCGTGCCGAGCAGGCGTCCATCGGCGGCGCGCACCGGATGGTCGAGGGACCAGGGACATGGCGCGGGCCCCGGCGCGGCGCCGGCCACTGCCCGCCACGCGCCGTCGGCGTCGGTGCACGCGATGATGACCGTGTCCACGCCTATCGTGCGCCGGGCCAGCCGCGCCAACCTGTCCAGCGGACCGTCCGGTTCGCGTGGCGCGCCGGCCTCGTTAGGGCCAGGCGGAGGGATGGGGGACGCATCTCCGGAAGCGGGCATTTCGAAACCTGATCAATACGGAATTCACCGGTACAGCCGGCCAGCGCGTGGTGGCTGACATTCTGTCACGTTCCGCACCAAAATTGCATCATTTCGGCGGGTTGATCAGGCAGATCGCGTCCCCGTTTTCCGTACTGCGGCGTCGTCCCCCCGCCCTTGCGCCCACCCGCTCAGGCCGCTTTCGGCCGGGTGTCCACCGGCAGGCACAGCAAGGCGGTCAGCAGGGCCAGACCCACATGCGCCACGTAGATGGGCGAGAAATCCGCGTGGCTGGCGGCGCCATGCCCCAGCAGCACCACGGTGACCGCCACACCCAGCACGCCGCCGATCTGGCGCGTCGCCTGGTTGACCGCGCTGCCCACCGCGTAATGCTGCGCCGGCAGCCGGTTCACCGCCGCGCCGGACAGCGACGGCAGCACCATGCCCACCCCGATGCCGCTCAGCAGCAGTCCGGGCAACCATTCGCGCACATAGGCCGGTTCCGCGCCCGGCACCAACAGAAACCACAACCCGCTGGCCGCATACACCAGCGCGCCGCCCACGAGGAAGGGCCGGTGCCCCATCCGCGCCGCCAGCCGGCCGGTGATGATCGCCGTCGGCATCACCAGCAGCGGACCGGGCGTGACCGCCAGCCCCGCGCGCGGCAGGCTGTAGTGCCACACACCCGTCATGTAGAAAAAGAACGCAAAGAACATCATGGCAAAGGCAATGCCAAAGCTGAGCGTCGCCAGATTCACGTAGCGATACGTCCGGTGCTTGAAGAGCGCCAGATCGACAAGCGGGTGCGGCGTCACGCGCGCCCAGACCACGAACGCGATCAGCGCCATCACGCCCACGGCGGCCGCAACCGTCAATTCGCCGCGCTGCCACGTTGGCGACTCCGACTGCACGATGGCCAGGGCCACCGCGCCCACGCCCACCATCAGCAACGCCATGCCTACCCCATCCACGCGCCGCCGCGCGTCGGGCCTGACCGACTCCTTGAGCATCCCCGCGCCGAACCACAGCGACACCGCGCCCAACGGCAGGTTGATGTAGAACGCCCACGGCCAGCCGGCCACGTCCACCACAAAAGCGCCCAGGCTCGGCCCGACGGCCGCCGCCAGTCCGCCCACCGCGCCCCACAGGCTCACCGCCACGGACCGCTGCGACGCCGGAAAGGCCGCCAGCACGATCGACAGCGATGCCGGCGTCAAAAGCGCCGCGCCGACCGCCTGCAGCACGCGCGCGGCGATGAGCCACTGTTCCGTGGCGGCCAGCCCACAGGCCGCCGACGCCGCCAGAAACAGCAGCACCCCGCCCATGAACATGCGCTTGCGGCCATGCGTGTCGGCCAGTCCGCCCGAGGGGATCAGCATGGCGGCAAAGACCACCGTATAGGCGTTCAGGACCCAGGACATGTCCGCGGCCGAGGCCGTCGGGAATCCTTCGCGCAGCGCGCCGAAGGCGGCATACAGCATCGTGCTGTCCAGCGACACCAGGAAGACCGCGATACTGGCGATCCAGAAGACGGGCCAGGGCGAGGCTTGCGGCGCGGCGGGCTGCGACGGGGCGACGCCGGTTGCGGTCAGGCTGACCGCCGCAGCCTTGTCGCCGGCGGTATCCGCCGCGACGTAGGCCGGGTCGTTGGCGCCCAGGCCGGCCGCGGACCCGGCGGAAGTTGTGGGGATACGCATGGCTGTCCGGTCCCCGCTTACAGATAGACGGCCGGGCTGGCGGTCAGGCCCTGCTTGACCTGGCGCGTCAGCTCGTCGGCCAGCACTTCGCGCTCGCCTGCCTCCAGCGCGTCCAGCGCCTGGGCCACGATGGCCTGCGGCGACGACTTGGGCGCATCGATGTCTTTGGTCAGATCGGTGTCCACGAAGCCCATGTGCAGGCCCAGCACCTGCGTGTTCTGGGCCTGCAGCTCTTGGCGCAGCCCGTTCGTCAGCGCCCACGCGGCGGATTTGCTCATCGCGTACACGCCCAGCATCGGCCTGTTGAGCCAGCTGGCGATCGACAGGACATTCAGGATCGCGCCGCCGCCGTTGGCGGCCAGCACCGGCGCGAAGGCCTGCGACACCAGTAGCGGCCCGAAGAGATTGACGTCCAGATGGCGGCGCGCCGACTCCACGCTACCCGGCGCGAGAAAACCGCCGAAGTCCGCAATGCCAGCATTGTTGATGACCAGCGTCACGTCGCCCGCCAGTTCGGCGGCGGCGGCCACATCTTCGGCGCGCGTCACGTCCAGCTTGACAGGCACGACGCCCTCCAGCGTGATGGCCGACGGATCGCGCGCGGCAGCGTAGACCTTGCGGGCGCCCCGGGCCAGCGCCTCGCGGGCAAAAGTCAGACCAAGGCCGCGATTGGCGCCCGTGATGAAAACAACGGCGTTTTTCAGTTCCATGATGCGCATTCCTGAGGATGAATTGATGTGGATGTAGGGACTTCGGCAAATCAAAATATGATGATCATCATATTTAAGGGCGGCAAAACGGCCGCGCAGTGCGGCCGGGGAAAATCGAATCAGTGAGACGTTGCGGCAGCCTCGTGGTCGTACTGGTCCAGCACCGCTTGGCGGGCGGAGGCCAGCACCGCGCGTCCGCGCGGGTTGTCGCCCAACGCCCGCGCCAGTTGCAACGCGCCGACCAGCGTGCTGAGCACGGCCGCGGCCGCGTGTTCGCCCGCCTGGGCGGGCAGCACCTGCTGCACGGCTTCCATCAGCCGCTGCACCCGGCTGGCCGCCACCTCGCGCACATCGTCCGACTGGCGGGGAATTTCCGAGGCCAACGCCGCCACGGGGCAACCCCGCTCGCAGCCGGCCAGATGCGCGTCGCTGAGATAGGCTTCGACCCAGGCGCGCAACGGGCTGGCGCCTTCGGCGCGGCGGCGTGCCATGTTCTGGGACAGGCGCGCCGCGCCGTCCTGCCCGGCGCGCTCCATCGCCGCCGCCAGCAACGCGTCGCGCGAAGGGAAATGCGCGTAGAAGCCGCCGTGCGTCAGACCGGCTTCCTTCATGACGTCCGCGACGCCTACCCCGGAATACCCGGCGCGGCGGATCGCGCGCGCCGCCGCATCGACAATGCGTTCGTGGGATTGTTCCTTGCGGGAGGCAGACATGACCGGGACGCCCGAAATATGATGATCGTCATATTAAGCCCGCCCTGTTCCAAAGGGCAAGCCCCGGCCCCTATTTCAGCGCCACGCCTCGGGTTCGAGGGTGACTTCGCCCTTGGCCGCCGAAAAATACACCACGCCGTCCGAGATATTGGCGTTCAGCTGCATCGTGCGCTCGGCCAGTTGGCCCAGCGCCCGGCTCTGCTCGGCCGGCAGGTTGATCACCTTCAGGTTGCGCGTGCGTTCCAGCTTGTTGCGCACGCCGTCCCACCAGATCTTGCTGGCCGAACCGCCATAGCAGTACACGATCACCTCGTCGGCACGGCCACAGGCGCGCAGGATGCGGCGCTCTTCGGGCTGGCCCACTTCGATCCACAGCTTGATCTCGCCCGTCAGGTCCTTCACCCACAGGTCCGGCTCATCGGTATCGCTCAGCCCCTTCGTGAACGAGAGCTCCTCCTGCGCATGCAACGCAAACGCCGCCAGCCGCACCATCATCCGCTCGTCCGTTTCCGAGGGATGACGCGCCACGGTAAGCCCGTGACTGCCGTAATAATGGCGATCGGTATCGGCGACGTTCAGGTCGGCCTTGTAGATGGTGGCGCGCAGGGCCATGGCGTAGGTCCGTTCAAAAGCGAATTGCGGGAAGGCCGCCATGATAACCGCCCGCTGCGGGGCGCCACGCGCCTCGGCACTCGTGAATCGCCCATGCCGGCGGGCATTGCAGCCGCCCGAAGCCGCAGGCCAAGCGCCACAGGCCACGGCTTAGGGGTCAAGGCTCAGGGGTCAAGGCTCAAGGGTCAAGACTCAAGGGTCAAGCCCAACGGCTAGACCGGGCGTTACACTTGCCGGGCCTGCGCCGCGCCAACCCTGCCGGCAGCGCCACTCAACATTCCCGCGCCATGACAGCCACCGCCGCCCTCCTCGCCTTCACCCTGGCCGCCGCCATCCTGACCATCACCCCCGGCCTGGACAACGCCCTGGTGCTGCGCACCGCCGCCGTCGAAGGCAGCCGCCGCGCCCTCATGGCCGGCCTGGGCATCAGCGCAGGCTGCCTGCTATGGGGCGCGATCGCGGCCTTCGGACTCGGCTCGCTGCTGGCCGTGTCCACGCTTGCCTACGACACCCTACGCATCTGCGCCGCCATCTACCTGTTCTATCTGGGCATCAAGCTGCTCTGGAGCACCCGCGCCGTGCGCAAGAACTCGGGCCGGGCCGCCAAGCAGATCAGTGGTACGGGCACGGAGGCTGACATTGGCACTGGCACCCGCACCGGCACCAGCATCGGCACTGGCATCGGCGCCGGCACCGGCATCGGCACCGGCACCGGCAACGGTACGGTGCCCCCCGCCTCCAGAATCGCCGCCGCCACGCGCCCCGGCAGCACCGCCACCGCCTGGTTCGTCCGCGGCTGCCTCACCAACGCCCTGAACCCCAAGGTCGGCGTCTTCTACATCACCTTCCTGCCCCAGTTCATCCCCGCCGGCGCCGACGTCCTTCGCTTCAGCCTGCTGCTAGCCACGGTCCACGCGATCGTCGGCATGCTCTGGTTCGTCCTGCTGGTAGCCGCCACCCGCCCCCTGGCCCGCTGGCTTTCCCGGCCCGCAGTCACCCGCGGCCTGGACCGTGTGACCGGGGCGGTGTTTATTGCATTTGGATTGAGGTTGGCGCTGGAAAAGCGCTGATGAATGGCGGGTTGTTTGAACACCCGCGCTTGGATGGGTGTCAGACACCCGGGAAGGCCGGCCACACTATCACGCGCATCTCGTAAGGGTGTCAGACACCTGGCGGGGGAGCACCGCGTCACCAGCGCGCAGCGTCATCACCACGACGCAAGACACCCAAACGCCAAAGAAGGCCGCCCGCGCGGCCGATTTTGGCGGCCCCGCAAGATCTTCCGCCCCACCCCACCCGCGACAAAAACGCAAGAACCCAACTCGCCCCGCCGCCCCGCGCCAGCAACTGACGGAGCGGCTGGTGACGGGACGGGTGCGAGCGCGGGGCGTCGATGCGCCCAAGGGAATCCGAAGGCAGGCGCCGAAGGGCGCCCACGAGGATGACGCAGGGGCAAGTCCGGAGCGAAGGCTCCGGACCGCAATCGTGGCCCCGCGCTCGCACCCGGCCCGGCGCCGGCCGCGTCTCAAGAACCCCGCCCGACGCCAGCACCGCCAGCACCGCCGGCATCGACAGCACCACCGGCATCGACAGCACCGCCAGCCAATACAGCGAATACAGCAAACAAAAAACAAAGCCAGAGGCAACCCAGCAAACCAGCAAACCAGCAAACCAGCCCACACCGCCTCAATAAACCCCAATAGCATGCCGCGCCACAAAATGCCCCTCACCCACGGCAACCAACGGCTCAACCAGCGGCTCATCCCCCACCCGGCGCATCGGGCTGGGAATCTCATCCACCAGCAGCGACCGCTCCCGATGCCGCCGCTGCGGATCCGCGATCGGCACCGCCGCCATCAGCTTCTTCGTATAAGGATGCTGCGGATTTTCAAAGATCGCCCGCCGAGGCCCGATCTCCACGATCTGCCCCAGATACATCACGGCCACCCGATGGCTCACCCGCTCCACCACCGCCATATCGTGCGAGATAAACAAAAACGACACACCCAGTTCACGCTGCAGATCCAGCAGCAGATTCACGATCTGCGCCTGAATCGACACGTCCAGCGCCGACACCGACTCATCCGCGATCACCACCTTGGGATTGAGCGCCAGCGCCCGCGCGATGCAGATCCGCTGACGCTGCCCGCCCGAGAACTCATGCGGATAGCGGTCGATCATTTCCGGCAGCAACCCGCACTTGTCCATCAGCCACCGCACCCGATCCTGCGCCGCTTTACCGCGCGCCACCTTGTGGATCAAGAGCGGCTCCATGATCGAATAGCCCACCGTCATCCGCGGATCCAGCGACGCGAACGGATCCTGGAAAATGAACTGGATATGCTGGCGCAGCGTCTGCATGGCGCTGCCGCGCAGTGCACCGATATTCTTGCCGTCGAATTCAATCGACCCGCTCTTGCTCTTGACCAGTTGCAGCAATGAACGGCCAGTCGTCGTCTTTCCGCACCCCGACTCGCCCACCAGCGACAGCGTCTCGCCCGGATACAGGTCAAAACTGACCTTCTCGACCGCATGCACGCGCTTCTGCACCCGGCCCAGAATGCCACCGGTAATGTCAAAGCTGGTGGTCAGATCCCGCACCTTCAGCACCGGCCCGTTCTCGCGCCGCACCGTCGATGGCGCGGCCACCGGCGTATCCACCAGCTTGGCCGGATCCGGCACGCGCGCGGCCTCGTCCACCTTCAACAGCGGAAACGGCGCCGGCTCGTCCGTGCCCTGCATCGCGCCCAGGCGCGGCACCGCCGACAGCAGCGCCCGCGTGTAGGCATGCTGCGGACGCGCAAAGATCTCGTCCGAACCGCCCTCTTCGACCTTGTCGCCCCGGTACATCACCAGCACGCGGTCGGCCACTTCCGCCACCACCCCCATGTCGTGCGTGATGAAGATCACGCCCATGTCCATCTCTTCCTGGAGCTGGCGGATGAGTTGCAGGATCTGCGCCTGGATCGTGACATCCAGGGCGGTCGTCGGCTCGTCGGCGATCAAGAGTTGCGGCTTGCAAGATAGCGCCATCGCGATCATCACGCGCTGGCGCATGCCGCCCGACAGCTGGTGCGGATAGCGGTCCAGAATGGCGCGCGCCTCGGGAATGCGCACGCGCTCCAGCATGCGCAGCGTCTCGGCGCGGGCGGCCGCGGCGTCAAGCCCCTGATGCAGCTGCAGGGCCTCGGCGATCTGGTTGCCGGCCGTGAAGCTGGGGTTCAGCGAGGTCATCGGCTCCTGGAAGATCATGGCGACATCCGCGCCGCGCACGCGTTGCAGCGTGGAATCGGGTGCATTGACCAGATCCAGCACGTCGCCGCTGCGCCGGCGCAGCAGCATCCCGCCGTTGGCAATATGTCCGCCGCCGTACTCGACCAGCCGCATCAGCGCCAGCGAGGTCACGGACTTGCCGGACCCCGACTCGCCCACGATGGCCAGCGTCTCGCCGCGGTTCACGTGAAAGGAAACATTGCGCACCGCTTCCACGGTGCGTTCGGGCGTTTTGAACCGCACCGTCAGGTCATTGACCTGCACGACGCGGTTGGAATCCATGGTTGCCATATCGATTACTTTTCCTGACGCGGATCGAGCGCGTCGCGCAGCCCGTCACCCAGCAGATTGAAGCCCAGCACCACCAGGAAAATGGCCGATCCGGGGAAGATCGACATCCAGGGCGCCTGGGTCATGAAGTTCTTGGCCGTGTTCAGCATCGAGCCCCACGACGGCGTCGGCGGTTGCAGGCCCAGGCCCAGGAAGGACAGGCTGGCCTCGGCGATGATGGCCGTGGCGATGGTGATCGTGGCCTGTACGATCAGCGGCGGCATGACGTTGGGAAACACGTGGCGGCCGATGATGCGCAGGTCGGAAGCGCCCAGCGCGCGGGCGCTCTGCACGTAGTCTTCATTTTTGACCGCCAGCACCTGCCCCCGGGTCAGCCGGATGAACTTGGGCGCCGCCGATACACCGATGGCGATCATTGCGTTCGTCAGGCTGGGCCCCAGGAAGGCGGCCAGCGCAATGGCCAGGATCAGGAAGGGAATGGCCAAGAGCGCCTCGGTGGCGCGCGAGATGACGCTGTCCGTCCAGCCGCCGAAGTAGCCCGCGGCCAGGCCAAAGGGCACGCCCACGACCAGCGCGATCAGCACCGACACCAGGCCCGCCATCAGCGAGGCGCGCGCGCCGTAGACCATGCGGCTGTAGATGTCCCGGCCCAGCTCGTCCGTGCCCAGCCAATGCGCCGCCGACGGCGCCTTGCGGATGGTGGTGAAGCTGGTTTGCAGGGGATCCTGGCTGACGATGAACGGGGCCAGGATGGCCACCAGCACGAAGAACAGCACGATGCCCAGGCCGAGCATCGCGATGCGGTTGCGTTTGAACTTGGCCCACGCGCGATTGCGGCTGCGGGGCGGCGTGACGGCTGCGGCCGTTGCAGGAATTGCGCTCATGAGTGCCTCAGGCGGGGATTGACCAGGATGTACAGGATGTCGGCCAGCAGGTTCATCAGGATGAAGCCCACCGCCACGCAGAGCACCACGCCCTGCACCACCGCGTAGTCGCGGGTGAACACCGCGTCGACCACCAGCTTGCCGAAGCCCGGGATTGTGAAGACCTGTTCGGTCAGCACGGCGCCGGCCAGCAGTTCGCCAAACAGCAGCGTGACCAGCGTGACGATCGGCATGAGCGCATTGCGCAGCGCGTGGCGCAGCACCACGCTGCGCGGCGACACGCCCTTCGCGCGGGCGGTGCGCACGTAATCCGCGGACAGCGCCTCCAGCATGGACGACCGGGTGTGCCGCATCAGGTACGCGGCAATCGCGGTGGACAGCACCAGCGACGGCATCAGCATGGTCTTGATGGACAGCCAGAAGTCCTCGGACGGCGACACGTAGCCCGAGGCCGGCAACAGCTTCCACTGCACCGACACCACCATGATGAGGATGATGCCCAGCCAGAAATTGGGAATGGACATGCCGGATAGCGCCGCGATGTTGGCGCCCATCTCGACGGGCTTGCCCTTGCGCACCGCGGCGATGATGCCCATGGGAATGCCCACCAAAAGCGCAAAGAACATCGCCATGGCGGCCAGTTGCAGGGTGACGGGCAGCTTTTGCGCGATCAGCGTCGTGACGGGCACGTCGGTGCGCAGGGACTTGCCCAGGTCGCCTTGCAGCACCTGCCCGGCCCAGGCCGCGTACTGCATCGGCAACGGGTCGTTCAGGCGGTATTTGTCGCGCAGGTAGTCCAGCACGGCCGGGTCGCGCTCTTCGCCGGCCAGGGTCAGCACCGGATCGCCGGGCAGGATTTTCTGCAGCATGAACACGATCATCGACACCAATATCAGTGTCGGGATCGCGACGATCACGCGGCGCAAGATGAGTTTAAGCATGAGGAAAACCGTAAGACAGGAACGACGGACGGCGCCGGCCGGACAAGGGACGATGCGCGTCCGCCGCAAACGACAACCGGACGCGCAAGGCGCGTCCGGCGGGTGCGGCGGTCGATTGCCGCCCCAACATTACTTCTGCGCGAACGTCACGCCCTTGAGCCGGATCATACCGTCCGGGTAGGGAGTGAAACCCTGGACCTTCTTGCTCATGACGAAGGGCCACGGCTGGTAGTAGTTGTACACGCCGGGCAGTTCGTCCTGGATGATGGTCTGCGCCTGGTCGTAGATCGCCTTGCGCTTGGCCTCGTCCGGCACCGTGCGCGCCTGGTTGAGCAGCTTGTCGACCTCAGGGTTGCAGTAGTGGCCGTCGTTCAGCGCGCCCTTGCAGGTGACGAAGGCGTGGATGTTGCCGTCGGGATCGACCCGGCCGGACCAGCCCAGCATCACGATCTGGAAGTTGCCGCCCGAGGCTTCCTTTTGCAACGCCGCGTATTCGGTCGGGCGCAGCGACAGGTCAAAGCCCGCCTCGGCGGCCATCGCCTGGACGATCTCGGCGATGGACGAGGTGGTGGTGTTGTTGCCAAACACCAGCTCGGCCTTCACGCGGTCAAAGCCGGCCTGCTTGAGCAGGCTCTTGGACTTGGCCACGTCGCGCTGGGTGACGGGGAACTTGTCGCTGTGATAGGGGCTGGCGGGCGGGAACGGCTGCTGGGCCGGTTCAAAGATGCCGCCGCCGGCCACTTCGTTGATGGCGTTGCGGTCGATGGCGTACTGGAACGCCTGGCGCACCAGCTTGTTCTTGAACGGGTTGTCTTCGGCGCGCTTGCCGTTGCCCACGTTGAACATGAACTGCTGGAAGCCCAGGCCAGCGACCGGTGCGAACGTCAGGCTGGCGTCGGTCTTGACCTGCGGGGCATCGGACGGATTCAGGCGCTCCAGCATGTCCAGGTCGCCGGCGCGCAGGTTGGACAGGCGCACGGTGGTGTCCGGGATGGGCAGGAACGTCAGGCGCTTGAACGCGTAGTCCTTGGCGCCGTAGTACTGGTCGAATTTTTCGAGAACGATGCGGTCGTTCTGGATGCGTTCGACGAACTTGTACGGACCCGAGCAGATGGGCTTGCGGCCCACGGCGGCGACGTCGTCCGAGAAGGTCTTGGGCGACAGCATCATGCCGGCTCGGTCGGACAGCTGCGCGAGCAGCGTGGCGTCCGGTTCCTTCAGGGTGAGCACCAGCGTGGTGGCGTCCGGCGCGTCGACCTTGGCGACCGAACGGAGCTCGCCCTTGCGCAGGCTGTCCGGCAGGCTCATGGCGCGTTCCAGGTTGGCCTTGGCCGCGGCCGCGTCGAACTTGGTGCCGTCGTGGAACGACGCGTCGTCGCGCAGCTTGAAGGTCAGCACCTTGTTGTCGTCGCTGAACGACCACGAGGTGGCCAGTTGCGGCACGAAGTGCAGTTTGGGATCGATGTCCACCAGCTTGTCGCACAGCGACGTGAACACGATGCGGCCCACGTAGGTGCGGGCGCGGTGCGGATCCAGAACATCGGGATCTTCCTGCAGGCCGATGCGGATGTTCTGGGCGCTGGCGGCGCCGGCGGCCAGCGCCAGCAGGCTGGCGCCGAAGGTCATGGTCAAGCGTTTCATTGTGTTTATTCCCCTTGTTGCTGCATTTGCCGGTTTAAGGAAGCGCTTTAGAAGCCCACCGCCTGGCCGTCACGACGGCTGTCGCTAGCGGCGACGTAACCCAGTTCGTTGTCGTTTTCGGACATGCGCCAGATGAATTGGCCGGCGCCGAAATCCATGTACGGATCGTCAACGGATTTCAAAGCATGCCCCAGGTCCTTCAGTCCCGCAATCGTAGAAGCCTTCATATTGGTCTCGATGTCGAGCGTGAAGTCGCGGTTGACCTTCCAGCGCGGGGCGCAGCATGCGGCCTGCGGGTTCTGGTGGTAGTCGATCATGCGGACCACGGTCTGCATGTGGCCCTGGGGCTGCATGTCGCCGCCCATGACGCCAAAGCTCATGACCGGCTTGCCGCCGCGCGTGAGGAAACCCGGGATGATGGTGTGGAACGGGCGCTTACCGCCTTCGACCACGTTGGCCGACTTGGGATCCATCGAGAAGCCCACGCCGCGGTTCTGCATGCTGATGCCCGTGCCCGGCACGACCACGCCCGACCCGAAGCCCATGTAGTTGGACTGGATGAACGAGATCATCATGCCGTTTTCGTCGGCGGCGGTCAGGTAGATGGTGCCGCCCGCGTGCGGACGGCCGGCCTCGAAGTGGGTGGCCTGGTCCAGGCGGATCAGCTTGGCGCGGCTGTCCAGGTAAGCGTCCGACAGCATCTGCTCGGGCGTGACCTGCATGGCGCGGGGGTCGGCGACGTACTTGTAGAGGTCGGCGAACGCCAGCTTCATGGCTTCGATCTGGATGTGCTGCGATTGCACCGAATCCACGGGAATGTCGGCCATGTCGAAGCGTTCGACGATACCCAGCGCGATCAGCGCGGCGATGC
The DNA here is from genome assembly GCF_019091095.1 of Achromobacter sp. GbtcB20. Lineage (NCBI taxonomy): Bacteria > Pseudomonadati > Pseudomonadota > Betaproteobacteria > Burkholderiales > Alcaligenaceae > Achromobacter > Achromobacter sp. GbtcB20. The sequence goes on along the minus strand of NZ_JAGXJZ010000003.1, from coordinate 417,052 downwards.
CCTGCCCGTTCGGCGGGATTTCGTGCAGCTCGTAGCCGCGATAGGACTTGGAGATGGGCTTGACCCATTCCGGACGGTAGCCGCGCAGGTCTTCCAGCGTCATCGCGCCGCCGCATTCCTTGCTGAAGGCGGCGATGCGCTCGGCCAGTTCGCCTTCGTAGAAGTCGCGGCCCTTGGATTCGGCGATGCGGCGCAGCGTGTTGGCGGCGTCGGGGAAGCGGAAGTGCTCGCCGACCTTGGGCGCGCGGCCTTCGGGCAGGAAGGCCTGGGCGTAGCCAGGCTGCGACTTCAGTTCCTCGGCGGCGGCGGCCCACTTGTGCGCCACGACGGGCGGCACGGCGTAGCCGCGTTCGGCGATCTCGATGGCGGGTTCGAACAGTTGTTCGAACGGCAGCTTGCCCAGCTTTTCATGCAACGCGGCCCAGCCGGCCACCACGCCGGGAACCGTGACCGCGTCCCAGCCGCGCTTGGGCTGGATGGCCAGGCCATTGGCGTCGGTGCCGTACTTGCGCTTGAAGTATTCGGTGTTCCAGGCGGCGGGCGCGACGCCCGACGAGTTCAGGCCGTGCAGCTCCTTGCCGTCCCAGACGATGGCAAAGCAGTCGCCGCCCAGGCCGCAGGAAACCGGTTCGACCAGGACGATCGTGGCCGCGGCCGCGATGGCGGCGTCCACGGCGTTGCCGCCCTTGAGCAGCATGCGCAGCCCCGCCTGGGCAGCCAGCGGGTGCGACGTGGAAACCACGTTGCGGGCAAACAGCGGAATGCGGACGGAAGGATACGGGTTGGCCCAGTCGAAGGTTTTCATGTGGCGGGTCTCATAAGGTTAAGCGGGCGAAGTTACTCTCGTGCTTTAATTAAATCAATTTGATTTTTTGTTCCGTCATAAAAGAATTTTTTATGAGTACGATCCGGTTCATGCGCACGTTTCTGGCTGTCGCGCACCATGGTTCCTTCTCGGAAGCGGCCGAGCAAGTGGCCCTGACGCAGGCGGCCGTCAGCTTTCAGATGCGCTCGCTGGAAGCCGAGCTGGGGCGAGAACTTTTCGACCGCAGCGGGCGCCTGGCCATCCTGAACGCGGCCGGGCGCGAATTGCTTCCTGAAATCAAGCACTTGCTTGATTTATACGACAGACTGCGGCGGCCGAACACCGCGCCCGGCGAATTGGCCGGGTCCGTGTCGGTGGGCAGCATCGTGTCCTGCATGGGGACGCTATCGAAGGTCATCTCGGGATTGAAAAAGGCCCACCCCAAGCTGGACGTGCGCATCCTGTCGGGCAAGGCCAGCGAGCTGGCGGGCAAGGTCGAGGACGGCGAGCTGGACGCGGCATTCCTGGTGGAAGCCGGGCGCAAGATGGCCAGCACGCGCTGGACCGCACTTTATGAAGAACAGATGGTGGTGATCGCCCCGCGCTCGGCGGCCGGCAAGGACGCCCGCGAAGTGCTGGCGGGCAATCCGTTCCTGCGCTTTGACCGCACCCAGCGCACCGGGCTGCAGATCGACCGGCTGCTGCGCCGGATGGCGGTGCCGGTCAATGACTTCCTGGAACTGAACGCGATCGAGACGCTGGTGGAACTGGTGCGCCAGGAAGTCGGCGTGACGCTGCTGCCGCTGATCAACGGGGCGAACTGGCAGCACAGTCCGGAGTTGCAGATCTTTCACCTGCCCGACGACCTGGGGCCGCTGTCCCGCTCCATCGGGATGCTGGAACGCCGCGAACACGCCCGCCAGGGCATCACCGCAGCGATCTGCGAGGCGTGCGCGCAGGCTTTCCGCGCACGCGAACCGCAGACCGCCGCGTGACGTTTACATCGCCATGGCCGGATCGGTCACGGACGCCTTGCCGGTTTCGACGCGGCCGGCAAAGCGGCGCAGCCACGACGGATCCTCGGCCAGCCGCACCGTGAAGTCGTACCACGCGTGGCTGCCCGCAAGCGCCCAATGCTGCTCGACCTGCGCGCCCGCCGCGACCGTGAAGGTCCAGCGCTCGTGGTTGGCGTAATACGCATTGGGCGTGACTTCAAAGGTGCACGGGGTCTTGCCGGCGTTGATGAAGCTGACGTAGACGTCGCCATTGGCGATGTCGTAGCAGACGCGGATCTCGGCATCCTGCTGCGCCGTGCGGTCATGCGCCACGTCGCCGGCGAAATGGCGGTGCCAGCCGTTGGGGCCCAGGACCCACAGGTCATATTTGCCGCCGTCGGCCGCCGTGTCCCAGCTGCCTTCGAGCTGCTTGCCCGGTTCCACGGTGTAGCGGCGCGGCAGGCGGTCCAGATGCAGGCGGTCATACACATGGAACACCGCGGCCTGTTTACCGGTGTTTGAAAACACCAGCCACATGTTGCCGGTGCCCGGCTGGCTGCGGCCGCTCGCGTGCAGCTCGTACGGCAAGGCGCGGGAATAACGCACGCCGGGCTCTTGCACACCCTTGGCCTGCGTGGACGGATCGGGCAGCGGCACGGCGGTCAGCGCTTCCTGCGCGGCGCGTTCCTGGTCCGATCCGCTGCGGGTCAGGATGTTCAGGTCGGGCAGCTTTTCGTCGTTGGGCGTGGCGAAGTTGAAGGCCGAGGTCAGGTCGCCCAGCACGGCGCGGCGCCACGGGCTGATGTTCTCTTCCTTCACGCCGAAGCGGGCTTCCAGGAATTGCAGCACGGAGGTGTGGTCGAAGGCCTGGGAATTGACCCAGCCGCCACGGCTCCAGGGCGACACGACGTACATCGGCACGCGGGGGCCGGGGCCGTAGACGCGATTGTCGGCCGCGTCCTGGGCGGACGCGTGCGTGTGGCGCTCCAGGTCGGTGTTGACGGTGGAGGCGCCGGCCATCGAGCCATCGGCATTCAGCGAGGGCGCGGCGGGCGGCGGCACGTGGTCGAAGTAGCCGTCGTTCTCGTCGAAGTTGATGAGCAGGACGGTCTTGCTCCAGACGTCCGGATTGGCGGTCAGCGCGTCCAGCGTTTCCTGGATGTACCAGGCGCCCTGCACGGGGCTGGAGGGGCCGGGGTGCTCGGAGTAGGTTGCCGGCGCCACGATCCATGACACCTGCGGCAGCGTGCCGTTCATCGCGTCGTCGCGCAGCGCCTGCAGGAAGCCGCCGTCCGGCATCGTGTTGGCGGTGCCCTTGTAGAGCGGATTGGCCGCGTCCATGCTGGGCGTCCAGGCCGGGTAAGGCGCGCCATTGCTGCCGTTGCCCGCCAGTTCGTTGGCGCGGCGGTACTGCTGGAAGCCAGCCAGTGGGTTGTCGCCGAAGTTCTCGGGCAGGTTCTGGTAGACCTTCCACGTCACACCGTTTTCCTGCAGGCGCTCCGGATACGTCTTCCAGGTCCAGCCGATGTTCGAGGCGCCCAGGCTGTCCCACTGGTTGCGGGTCGAGGGGCCGTTGCCCTGCGCCAGCGGATCGTTGGTGCCGGTCCAGTGAAAGAGGCGGTTGGTGTTGGTGCCGCCGTGGGTGGAACAGTGGTAGGCGTCGCACAGGGTGAAGGCATCGGCCAGCGCGAACTGGAACTCGACTTCCTTCTGGCGGTAGTAGCCCATCGACTGGTTCTGCTTGTAGCGGGGCCATTGATACATGCGGCCGCCGTCCCAGGCCATCTGCGCATCCACGTAGTCGTGGGGCGTGCCGGCCACGCGCTGGGCGTTGCCCTGCGTACTGTCCAGGTGGTACGGCATGACGACGCGCGTGCCGTTGGTCTGTTCCCAGACCGAGCGGTCCTGCGGCAGCGGGATGGTGATGCGGTCGCCAAAGCCTCGCACACCCTTGAACGTGCCGAAGTACATGTCGAACGAGCGGTTCTCCTGCATCAGGATGACCACGTGCTCGACGTCGTTGATGGTGCCGGTGCGGTTATTGGCGGGAATGGCGAGCGCGCGGCGGATCGCGGGCGGGAACATCGACAGCGCGGTCAGGCCCGCCGTGGAGGCAGCGGCGTTGCGCAGGAACCGGCGCTTGCCGGCGTGGATCGTGTCTTTATCGGACTTCACGGAGGATTTTCCTATGTGTCTGGAATAGGCGCGGCTCAGGGCGCGCAACGCAGTTCGGGCTTGGCCGGCGGCGGCGTGGTGGGCGTTTCGGGCTGGGTGGGCGTACCCGGATTGCCGGGCGTGGCGGCGTCGTCGTCGCCGCCATCGTCGCCACCGCAGGCGGCCAGGGTGGCGGTCAGCATCAACACCGCGCCGGCGCGCAGGAAACCGCGCAAAATCATGGACTTGCTCATGGGGTATTTATCCTTGGGACATCAGGGAAACAGTTCGTGGACGGACTTGCCGGACAGGGCGAGGGACTTCACTTCTTCCTCGGTCAACGCCCGCGACCAGAACGCCAGGTCATCGAAAATCATCGTGTACGGGCCCTTGGTGCCGGCGCAGCAGATGCCGTAGGTGCCGCGACCGTCTTCGTTCAGGCCGATGTGCGGACCGAAGATGCCGGCGACCTGGGCCAGGTTGACGCCGGGCGTGGCGGTGGAGGTCACGCTGCGCACAAAGCCCAGTTCGCTGTCGTAGCGGTAGGCGGTCATGGTGCGGGCCGTCTTGTCGATGGTCATGGCGATGTAGACGGGCTTGTTGGGCGTGAACTTCACGCCGTTGATGTCCGCGCGCTTGCCGCCGCCAGCGATGTTGAAGCGCAGTTCGGGCCCTGCCCATTGGGCGATGGTGATGCCAGGGTTGCCGCCGGAGTTGTAGTCTTTATTGCCGATGATCGAGCGGTCATTGGCGGTGCCGTCGGACTGGAACCAGAAGCCGATGGTGAACGCCTGCACGCTGTCCAGGAGGCCCGCCGGATAGTCCAGCTTGAATGCGCCCAGGGCCGCCGAGCCGCGCTCGTTCCGGAAGCTCTTGCCGTACACGCCGGGGTCGGCATAGGCGGGCGCCTGGGTGCCGTCGAAGGGCGTGATCGCGCCGCCGCCGGCGGCCTTGTCGGCCACGTCGCCCTCGAAGGGGAAGAACATGGTCAGGCCGGTGCGCAGCGAGGCCAAGAGGGGCACGGGCTTGACGTAGACGACCGTGGCGCGCGCGGCGCTGACCGCGTGGCCGGTGGAGACGCTGTAGGCCACTTCATGCACGCCCTCTGCAGTGAAGGTGAAGCCGGTGTCGACGTATTCGGTGGCGGTGCCGGGCAGGCGCGCGACTTCCTTGCCGTCGCGGCTGACGACGATGTCGCCGGCGGGCTCCCCAACGCGGACCCAGGTGACGGTGACGCTCTTGTTGTCCATGGAGGTGCGGGTGGCGACGCGGCGCAGCGCCAGCGGCTCGCTAAGCGCGGTGCCGGCCATGTCGTAGGCGGCGGCGTCGGGCAAGGCATCCAGGTGCGACAGGACGGTGGGCGCCACGTCGGCCGCGCTGGGCAGCGCGTACCAGTTGGTGTCCCATACGCCGTCGAACGAGGCGTCGTCGGCGCTGCCGCCGAGCAGCGCGGGCTGATTGGCGGCGAGCAGAATGGTCTTGTTGGAGGAGAACGGCAGGCCGTCGCTGCCGCCGGTCTTGTCCAGGCCGTGGCTTGTGGCGACGACCATGAGCCAGTTTTCGTTGGGATGCGCGGCGCGGCGGTCGGCCAGCTGTTTGGCCAGGACGCCAAGGGCGGCGTCGGTCTGGCGGATGACGGCGTCGTAGGTGGTGCCGAAGCCGTTTTCGGCAGCGGCGCGTTCGGGCGCGCCGAATTGCGCGACGACGAGGTCGTAGCCTTCGGCGATGCGGTCGCGGGCTTGAGAGGCGACGCAGTCGTCCTGGCCTGCGCAGTCGGTTAGCGTCTGGACGTAGCCGGCGTCGCGGTCGATGTTTAAAAGGCTGGCCAGCAGCGGAGAGTTGAAGGCGCCGGCGGTGCGCGCTTCAGGCTGTGCGGTCTTGATGCGTTGGAACAGGCTGGGGGCTTTCATGCCCTGGCTCTGTGCATTGGAGCGCACGCCGTGGACGTCGGCCCATTGCCCGGTGAGCAAGGTGGCCCAGCCGGGCGCGGTGAGCGTGGGCTGTTGGGTCACGGTGCCGGTCACGCCGCCGGTCCAGGCGCGGGTGACGGTCAGCTGGCTCAAGTTGGGCAGCGTGTTGTCCGCCACGCCGCGCCGCAGCGCGTCATACGTCAGGCCGTCCACGCCGACAAACAGCACCTTGCTGGCGCTCGCCTCGCCCGGCGTTGTCACGGGCGGCTGGGTCGGCGGGGCCACGGGGGCTTCGTCGTCATCGTCATCGCCGCCTCCACAGCCGGCCAACACGCTGGTCGCCAGCAACATGGCGCACCATCTTCTCCAATTCAATGTCTGCATTGCTTCTCTTCTCTTTTTCATGAAGGGGGTCTTACGCTGGCCGACATGGTGGCGACTGAACGTGAAAGACCCGTGAAGCAAAGGCGAGAAACCTTGATTGCTGAATCAGGATTCTTTTGCGGATGAGGCAATGCGCGTCGGACTTCTGGGCAGGTGGATTGCGTGCGAGGCAAGGGAGCGGGTGGGTTTTTGGCGGCTGGGAATGTGGTGATGGCGGGTGTTTTGACACTCGGAAAGTCGACACGACATGCCGGCGACCTTCTCCCAGGGCTGCCTGACGGCTTGTTCCCTTTTTGCGTGTTGGCTTGCCTGGGGTTGGGTTCTTGAGACGTCCGGCACGGCGACGGCCCGGGGCGCGCGGGGCCACGATTGCGGTCCGGACCCTTCGCTCCGGACTTGCCTAGGCGGCCCCCCCCGTCGTCATCTTCGTCCGCCTTCAGCTCCCTTCAGATTCCCTCGGGCTTATCGACGCCCCGCGCACCCCGGGCCGCCACCGCACCGGACTCGAGCGGCTGAAGTTTTCCGGGCGGCGGGACGGTCAGCGTGCTTGGCGTTCTGTTGGAGACGTGCCCGGGGTTGAAGCGGCTTGCGGTGCCCGTCCCCGGTTGGCCGCGCGGGCGGCCTCCGGGGACTTACGCGGTGTCTTGCGGCGTGGCGATGACGCTTCGCGTGTGGCGGGGTTTGGGTCGGAATTCTTTGGGGGGGAGGTGATGGTGCCGGGTGTCTGACACCCAATGAGACATTGCGGCAAACCGGCATTCACTTCCATGGGTGTCAGACACCCAACATTGCTGTCATGAATCGCCGCTATAGTCGGCCGCGTTGCTTCATCTGCCGTTCAATCCCATGCCTTTGTCCCTGCGCCTGCCCCTGCCCTCCGCGCCCGCCTTGCTGCGTGTCCTTGCCGTGTTGATTTTTGCCGCGGGGCTTGGCGTGTGGGCGTCTATCCTGTTTGCGCCACAGCCCGGGCCCCTGCCCCCGGCGGTCTCGGCCGCTGCGCCGCGTGCGGCCGACAATACGCCGGTCGCGTTGTGGTTCGGCAAGGACGAAGCCATGCGCACGCAGATAACGGTACTGGGGGTGATCGCGGCTGGGCCCGATGGTGCGGCCGTGCTGAGCGTGGACGGCGGACCGCCGCTGGCTTGGCGCGCGGGGGCTGAAGTGGCGCCGGGCATCGTGCTTCGCGACATCGCGGCGGACGCCGTGACGGTCGAGCAGTCGGGCCGCGCGAGCCGCCTGGCCGCGCCGGCTGCCCAGGACGCGCCGGGCGGAATCACGCGCTTGAAGTGAATGCCGGCGGGTGACCTGCCGGCGTGCGCATTACTGTCATATTTCATGTCCACAATCCCGGGCTTCTAGTGAAAGACCGGAGTTGCAAAGTGCGTCAGTTACCGCGCGGGCTTGCCCGCCAGCAGGGCTTCACCCTCATCGAGATCATGGTGGTGATTGTGATCATGGGGATTCTGGCCGCGCTGGTGGTGCCACGCGTGCTCGACCGCCCGGACCAGGCGCGTCAGGCGGCCGCCCGGCAGGACATTGCGGGCATCATGCAGGCGCTCAAGCTGTACCGGCTGGACAATGGCCGCTATCCGACCACGGCGCAGGGCCTGCGCGCGCTGGCGCAGAAGCCGGAGGGCGTTGCCAACTGGCGTGGCTACCTGGACAAGCTGCCCAACGATCCGTGGGGACACCCCTACCAATATCTGAGCCCCGGCGTCAAAGGCGACGTGGATGTCTTCTCGTTCGGCGCCGACAACAAGCCCGGCGGAGAAAGCGGCGATGCCGACATCGGTTCCTGGGAACTCTGAACGCGGTTTCACGCTGGTCGAAGTCCTGGTGGTGCTGGTGATCGTGGCCATCGCGGCCAGCATGGTGAGCCTATCGGTCGGCCGTGGCGACAATCGTCTGCGCGCCGACGCCGAGCGACTGGCGGACGCGTTCACCGTGGCGCAGAGCGAGGCCCGCAGCGACGGGCGCCCGATCCGGTGGCTGGCAAACGGCCAGGGGTGGTCGTTCGAGCGCAACGGCCGCGCGGCCGGCCCTACCGCGCAAGACGACATCCCGGTGCCCCCGGACCGTCTCGACACCGACGAGGTGCTGCGTCCGCAGGCCTGGTCGGCCAGCCCGGTGCAATGGCGGCTGGATCCGGACCGGCCGCTGATCTTCAATACGGAATGGGTGGCCGCGCCCATGACGTTGACGTTGAGCGCGGCAGACGTGCGCGTGACACTGCAACGCGATGCCGCGGGACGCTATGAGATCCGCTGACGAATTCGACCAGGCCGCCCTCGATGGCGCGGCATTGCCGCGTCCGCGCAACCGCGAACGCGGTTTCACGCTTATTGAAGTGCTGGTTGCGCTGGCGATCATCGCCGTGGCGATGGGCGCGGCGTTGCGCGCCACGGGCGTCATGGCCGCGAACAACCGCGCGCTGCAGGACAAGACCCTGGCGTTGCTGGCGGCGCAGAACGCACTTACGCAGCTGCGTCTGGAACAGACGCTGCCGCGCGCCGGCTCGCAGACCGTGCCGTGTCCGCAAGGCGGCCTGGCGCTGCAGTGCGAACTGGTCTTTACCAATTCGATGAACCGCAGCTTTCGGCAGGTGTCGGTGAAGGTCCGCGACGCTGCGTCTTCGCGCGATGGCGCGATCCTGCTGCAGCTCGACGGACTGCTGTCCAGCCTGCGATGATCGTGCGCCGCCCACCGCAACCCCAGGCCGGCTTCACGCTGATCGAGGTGCTGGTCGCCCTGGCGCTGATGGCGCTTGTCAGCCTGATGGCCTGGCGCGGCCTGGCCAGCGTGTCGGGCGCGCGCGATCTTATCGCCGCGCAGGCCGAGGACACGGACGCCATCGTACGCACGCTGGGCCAGATGGCGCGCGATGTGGAGCTGTCGTACGCGGGCCCTGCGTTCGATTCACCGGGTCTGGACGCGGTGTCGTTCACGACGGGCCTGCGGCTGTTGCCGCGCGCCGCCGGCGGGCAGACGCTGGAAGTCCTGCGTCCCGATCCCGATGGCAACGGCCTGTGGCAGCGTGTTCAATGGCAGGTCCGCAACGACGGCCTGTGGCGCACCAGTGGCCCATCCGCGCCGCGCAGTCCGCTGCCGGCGGCCGTTGACGGCGTGCTGCTTTTGCCGGGCGTGCGCAATCTTGCACTGCGCGCCTGGGTGCCGGGCGTGGGCTGGGTGGACGCGAACGCGGCGCTCACGGCGGCGCCCAGCGGGCTGGAGATCGTTTTTGATCGTGGCGTGCCGGGCGATCTGCGGCGCTACTCGCGCATCCTGGAGCTGCCATGAGCCGCAGGGCTGTTCACGCACAGGCCTCGTGCAGCGGTCATGGGAGAGGCGGCGGGAACCGCCAACGCGGCGCGGCGGTCGTCAGCGCGCTCATCGTGGTTGCGATCGTGGCCGCGCTGACGACCAGCCTGTTCCAGCGGCAGACCGCCAGCACGCGGCGCGTGGAGAATGAACTGGCGCGCGTGCAGGCGCGCGCGATGCTTGCGGGCGGCATCGACTGGGCGCGGCTGGTGGTGCGCGACCATGGCCGGCGCGAGCCCACCACCCGCGGCGACCAGATTTGGGCGACCCCGGTGCTGGACACCCGTATCGAGCGCCCCGGGGACGACCGCGTGGCGGTGTTCTCGGGCGGGGTCCAGGACGAACAGGGCAAGTACAACCTCTTCAACCTGGCGCGCAACGGCGTGGCGCAGCCCGAGCAGGAAGAGATTCTGCGGCGCCTGCTCGGCACGCTGGAATTGCCCGACACGCTGGCCGCGCGCATCGTCGACATCGTTGCGGCCGCGCAGCCGCCCGCGCTGGCGGCGGACGCGCCCAACACCGCGGCGCAGCCCGGCCCGCTGGCGCGCGCGCCGTTGCCGCGCGGCGTGGACGAAGTCGCGGCGCTGCTGGACCTTGAACCGCCCATGCGAAACGCGTTGCGGCGCACGATGACGCTGCTGCCGTCGGCCACCCAGGTCAACGTCAACACCGCGCCCGCGGAGGTGATCGCCGCGCTGGTGCCGGGGCTGTCGCTGGCGCAGGCCCGTGCCCTGGCGGGCGAGCGCGACCGCGGCAACTGGTTCAACAACACCGGCGACTTCGCCAACCGGCTGGCGGGCACGGGCGTGAAGACGCCCGCACCCGCCGTCTCCACCAATAGCAGCTGGTTCCTGGCCAGCGGCACCGTGGTCTATGAACGGGCGCGCGTCTCCATGCAGGCGCTGATGCGCAGCGCCCCGCCGGCCGCTCCCGAAACCCTCTGGACGAGAGAAACACCTTGAAGAACACCCTGCGCATCGCCCTGCCCGCGCTGGAGGAATTTGGCGCCGATTCGCCGCTGCCCTACGCCTGGTTCGACCGGCGCGGCCGCTGCGTGCGGCAAGGCGAGCTGGCGCTACGCGCTCTTGGGCACGCCTGGCCCCAGGCCGCGTGCGAAGCGGTTCTGCACCCGGCCGACGTCATTTCGGCCACGGTGCAGATTCCCGCCGTGGCGCGCGCGCACTTCGGGGCAGCCGTGCGCGGCGCGCTGGAACCGCTGGTCCTGAGCGACCTGGATGGCCTTGCCATCGGTCACGGCGCACGCGCCGCTGACGGGTCCGTTGCGCTGGCCTGGTCCCCGCGCGAACCGGTGCGCCGCGCGTGGGGCCTGCTGAGCGAGCAAGGCCTGCGCGTGCGCGCGCTGATCGCCCCGCAAGCGCTGGCGCCAGCCACCGATGCGCCGCTGCGCGACCCTGCCGATCCGCGCTGGCACGCGCCCTCGCCCGCCTGGTCGCTGGCCATGCCGCATCTTGCGCCGGTCAGCGTGTCACGCTGGCGGCCGGTGTGGCGATGGGGCGCGCTGGCGGCCGTGGTGTGGATTGCGGGTTTGAACCTGTATGCCGCGCAACTGCGCGGCGAAGCGGACACCTTGCGGCGTGGCATGCACGACCAGGTGCTGGCGGCATTTCCGAACGTGCCCGTCGTGCTGGACCCGGCACGCCAGGCGCAGCAGGGGCTGGACGCGTTGCAGGCCAATCGCGGCGCCGCCAGCGCCGGCGACTTCCTGCCGCTGGCCCGCGCCGCCGCGCAGGCGCTGCCCTTTGCCGCCGACAAGGTCGCTCACCTGACATATGCCGACCAGGCGCTCACGCTGCAACTGGCGGACGCCGGCCCGCAAGCGCAACGCGTCGCTGAAACGCCGGCGCTGATCCAGCAAGCCGCCGCCCTGGGGCTGAAGCTGGAGCGCGGCGACACCGACAACACCTGGCGCATCGTGCGCAGCCAACCATGACACCGCTACATCGACTTCAAGCCGCGTGGCAGGCCGCCCGCAAACCCGTGGACCCCGCGCTGGCGCGCGCCCGAGCGCGCTACCAGGCGTTGGCCCCGCGCGAACGCCGCCTCGTCGCCGGCGCCGCGTTGCTTCTGGGCGCGGCGATTGGCTTTGTGACGCTGATCGAGCCCGCCCTGAACACTGTGCGCAAACTGCACGCCGAGCTGCCAGGCCTGCGCACGCAGGCCGCCACCGTCGCCGACCTGACGGCGCAAGCCTCCGCCCTGCGTCAGCGCAACGCGGTGCCCGCGGGGGCCATGCCCAGCACGCAGGAACTGTCGGCCAGCCTGGAACGCGCCGGCCTGCCCGCCGGGCAATGGACGCTGGCCGATGCCGACGCGGGCGGCGTCGCGCTGTCGTTGGCGCAGGCGCCGTCATCGGCGCTGATGCGCTGGCTGGACGGCGCGGGGCGCGATTGGGGACTGGCCATCTCGCAGGTGGACCTGACGCGCGCCGCAAACGCCAACGGACGGCCGCTGCCGGGCCTGGTCAACGGCAAGGTCGTGCTGCTGCCGCCGCAGGCGGCCGGGAGCCGCTGATGCCGCTGAAACTTCCTTCACGCCGCGTGGCGGGCCTGTGGCTGGCTGGCGTGTTGTGCGCCGCAGCTGCGGGTGCCGCCGTACTGCCTGCGCGATGGGTGCTGGCGCTCTTGCCCGCCGACGCGCCGGTCACGTTGGCCGACGCCAGCGGCACGCTGTGGCACGGCAGCGCGTGGATCGCCCTTGGCGCCGAAGGCGTGCGCCGCGTGCTGCCGCAACCGGTGCAATGGCAATGGCGCTGGGACACGATGGCGCTCGACATCTCGCACCCCTGGCTGCAAGGCGCGTTGCGCGCGCGCCCGGGGTGGAGCAGTCTGGCGCTGCCCGCGTCGTCCTTGCGCGTGCCCGCGACGGTTCTGCCCGCGCTCGGCGCGCCTTGGAATACGTTGTCGCCGCAAGGCATGCTGGAAATCAGCTGGCAGCCTTTGCGCCTGGGCGCCCCGCTTCCCCCCGGCCCGGCCGTGGACGTGCGCTGGCGAAACGCCGCGACTGCGCTCTCGCCCATCTCGCCGGTGGGGACTTATTTGCTGCGCGTGCAGGGCGGTAAAACCGGCGCGACGCTGGTCCTCAGCACGGAAAGCGGCCTGCTCGACGTCAAGGGCCAGGGCGGTAGCGGCCCCCAAGGCATCAGCTTCCAGGGCGAAGCCACGTTCGCCCGATCGGCCAACGAGGCCGATCGCGCCGCGCTGGACGGTCTGCTGTCGACCCTGGGCCGCCGTTCGGGCGACACGGTGACGTTCAGCGTGGGGAAATCCGGGCGATAGGAGCGGCGTCGGGCGCGGCTGCTACGCGTCGCGCGTGACGCGCAGGATTTCCTCCGGCGACGTCTGCCCGGCGTCCACCCACCGCTGGCCGTCCTCGCGCATGCTGCGCATGCCGGCGGCCGCCGCGGCGCGGCGCAGTTCGCGTTCGTCGCGGCCTTCGTGGATCAGGCGGCGGGCCTCGTCGTCCACCGTGAAGAGCTCGTGGATGCCAGAGCGGCCGCTGTAGCCGGTGTGGTTGCAGGCCTCGCAGCCCACGGGGTGAAAGACCTGCACGCCATCCAGCATCGACGGCGACTTGCACGCCGGGCATAGCTTGCGCACGAGCCGCTGCGCCAGCACGCCCAGCAGCGACGACGCCAGCAGGAAGGGCTCGACACCCATGTCGGTCAGACGAGTGACGGCGGACACGGCATCGTTGGTGTGCAACGTGGCCAGCACCAGGTGGCCGGTCAGCGAAGCCTGCACCGCGATCTGCGCGGTTTCCAGGTCGCGGATTTCGCCGATCATGATGACGTCCGGGTCCTGGCGCAGGATGGCGCGCAGGGCGAGCGCAAAGCTCATGTCGATCTTGGCATTGACCTGCGTCTGGCTGATGCCGGCCAAGTCGTATTCGATGGGATCTTCCACCGTCAGGATGTTGCTGGTGGAGGCGTCCAGACGGCTCAGCGCCGCATATAGCGTGGTGGTCTTGCCGCTGCCGGTCGGGCCGGTCACCAGGACGATGCCGTGCGGCTGGCGGATCAGACGGTCCAGCTGCGACAGAACGCCCGGGCTCATGCCGAGCTTTTCCAGTTGCAGCCGGCCGGCCTCCTTGTCCAGCAAGCGCAGCACGGCGCGCTCGCCGTGCCCGGTCGGTAACGTGGACACGCGCACGTCGATGGGTCGCCCGCCCACGCGCAGCGCGATGCGCCCATCCTGCGGCAGGCGCTTCTCGGCGATGTCCAGGTGCGCCATGATCTTGATGCGCGAAATCAGCGCGGCATGCAGCGCCTTGCGCGGCGACACCACGTCGCGCAGCGTGCCGTCCACGCGGTAACGCACCACGGAATGCGTTTCGAAGGGTTCGATATGGATATCGCTGGCGCCGTCGCGCGCAGCCTGCGCGAACAGCGCATTGATCATGCGGATCACCGGCGCATCGTCCTGCGCTTCCAGCAGGTCCGCCACCTCGGGCATGTCCTGCATCAGCCGGTCCAGGTCGATCTCGTTTTCCGCCACGCCCATGACCGACGCGGCGTCTTCCGAGTGGCTGTAGGCCGCGGTCAGCAGCGTCTCCAGCGCCTCGTCGTCGATCTGCGTCAGCCCGATGTCGCCGTGGCAGCGCCGGATCTCGCGCACGGCCCATTCTGGCGTGCGCGGGCTGACCGTCAACTGCGCCTGCCCCCCGCGCAGCGACAGCACCGCGCGCTGCGCGCGGGCCCAGGCATAAGGCAAGGGGTGCGCGCTCATAGCAGCTTCTCGGGGTCCACCGCCACCGTCATCATGACCGGCCGCGGCGCGCGGATGGGTTGCTGGGCGGGCGCGGGCGGCGTGCCGGGATACTGGCGCACCGCAAAGGTCTCGACCGTGGCCGGCGGCGGACGGCGCAGCGTGGCCGCCTGCTGCTCGGGCCGCAAATCGTAGGCGTTGTTCGACACCGACGGCGCCGAGCCCGGCAGCGGCAGCATCGGCGCCTGCATGTCCGGCAGCGCCCAGTGGTCGCGCGGCTGCACCGCGCCCTGCGCGCGCCGCATGTAGTCGTAGCGGTCCATCGTGACGCTGGCGCTGCGGTTGGCGTCGCGCACCACGTACGGGCGCAGGAACACCATCAGGTTGGTCTTGGTGCGCTTGCGCGTGTCGTAGCGGAACAGCGAACCGATCACGGGCAACGAACTCAATCCCGGCACCGCGTTGGACGTGAGCGTCACGTTGTCTTCCAGCAGGCCGCCCAGCACGATGATCTGGCCATCGTCGATCAGCACGCTGGTGTCGATGGCGCGCTTGTTGGTGACGATGCCGGTGGTGGCGTTCGAGCGGCTTTCGTCGATGCTGCTGACTTCCTGGTAGATGTCCAGCTTGACCGCGCCGCCTTCGGAAATCTGCGGCCGGATGTTCAGTTTCAGGCCCACGTCCTCGCGTTCGATGGTCTGGAACGGATTGGAGCTGCCATTGCTGCCCGAGGTCACGTACTGGCCCGTCACGAACGGCACCGTCTTGCCGACCAGGATGCTGGCCGACTGGTTGTCCAGCGTCAGCAGGTTGGGCGTGGACAGGATGTTGGCCTCGCCCGTGTTCTGCATGGCGCGCGCCAGCACGCCCAGGTTGATGACCTCGTTGCCCAGCACGTCGACCGTGCCCTTGACCACGCCCAGGCTCAAGCCGCTGCCCAGCGCGTCGATCGAGGTCGGCCCGTTGCCGGTGATGCCGCTGCCGCCCAGGTTCGTGCCGCCGATGAAGCTGGTGCCGTTGCCGTTGATGTTGCCCGCGCCGGTCATCCACTGGATGCCGAATTCGGCGGCCTTCTCTTCACTGACTTCCACGATCAGGCTTTCCACCAGCACCTGCGCGCGGCGCTGGTCAAGCTGGTCGATCACTTCACGCAGGCTGCGGTACAACGGCTCGGGCGCGGAGATGATGAGCGAGTTGGTTGCGGGGTCCGCCTGGATGGTGGCGCCGCCCGCGGAATACGACACCGCCTGCGTCGAATTGTCTTCGCGCGCGATGCGCTCCTGTTCGCCCGACAGGCCACTGCGCGACGAGCCCGACTGGCTGGACATGCCCATGCCTGCCTGCGTCCCCGAGCTGCTGGCCGTGTTCTGCGCGCGCGCGCCGCCCTGCGCGCCGCCGGTGCTGCTGCTGGCGCCCGGGGCCACGCCCGGCGCCGAATTTGCCTGGCCCGTCAGCAGCCCGCCCAGCACCTCGGCGATGCGCGTGGCCTGCGCGTTGCGCATGTACACCACGTGCAGATTGCCCGCGCGGTTCTGCTGCGCGTCCAGCTTCTGGATCAGTTCGCGCGCCAGGCGCGTGCGCGCCGGGCTGCCCGAACGCACCAGCACGCTGTTGCTGCGCGGATCCGCCACGACCGCGATGCGCTGCGTGGGGTCGCTGCTTTGCGTGTCGAGCAGCTGCGAGGCCAGGATGGCGATGTCCGTCGCGATGGCCGATTGCACAGGCACCACGTCCGTGTCCATCGAACTGGGCACGTCGATGCGCGCGATGACCGCGGCGATGCGCTCCAGGTTGTCCGCATAATCCGTCACGACCAGCGTGTTGTTGCCGGGGTACGCGTTGATCGGGTTGTTCGGCGGCACCATCGGGCGCAGCACCGGCACCAGGTTCGCGGCGTTCTCGTACTTCAGCGGGAACACCCGCGTCAGCATTTCGCCGCTGTTGCCCCCGCCTTTGGCAAAGGCCGACACGGGCACGGGCGCCCTGCCCGCCGCGGCCGGCGCGCCAGCCGCAGGCTTGGCGCCTGCCGGTCCCGCTCCGCCCACAACGGCGCTGCCTTGCAGCTTGGCGTCGGCCTCGGGCACGACGCGCGTCACGCCGTCCACGTCGACGATGGCAAACCCTTGCAGCCGCAATGCGCCGGTCAGCATTGACAGCGCCTGCGCGCTATCGACAGGACGATCCGAAACCAGGGTGAGCTTGCCCTTGACGCGGGGGTCCACCAGGAAGTTGCGCTGCGTGAACAGGGACAGCGCGCGCAACACGGCGGGGATGTCCGTGTCGACGAAGTTCAGGCTGACGCGGTTGTCCGCCTGTTGTGCGTGAGCCGTGCCGGCGGCGGGTCCGAGTTGACTTGCGGCAAGCAGGAATGCAAGGCTGAATTGCGCGATGTGACGCATGACGAGATAGGTGCCCGAGACGTGAAATCGTTTGGAAAAACGGGAAAGCGCGTCGGAGTATACGGGGTGTGACTGCAACATCCCGGTCATATTTCATAGGCAAGGTGACGGGCTGGAAACCCTTTAAATTCGGGGCTCTTGGCGATTTCGGCAGGTGCTTCCGCTTTATTACAGCCATGCCTTCCTATCGCTATGAAGCCACCGACGCGCTCGGAAAAATCGTGCGCGGCACGATCGATGCCGACTCCGAACGCGGCGCCCGGAACCAGTTGCGCGGCCGCGGTTTGTTGCCCCTGTCGACCGCGCTGGCGGCGCGCGCCGAAGGCATGGGCGCGGCGCTGCGCGCGCGTCTGTCGGACGCCGATCTGGCGTGGTTGACGCGCCAGCTCGCCAGCCTCCTGGCCGCTCGCCTGCCATTGGATGCGGCGCTTAGCGCCACGCTGGAACAGGCCGAGAAAAAACACATTGCCGCCACGCTGGGCGGCGTGCGCGACGACGTGCGCGCCGGCCATCGCCTGTCCGCGGCGCTGGCCTCGCGGCCGCGCGACTTTCCCGAAATCTATCGTGCGCTGATCGGCGCGGGCGAGGAATCGGGCGACCTGGCGCAGGTGATGGAAAAGCTGGCCGACTACATCGAGGAACGCAACACCTTGCGCAGCAAGGTCATGACGGCCTTCATCTACCCGGCGGTGGTGGCCAGCGTATCGGTGGTCATCGTGATCTTCCTGCTGGGCTATGTGGTGCCGCAGGTGGTGTCCGCCTTCAGCCAGGCCAAGCAGGAATTGCCGATGCTCACGCGCGTGATGCTGGGGCTGTCGGACTACGTGCGCGAATGGGGCGCGGTCACGGGCATTGCAGCCGTGGCGGCCATCGCCTTGTGGCGCTACACGCTGCGCGCGCCGGCCGCGCGGCGGGCCTGGCACGCGCGCGTGCTGCGGCTGCCGCTGGCCGGCCGCTTCGTGCTGGGCGTGAACGCCGCGCGCTTTGCGTCCACCCTTGCAATCCTGAGCGGCAGCGGCGTGGCCCTGCTGACCGCGCTGGAAGCCGCGCGGCGCACGCTCAGCAACGACGTGCTGCGGCTGGCGGTCGACGAGGCCGCGGCGCGCGTGCGCGAGGGCGCGGCGCTGTCGTCATCACTGGGCGCGCAGAAGGTCTTTCCGTCGCTGCTGGTGCACCTGATCGCCAGCGGCGAGAAGACCGGGCGGTTGCCCGAACTGCTGGACCGGGGCGCGCAGAACCTGTCGCGCGACCTGGAGCGGCGCGCGATGGCGATGACGGCCCTGCTGGAGCCGGCGCTGATACTGCTGATGGGGGGATTCGTCCTCTTGATCGTGCTGGCGGTGATGATGCCGATTCTGGAGATGAACCAGTTGATCAGGTAGGAACGCGGGCCGCGAGTGCGGCCCGGTACAGACAAAGGCTCAGAGCGCCTCTTCGTCGCTCTCGCCGGTGCGGATGCGGATGGCCTGTTCCACCGGCGTCACGAAGATCTTGCCGTCGCCGATCTTGCCGGTGCGGGCGGCCTTGACGACGGCTTCGATGGCGGCTTCGACCTGGTCGTCGGGCAGCACGACTTCGACGCGGATCTTGGGCAGGAAATCCACCACGTATTCGGCGCCGCGATAGAGTTCGGTGTGGCCCTTCTGGCGGCCGAAACCCTTGACTTCGGTAACCGTCAGGCCGCTGACGCCGACTTCCGCCAGCGCCTCGCGGACTTCGTCGAGCTTGAAGGGTTTGATGATGGCGGTGACTTGTTTCACGTTGGTCGTCCTGGGTTTTTGATGTGGTGCGTCGCCCTGCCGCGCGGCCCGCTGTCTTGTGACACAGGCGGGCGCCGGGCGCAATGGACAGAGAATAACACCGCGCGGTCGCCACGCGGCGCCCGCGAATTTTCTGCCGCCGCCCCAATGTGGTGCGCGGCGCCGCCGTCAGCAGCCGCCCTCAGCTTTCAGGCGCCTCGTCGGGAATCTGGTCGGCCTCGCGCATCCAGACCACGGACTCGGAGTCGCTGGGCGCGCGCCAGTCGCCGCGCGGCGACAGCGAGCCGCCGGAACCCACCTTGGGCGCGTTCGGGATGCAGGTGCGCTTGAACTGGCTGGTCCGGAAGAACTTGTCCAGGAAGATCTTCAGGTTGCGCTTGATGGCGGCCAGATCGTATTCGTTGCGCACGACGTGGCCGGCCTCGGGCCACGCGCCCGCCTCGCGGTCGCGCCAGGCTGTCCACGACAGGAAGGCCACCTTGGTCGGCGCAAAGCCGTAGCGCAGCGTGTAGTACAGGTTGAAGTCCTGCAGCTCGTAAGGGCCGATCGAGGCCTCGCTCTTTTGCTCGGGCTTGTCGTCCGCGCCGCCCGGTACCAGCTCGGGGCTGACGTCGGTGCCCAGCACGTCCAGCAGCACCTGTGCGCCCTCGTCGCCCAGCCGGCCCGATTCGGCCACCCAGCGCACCAGGTGCGTGATCAGCGTCTTGGGCACGCTGGCGTTGACGCTGTAATGCGACATATGGTCGCCCACGCCGTACGTGCACCAGCCCAGTGCAAGTTCGCTCAGGTCGCCCGTGCCGATGACGATGGCATTGCTGAAATTGGCCAGCCGGAACAGGTGGTTGGTGCGCTCGCCTGCCTGGACGTTCTCGAAGGTGATGTCATAGACCGGCTCGCCATTGGCGTAGGGATGGCCCAGGTCCTTGAGCATCTGCAGGCAGCTGGGGCGGATGTCGATTTCAGAAGCCGTGCAGCCCACCACCGCCATCAGGCGGCGCGCCTGCTGCAGCGTGCGGGTGCTGGTGGCAAAACCCGGCATCGTGACCGCCAGGATGTTCGAGCGCGGCAGGTCCAGGGCGTCCATGGCCTTGGCGCACACCAGCAGCGCATGCGTGGAGTCCAGCCCGCCCGAAATGCCGATGACCACCTTCTTCATGCCGCTGGCCGACAAGCGCTGCGCCAGCGCCTGTACCTGGATGTTGTAGACCTCCTTGCAGCGCGCGTCGCGGCGCTGCGGGTCGGCCGGCACATAGGGAAAGCGCGCCACGCGCCGTTCCAGCGCCAGTTCGGCGTCCTCCAGCGGCGGATTGACCGGCACCGCCACGCGGCGGAACCGGCGGACTTCGTCCGCGTGGCGGCGCACGGACTGGCCGAAGGTGCTCTGGCGCATGCGTTCGCGCGACAGGCGGTCCAGGTCGACATCCGAGAACAGCAGGTGGGAATGGTTCAGGAAGCGCTCGGATTCGGCCAGCAGCTCGCCGTTTTCGTAGATGAGCGCCTGCCCGTCCCAGGCCAGGTCCGTCGACGATTCGCCCCGGCCGGCCGAGGTGTACATATAGGCCGACAGGCAGCGCGCCGATTGCTGCGACACGAGCTGGTGACGGTAGGCGGACTTGCCGACGACGATATTGGAGGCCGACAGGTTGACCAGCACCGTGGCGCCGGCCAGCGCGGCATAGGACGACGGGGGAATGGGCACCCAGACGTCTTCGCAGATTTCAACGTGGAACTGGAACAGGGGCAGCTTTTCCATCTGGAACAGCAGCTCGGACCCGAACGGCACCGTCTGGCCCAGCAGGTCGATCTGCGTGCCGATGGCGCAGTCAGCCGCGCTGAACTGGCGGGCTTCGTAGAACTCGCCGTAATTCGGCAGATACGTCTTGGGCACGACGCCAAGCACCCGCCCGCCGGCCGCCACCACCGCGCAGTTGAACAGTTGGTGCGCCATCCGCAGCGGCGCCCCCACGACGATGGCGATATCCAGGTCGGCGGTCGCCTCGACCACCTGAGCCAGCGCCGCCTCGCAGGCGTCCAAGAGGGCCTTCTGGTGAAAGAGATCGTCGCAGGTGTAGGCCGACAGGCCCAGTTCCGGGAAAGCCGCCAGCACCGCGCCGCCTTGGGCAGCCTGCTGCGCCAGCGCGATGGTCTGCGCGGCATTGAACGCGGGATCGGCGACACGGCACTCGGGCACGCCGACCGCGACCCGGGCGAAGCCGTGGGAATACAGGTTGAAGAACGGATTCGACATCGGGGATTTCGCCTGGGAGGTTCGCCTGGAGATTGCGACGTGGAGGGGTGCGCCGGGGGGGCTGGAGGCCCGGGAATCAACGGCCGGATTATCTCACGGGCCCTATTCCGCCTGGCGCGGCATCTTGCCGTCGGTCAGGCCGCGCTCGAACGGTAGCGCCGGACTGCCGTCCATGGATCCTTGCCGGTCGCGCTCGGCCGACAGCGCCGCCTGGATGGCGCTGTCGCGCAGGTATCCGCCCATGGCGCCGATGTCGGCGCCGGACGGCTGCTGGTACAGGCGCAGGCCCAGCTCGGGCAGGATCGCCAGCAGATGGTCGAACACGTCGCCCTGGATGCGTTCGTATTCCACCCACGCGGTCACGGCGGTAAAGCAATAGACCTCGACCGGAATGCCCTCGGAGGTGGGCTCCATCATGCGCACCATCATCGCCATGTCCTGGCGGATTTCCGGATTCTGCTTCAGGTAGGCCAGCGCATAGGCCCGCAGCGTGCCGATGTTGGTCAGACGGCGCCGGTTGGCCGGCACGCTGGCCAGTTCGCCCAGCGTCTGGTTGGCCTGAACGATGTCCTGCGTCTTGCTTTGCAGATAGTCGTGCAGCAGCCGGAACTTCATCAGCCGCTGCGCCTCGTCGTCGGTCAGAAAGCGCACGCTGGCCGCGTCGATGCGGATGGTGCGCTTGATGCGCCGGCCGCCGGACTCGAACATGTGCCGGTAGTTGCGGTAGCTTTCCGAGAACAGCTTGTAGGTCGGCACCGTGGTAACGGTGTTGTCCCAGTTCTGCACCTTCACGGTATGCAGCGCAATGTCCTTGACGAAGCCATCCGCGTTGCATTGCGGCATCTCGATCCAGTCGCCGATGCGCAGCATGTCGTTGCTGGTGAGCTGCGTGCTGGCCACCAGCGACAGGAGCGTGTCCTTGAACACCAGCAGCAGCACCGCCGACAGCGCGCCCAGGCCGGAGATCATCCAGAGCGGCGAGCGGTCGATCAGGATGGAAAGCACCAGGACGGTGCATACCGCCATCAGGATCAGCTTGCCGATCTGGATGTAGCCCTTGATGGACCGGGTCTGCGCGCGGGTCGTTGCCGAATAGGTGTCCTGCCAGGCGCTCAGCACGCCCGAAAACGCGATGAACACGCAGATCCAGGCGCCCGCGTGCGCCAACCGGCCCACGATGGTGACCACCCGCTCGGCATGGGGCACCAGGTCGATGCCCATGGACACCACCGCAAACGGCACCGCGTACCAGAGGTTCTGGTACGCGCGGCGGCGCTGCAGCGCCTTGTCCCAATCGCCGTGGCCGCTGACCACGAGCAGCCGGTGCGCCAGCAGCAGGACCACCCGCGCGACCACCCACTGCACGAACAGCGCGGTCAGGATGAGCGCGCCAATGCCGATCAGCGTCTGCGCCCAGATCTCCCGGGGCATATGGGTATCAATTTGGGTGACTAGCTCTTCCCATTCCAGGGGCATGGATCCGTACTCGCTTTACAGGGTCTAGAAATTGATCTGGATTATCCGACAACTCACGCCATCTGCGCGTTTTGGCCCCGCATAACGGCCGCCGTCGCCCGGCGTGGCGCAAGGCCCTATAATCCTGCCCATCATGGCAAACACTCCCTCCTCCGATCAAAACCAGTTCGCCAACAAGGCGCAGGCCTGGTCCGCCCGGTTCTCCGAGCCGGTTTCCGAACTCGTCAAACGCTACACGGCGTCCGTGGATTTCGACAAGCGCCTGGCGCGCCACGACATCCAGGGCTCGCTCGCGCACGCCGACATGCTGGCCGCCCAGGGCATCATCGGCGCCCAGGATCTGGCCGACATCCAGCGCGGCATGACCCAGATCCTGTCCGAGATCGACGCTGGCTCGTTCCAGTGGCTGCTCGACCTGGAAGACGTCCACCTGAACATTGAAAAGCGCCTCGTGGAACTGGTGGGCGATGCGGGCAAGCGCCTGCATACCGGCCGTTCGCGCAACGACCAGGTCGCCACCGACATCCGCCTGTGGCTGCGTGACGAAATCGACACCCTGCAGGATCTGCTGCGCCAGCTGCGCCACGCCTTGGCCACGGTCGCCCTGGAAAACGCCGGCACCATCATGCCCGGCTTCACGCACCTGCAAGTCGCCCAGCCCGTCACCTTCGGGCACCACCTGCTCGCTTACGCCGAAATGTTCGGCCGCGACGCCGAGCGCCTGGCCGACTGCCGCCGCCGCGTCAACCGCCTGCCGCTGGGCGCCGCCGCCCTGGCCGGCACGTCGTTCCCCATCGACCGCGAACGCGTCGCCAAGACGCTGGGCTTCGAGGGCGTGTGCCGCAACTCGCTGGACGCCGTCTCCGACCGCGACTTCGCCATCGAATTCTGCGCCGCCGGCGCGCTCATCATGACGCACGTCTCGCGCCTGTCCGAAGAGCTGGTGCTCTGGATGAGCCCGCGCGTGGGCTTCATCGACCTGGCCGACCGCTTCTGCACCGGCAGCTCGATCATGCCGCAAAAGAAGAACCCCGACGTGCCCGAGCTGGCCCGCGGCAAGACCGGCCGCGTCAACGGCAACCTGGTCGCCCTGCTGACCCTGATGAAGGGCCAGCCCCTGGCCTACAACAAGGACAACCAGGAAGACAAGGAAGGCCTGTTCGACACGGCCGACACGCTGCGCGACACGCTGACGATCTTCGCGGACATGGCCGGCGGCATCAAGGTCAAGGCCGACAACATGCGCGCCGCGGCCCTGCAGGGCTTTGCCACCGCCACCGATCTGGCCGACTACCTGGTCAAGCGCGGCGTGCCCTTCCGCGACGCCCACGAAGTCGTGGCCCACGCCGTGCGCGACTGCGAACAGCGCGGCTGCGACCTCGCCGACCTGTCCACCGCCGAACTCACGGCCTACCACCCCAGCATCACCGAGGACGTGCACCAGGTCCTGACGCTGGAAGGCTCGGTCGCCGCGCGCAAGCACGTGGGCGGCACCGCCCCCGAACGCGTCGCTGAAGAAGCCCAGCGCGTGCTGGCGGAAACGGCGCAAGGCTGATTTCGGCTTGCCGTAGATGCATTGGATGCAAGGCCCCCATTTGGGGGCCTTGTTGTTTCCGCCCTCAGGCAGCAATCCCGCTCCCGGGCCGGATATGATGGCGCCTTTGCCGCTCTGTCCCCGAGACCATGATCCTCGCGCGCGCGCCGCTCAGGCCCCTTATTCCACTGCGGATGTCGCTGGCCGTGCTGGCCGTCTCCGCGCTGCTCGTTGGCGCCGGCGCGCCGCCCGTCCAAGCCCAAACCGCCCGCAAACCCTCCCCGTACGAAAACGGCCGCCCCCTGCGCCCCGACGAGGTCGAGGCGCGCAAGGCCGAGGACGCGCGGTGGGGAGGCCCGCGGTTCCTGGCGCAGATCAAGACCCGGGCCGAATTCGATCAACTGGCGCGGGTCTATAACGCCGGCACGCCGCTGGAAATCCCCCATGTGCTGTTCATCATCGACCGCCAGCGCGCCGACCGCATCTATTACGTCAACACGCCGCGGTACGCGCTGCACGAGACCTTTGCGCGCGAGCGGCGGCTGCTGTCCGGCGACCGGGCCGCACTGGTGGCGCAGTACAAGGATCCCAATCGTCGTCTGCTGTTCGGCACGCTGAGCTGGCAGAACAGCCTGCCCGGCTATACCTATGAGTTCTGGGAAGGCGATCTGCTGACGCCAGAATTGCTGACCCTGACGGCGCAGCGGCTCGGGGCCACGTTCCCCGAGCCGCTGAAATTCAAGAGCAACTCCACGCTGCAGGAAGAGACCGCGCGGCGGGCCGGGCTGGACTTCGTCACGCAGGAGGCACTGCTGCGCGAGCAGACCTTCTTGCCGCTGAACACCGGGCGCGCGCAGGGACGGCTGCGCATCGTCAAGGCCGTGGATGAAACGACTGACCTCTCGCCCACCGACATCGTGGTGCTGGACGAGGTGCCCGTGGCGCTGACGCCGGTGGCGGGCCTGGTCACGCAGCGCCCGTCCACGCTGCTGTCCCACGTGAACCTGCTGGCCAAGGGCTGGCGCATTCCCAATGCCTACGTGCGCGACGCCGTGGCGGCCTTGCGCGAGCATGATGGCCAATGGGTCGAACTGACCGTTGAAAGCAACGGCTACCGGGTGCAGCGCATCGCGCAGCCGGCCGCGTCGCCAGCCACGGCGGCAACCCCAACCGCTGCCGCCTCGCTGCCCACGCCCGACCTGTCGGTGCGCGCCCTCAAGCCGCTGTCCGGCATGACCACGCGCGACAGCCGCCACTGCGGGGTCAAGGCGGCAAACCTGGGCGCGCTGACGGCCGTGTTGCCGCCCGCGGCCAGCGTGCCGGATGGGTTCTGTATCCCGTTTGCCCAATACGCGGCGTTCATGGACCAGTTGGGCATGCCCGCGCGCTTGGCGGCGCTGGAGCAGCGGGCCGACTTTGCCAGCGACGCCAACGTGCGGCGCGCCGAACTGGCCAAGCTGCGCCAGGACATCGTCGACGCAACGCCCGACCCCGCCCTGTCGGCCGCCTGGCGCGCCCGCTGGGAAAAGCAGTTGGGTGGCCACGGCGTCTTCGTGCGCAGCTCGTCCAATTCCGAAGACCTGCCGGGTTTCAGCGGCGCGGGCCTGTACACCACCGTGCCGAACGTCACGCAGGCCGATGCGCTGGTCCGGGCCGTGCAGACGGTGTGGGCCTCGGTCTACAACTTCGAGGCTTTCGAGGCGCGCCGCACGGCAGGCTTCGGGCAGGACGCCGTCGTCATGGGGGTACTGGTGCAGCGGGCCGCGGCGTCGGACAGCTCGGGCGTCATGATCACGCGCGATCCCTTCGACGCCTCGCGCCGCCACGTCACCTACCTGTCCGCCAAGCGCGGACTGGGCATCAAGGTGGTGGAAGGCAAGCGGCAGGCCGAACAGGTCATGTACTCAAGCTGGTCCAAGGCGGTTCAGGTGCTGAGCCGTTCCGCCGAGGACACGCAGCTCGTGGCTGACGCGGGCGGCGGCGTGCGCGAAGTGCCCATCGAGGGCGGCCGGCAGGTGCTGAACGATGCGCTGGTCGCCCGGCTGGCCGCCGTGGGACGGCAGGTGAAGAAGCGCTTGGGAAATGGAGACCAGGACATCGAATGGGCCGTGCAGGCAGACAAGATCCTGATCCTGCAAGCGCGGCCTTACATCGACGGGAGCCGCTGAAGGCCAGCGCGCCAGGCGCCCGATGGGACCGCCGCGCAGGTTCTGCATGCGGCATGAACAGGACGAAAGCAAACACGGCGCGGCCTTTGCGGGCCGCGCCGTGCCGGGGCATCAGGTCTGCAGACCGTCAGATATGCAAAGCATGCCCCAGCGCCTTGAGCGCGGCCTCCTGCACCGCCTCGCCCAGCGTGGGATGCGCGTGGATGGTGCCCGCCACGTCTTCCAGCGTGGCGCCCATTTCCAGCGACTGGCCAAACGCCGTCGATAGCTCCGACACCGCACGGCCTACCGCCTGCCACCCCACGATCAGGTGGTTGTCGCGCCGGGCCACCACGCGCACGAACCCGTCGGTGGATTCCAGCGTCATGGCGCGGCCGTTGGCGGCGAAGGGGAAGGATGCCGTCACGCAATCCAGGCCGGCGGCTTCAGCCTCGTGCGGCGACAGGCCCGCCACCACGACCTCGGGATCGGTGAAGCACACGGCCGGGATGGAGGCCGGCTGGAAGTGGCGGCGCTTGCCCGCCACCAGTTCGGCCACCATCTCGCCCTGCGCCATGGCGCGGTGCGCCAGCATCGGTTCACCGGCGATGTCGCCAATGGCCCAGACGTCGCGCATGGACGTGCGGCATTGGTCGTCGATGCGCAGCGCGTTGCCCTTGCGGTCCAGCTGCAGGCTTTCCAGCCCCCAGCCCTGCGTGCGCGGACGGCGTCCCACCGAGATCAGCACGCGGTCGGCCGGCAGCAGGGTTTCGGCGCCGCTGGCGTCTTGCACCCGCACCGCGTCGCCCTTGCCGTTCAACCCCAGCACCTTGCGGCCCAGGTGCAACGCCACGCCCATCTTGCCCAGCGCGGCCGAGACGGGCTTGGTGAGCTCGGCGTCGTAGGTTGGCAGGATGCGGTCCTGCGCTTCCACCACCGCGACTTCGGCGCCCAGCTTGCGGTACACGGTGCCCAGTTCCAGGCCGATGTAGCCGCCGCCCACCACCACGAGCTGCTTCGGGATGCTGGCGGGCGACAGCGCCTCGGTGGACGACACCACCATGCCGCCGAAAGGCATGGACGGCAGCGGCGTGGGTTCGGAGCCAGCGGCCAGCAGCAGGTGCTCGCACTGGATGCGAACGCGCCCCGCGTCGGGCGTTTCGACTTCGGCCGTCTTGCCGTCCAGAAGCGTCGCCCAGCCGCGCACGACTTCCACGCCGTTCTTCTTGAGCAGCGCGCCCACGCCCCCCGTCAGCTTGCCGACGATGCCGTCTTTCCAGGCGACCGTCTTGGCGATGTCGATGCGCGGCGTGTCCACGGCGATGCCGAGCGCCGATTCGCCGGCGTAGTGGCGCGCCTTGTCGAATTCCTCGGCCGCGTGGATCAGGGCCTTGGAGGGGATGCAGCCGATGTTCAGGCAGGTGCCGCCCAGCTGCGCGCCCTCGACCAGGATGGTAGGCACGCCCAGCTGCCCGGCGCGGATGGCGGCCACGTAGCCGCCGGGGCCGCCGCCGATCACCAGCAATGTCGTTGTCTTTGTGATCTGGCTCATGCTCACTCCACGAAAAGCAGCGCGGGTTGTTCCAGCAGCGCGCGCACGGCCTGGATGAAGCGCGCCGCGTCCATGCCGTCCACCACGCGGTGGTCGAAGGACGAAGACAGGTTCATCAGCTTGCGCGCCACCACGGCGCCGTTGCGGAAGGCGGGGCGTTCGACGATGCGGTTCACGCCCACGATGCCGACCTCGGGATGGTTGATGACCGGCGTGGTGACGATGCCGCCCAAGGGACCCAGGCTGGTGATGGTGATGGTCGAACCGGACAGCTCGTCGCGGCCGGCCGACCCGCTGCGCACCGCCTGCGCCAGCCGATTGATCTCCGCAGCCATGGACCACAGGTCGCGCGCCTCGGCGTGGCGCATCACCGGCACCATCAGGCCGCCGTCGCTTTGCGTGGCAATGCCGATGTGCACCGCGCCATAGCGCGTGACCACCCCCGCCTCGTCGTCGTAGCGCGCATTGATCTGCGGGAAGTCGCGCAGCGCCACCACCATCGCGCGGGCCAGGAGCGGCAGCAGCGTCAGCTTGCCGCGCGACTCGCCCCATTTGGCGTTCAACTGCACGCGCAGGTCTTCGAGCTCGGTCACGTCGATTTCCTCGACGTAGCTGAAATGCGGAATGCGGCGCTTGGACTCGGCCATCTTCTGCGCGATCTTCCTGCGCAGACCGATGACCGGCACGGCGTCTTCGTCGTTGCGTTCCACATAGGCCGACCCGGCGCGTGCGCTGCTGGCCGACCCCTGCCCTTGCAGCCAGGCGTCCAGGTCTTCGTGCAGGATGCGCCCGGCCGGGCCGCTGCCCTGCACGAAGCGCAGCTCCACGCCCAGGTCCCACGCGCGCTTGCGCACGGCGGGCGAGGCCAGCGGCTTTTCACCGGGCTGGCGAATGGCCGCGGGCGCGCCGCCGGATTGGCGGGTGGCTGGCGACTTGGCCGGCGCCGACGCGGGGCCAGAGGCAGATGCGGATGTTGATGCAGATGATGATGACCTGGCCGGCGGGGAAGTTGCGGGCGTCGATGCCGCCACGCCACTTTCCACCAGACTCGGACCACCAGCGCGCTGCGCGCCGTCGGCAGCAATCCCGCCAGCCGCAGGCACAGCCGCTTTCGCCGCCGGCGCCGCCGCCGCAGCAGCGCCCGCCTTCACATTCCCTTCGCCTTCGACTTCCAGGCGGATCAGCTCCCCGCCCACGGCCATCACCTGGCCAACATCACCGCCCAGCGAGATCACCTTGCCCACCACCGGCGACGGGATCTCGACCGTGGCCTTGTCCGTCATCACGTCCGCCAGCGGCTGGTCCTCGGCGACCGTGTCGCCCACCTTGACGTGCCAGCCCACCAGCTCGACCTCTGCGATGCCTTCGCCGATGTCGGGCATCTTGATGATATGAATCCCCATGTCATGCCTCCATCGCGCGTTTGAACGCTTCGCCGACCCGGCGCGGGCCGGGGAAGTACGCCCATTCCTGCGCGTGCGGATAGGGAGTGTCCCAACCGGTCACGCGCTCGACGGGCGCCTCCAGGTGATGGAAGCAGTGTTCCTGCACCAGCGCAATCAGTTCCGCGCCGAAGCCGCAGGTGCGCGTGGCCTCGTGCACGACCACGCAGCGCCCCGTCTTCTTGACGGAGTTGACGATGGCGTCCAGGTCCAGCGGCCACAGGCTGCGCAGGTCGATGATCTCGGCGTCGATGCCGGTTTCCTCGGCCGCGGTCAGCGACACGTGCACCGTGGTGCCGTAGGTCAGCACCGTCAGTTCCGAACCCGGCCGCACGATGGCCGCCGATTCCAGCGGCACGGTGTAGTAGCCCGTGGGCACGACGCTGCCGGGACGGCCGGTCCACGGCGTGACCGGCCGGTCGTGGTGGCCGTCGAACGGGCCGTTGTAGAGCCGCTTGGGTTCCAGGAAGATCACCGGATCGTCGTTCTCGATGGCGGCGATCAACAGCCCCTTCGCGTCGTACGGGTTGGACGGCATCACCGTGCGCAGCCCGCAGACCTGCGTGAACATCGCCTCGGGACTCTGGCTGTGCGTCTGCCCGCCGTAGATGCCGCCGCCGCAAGGCATGCGGATGGTCATGGGGGCAATGAATTCGCCGACCGACCGGTAGCGCAGGCGCGCGGCCTCGGACACGATCTGGTCCGAAGCCGGATAGAAGTAGTCGGCGAACTGGATCTCGCACACCGGCCGCAGGCCATAGGCGCCCATGCCCACCGCCACGCCGACGATGCCGCCTTCGGAGATGGGGGTGTCGAACACGCGCGAACTGCCGTACTTGGCCTGCAGGCCTTCTGTGCAGCGGAACACGCCACCGAAGTAACCGACGTCCTGCCCGAACACCACGACGTTGTTGTCGCGCTCAAGCATGACATCCATGGCCGAGCGCAAAGCCTGGATCATGGTCATCGGCGCCGAGGCCGGACCAGCGTTGTTATCGATTGCCATGGTCAGACTCCGAGCTGCTGGCGCTGCCGGCGCAGATGCTCCGGCATGTCCTTGTACACGTCTTCAAAAATGCTGGCGGCGCTGGGGACGTGGCCGTCCACCAGGGTGCCGTAGCTCTCGGCTTCCTTTTGGGCCGCCAGGATCTCGGCGTCGAGTTCGGCGCGGACCGCGTCGTGCTCGGCGTCGGACCAGATGCCCAACAGGATGAGATGTTTCTTGAAGCGCTCGATCGGGTCGCCCAGGGGAAAGTGGCTCCAGTCGTCGCCGGGCCGGTACTTGGAGGGATCGTCCGACGTTGAGTGGGGCCCCGCGCGGTACGTCACCCATTCGATCAGCGTCGGGCCCAGGTTGCGGCGGGCGCGCTCGGCCGCCCAGCGCGAGGCGGAATAGACCGCCAGGAAATCGTTGCCGTCCACCCGCAGCGACGCAATGCCGCAGCCCACGCCACGGCCCGCGAAGGTCGCGCCCTCGCCGCCGGCGATGGCCTGGAAGGTGGAAATGGCCCACTGGTTGTTGACCACGTTCAGGATGACGGGCGCGCGGTAGACGTGCGCGAAGGTCAACGCGGTGTGGAAGTCGGCTTCGGCGGTGGCGCCGTCGCCGATCCAGGCCGAGGCAATGCGGGTGTCGCCCTTGATGGCCGACGCCATGGCCCAGCCCACCGCCTGGATGAACTGCGTGGCCAGGTTGCCCGAAATCGTGAAAAAGCCGTTTTCGCGGTCGGAATACATGACCGGCAGCTGGCGGCCCTTCAGCGGATCACGCTCGTTGGACATGAGCTGGCACATCATCGTCACCAGCGACACATCGCGCGAGAGCAGGATGCTTTGCTGGCGATAGGTGGGAAAGCACATGTCCCCCTTTTCCAGCGCCATCGCGTGGGCGGTGCCGATGGCCTCCTCGCCCAGGCTCTGCATGTAGAACGAGATCTTCTTCTTGCGCTGCGCGGTCAGCATGCGCCCGTCGAAGATGCGGGTCTTGAGCATCGCCCGCATGCCGGCGCGCAGCATGTCGTGGCTGATCTCCGGCGCCCACGGCCCGACGGCATGGCCGTCATTGTCGATGACCCGGACCAGGCTGTAGGCCAGGGGACCGGTGTCGACCGCGGCAACATCAATGGGGGGTTTGGGCACCTCGCCGGGCGGCGATAGATGCAGATAGGAGAAGTCTGTCTTGCAACCCGGTCGCCCTGTCGGCTCGGGGACGTGCAACTTCAGCGGCCCATATTGGCTCATGTATTGTCTCCACGCTTGATCGTGTCATGCGTTTTCTTCCTACCAAGGCATTGCCAGAGGCGTGTGACCTCGGACGCTGCCGTCGCCGGCCTGCGCCCGGGGATACATGGGCAAGGCCGTTGACGAGATTAGCACAGGGGACAGGGCCGATGAGCGGGCCGCGCGGCCTTTTGGGGCCGCATTGGACTGAGGGTTTTCCTCAGGCGGCGCCGGTCCATTCCGTGACGAATTCACGGTAATCGGGACGCTTGGCGGGGGGCACCGCGCACGCGGGCGTGCCCACGGCCAGAAAGCCCAGGAAGCGGTAATCCAGCGAGTCCAGACCCAGCGCGTTCTGCACGTCTTCGACGTAGGTGCCCAGGCCGGTGCTCCAGAAGGCGGCGTAGCCCAGCATGTGGACCGCGTTCAGGATGTTCATGACCGAGCAGCCCGTGGCCAGAAGCTGTTCCTGCTCGGGGATCTTGGTGTTGTCGTGGGCGATCTTCTGGGCCACGGCGATGAACAGCGGCACGCCGGCCATCCATTCGCGGACGGACTTTTCCTTTTCAGGCGTCATGCGCGGATCGCCGCTGCGCTTGACCGCGTCCAGCGCCATGTCCGCCAGCTTGCCGATGGCTTCGCCCTGGATCACGACGAAGCGCCACGGGCGCAGCGCGCCATGATCGGGCGCCGCCATGGCGGCCTGCAGGATCTGTTCGAGTTCGTCGGGTTTGGGCGCCGGGGCCCGCAGGAACTTGAAGGAGCGGCGCGAAGTCAGGGCGTGGAGCGGGGTGGCGGTCTGGGTGACGGTCATTGATCGATGCGCAAATGGGAAAAAAACAGATTCTCATAGTACGCGATGACGGCCGCCGGATCGCCGATCCCCTGGCCTGCAACAAGGACATCCCGCCCCGCGCGGTCACCCCAGGTGGGTATGGCGCTCCTGCCGCTCTTCGACCTGCATTTCGGTCAGGCCGTGCAGGATGCCGCAGTCGTCCGTGTCCGGGCGCGCCGAGACGCAGCGCTGACGCAATTCGCTCAGTTGGGATTTCAGCTGCATCAGTTCGGCAATGCGCTCGTCCACGTGCGAGATGTGCTCGTCGAACAGCTGGTTGATCGGGCCGCAACCGGTGCGGTGGTTGTCGGCCACGGACAGGATGGCGCGGATCTCGTCCTGCGTCATGTCCAGCGCCCGGCAGTTGCGGATGAGGCGCAGGCGCTCCAGGTGCATCTGCCCATAGCTGCGGTAGTTGTTCAGACCCCGCTCCGGCGCGGGCAGCAGTCCTTCCTTTTCGTAGTACCTGACGGTTTCGACCGTGGTGCCGGCCGCCGTGGCCAATTCGCCGATACGCATCGCTGCCTCCCGGATCCGATCCGATGATTAGGGGTTGACCCTATAGTAACTCCAAGGTGTGGAATTGCGTCATCAGCTTATTTGAAGGGTCAAGCGGATGTCTTTACCTCCGGTCAAACAACGCGAACATCAGTCGGGCGCAGATTGCGGTCCCTGCTGCGGCGGCGAACCCACCCAGCCGCGGGCAGCGCCGGTCGCGATGGCGCGCATCGAAAAGACGGGCCATGATGCCTGCTGCGATCACGATTCCGCCAAGGATTCCAGCAACCAGCACGGTCACGGACACCCTGCACAGGGACACGGACACGCGCATGGCCCGGACGCCTGCTGCGGTCACGATCACGGCGACGCCATTCTGCAGCCAGCTACCGGCGCAGCCGCTGCGACGCTCACCCCCGGCCCCGGCCAGTTGCTGGCGCGCCTGCGCATCGGGCAGATGGACTGCCCCACCGAGGAAACGCTGATCCGCAAAAAGCTGGACGGCGTGGATGGCGTGCATGCGCTGGACTTCAACCTGATGCAGCGCATCCTGACCGTCGTCCACGCGGAGGGCGCGCTGGATCGCATCGTCGCGGCCATCAAGTCGCTGGACATGACGCCCGAGCCCCTGGCCGACGGCGCGGCCGCGGCGCCCGCCCCCGCCGCCAAGGCGGTGAACTGGTGGCTGATCGGCGGCGCGGGCGTGCTGGCCGCGCTGTCGGAGGTCTCGCACTACCTGGACGCCCCGCTCTTGGTGACCGCCGCGCTGGCCGTGGCCGCCATCCTGGCTTGCGGCGTCAGCACCTATCGCAAGGGCTGGATCGCCGTGCGCAACGGCAACCTGAACATCAACGCCCTGATGAGCATCGCCGTCACCGGCGCGGTGCTGATCGGCCAGTGGCCCGAGGCGGCCATGGTGATGTTCCTGTTCAACGTGGCCGAATTGATCGAAGCCCGTTCGCTGGACCGCGCCCGCAACGCCGTGCGCGGCCTGCTGGACCTGGCGCCGGAGACGGCGACCCTGCGGCAGGCGGACGGCAGCTGGGTGGAAGTGCCCGCCGCGTCGCTGCAGCCGGGCGGGATCGTGCGCGTGCGGCCGGGCGAGCGCATCGCGGCCGATGGCATCGTCGTGAACGGCACGTCGGCCGTGGACCAGTCCCCGATCACGGGCGAAAGCCTGCCCGTCGAAAAGACGCAAGACGATCCCGTCTTCGCGGCCACCATCAACACCTCCGGCTCCTTTGAGTACCGCGTGACCGCCGCGGCCGGCAACACCACGCTGGCGCGCATCATCCACGCGGTGGAACAGGCGCAGGGCGCGCGCGCGCCCACGCAGCGCTTCATCGACCGTTTCTCGCGGATCTATACGCCCGCGGTCGTGGCCATTGCGCTGGCCGTGGCGGTGCTGCCGCCGCTGCTGTGGGGCCAGCCGTGGTTCGATGCCCTGTACCGCGCGCTTGCGCTGCTGATCATCGCCTGCCCGTGCGCGCTCGTGATTTCCACGCCGGTCAGCATCGTCAGCGGCCTGACCGCCGCCTCGCGCCGCGGCATCCTCGTCAAGGGCGGGGTCTATCTGGAAGAAGGCCGCAACCTGAAATGGCTGGCGCTGGACAAGACCGGCACGCTGACGCACGGCAAGCCCGTTCAAACCGACCTGCAGGACTGGGACGCGGCGGCGCCTGGCCCTCACTCCGCCGCCCTCATCGCGGCAAGCCTGGCGGCCCGATCGGATCACCCGGTATCTCTGGCCGTGGCCAACGCCGCGCGCCAGGCCGGCAGCACGCTGCTGGAAGTCGAGGCCTTTACCGCCCTGCCCGGACGCGGCGTCAGCGGCCAGGTGGGCGGGCAGACGTACCACCTGGGCAACCGCCGCCTGATGCGGGAATTGGGCGTCTCCAGCGCCGCGCTCGACACGCGCTTTGACGAGCTGGAAAGCCAGGGCAAGAGCGTCATCGCGCTGTCGGACGGCAGCCGCGTGCTGGCGGTGGCCGCCGTGGCCGACACGGTCAAGCCCACCAGCGCGCAGGCCATCGCCGACCTGCACGGCCTGGGCGTGCGCACGCTCATGCTGACGGGCGACAACACGCCGACCGCGCAGGCCATCGCGCGCCAGGTCGGCATCGACGAGGCGCGCGGCGACCAATTGCCCGAGGACAAGCTGGCCGCCATTGAAAGCAAGCTGGCGCCGGACGTCCGGGTCGGCATGGTGGGCGACGGCATCAACGACGCGCCCGCGCTGGCCCGGGCCGACATCGGTTTTGCCATGGGCGCGGCCGGCACCGGCACGGCGATCGAGACCGCCGACGTGGCCCTCATGGACGACGACCTGCGCAAGATCGGCACCTTCCTGCGCCTGTCGCGCGCCACGCATCGCATCCTCGTGCAGAACATCGCGCTGGCGCTGGGCATCAAGGTGGTGTTTCTGGCGCTGGCCGTGACGGGCCACGCGACGCTGTGGATGGCGGTGTTTGCCGACGTGGGCGCCAGCCTGCTGGTGGTGGCGAACGGTCTGCGCCTGCTGCGCGCCGCCCCGGCCAGCCGGTAAGCGCCGCGGTCCGCGCGGCGAATCCCCGTATGATGGCGAAAAACAGAGCCGCCCCGCGCGCCATCAAGGAGACTCCCGCTTGTCCGCAGGTACGATTTCGCCCGTCCCGGAGACCTTTCCCACCTTCGAATCCTCGGATTTCTCGGGAGAGGGATCCTTTTACTTCGACCTCGTGCGCCTGCAGGACCACGACGACATCCCGCGCGGTTTCCTGCACCGGCACCGCTATTACCACCTGTTGTGGATGACCGAGGCGCAAGGCACCCACCTGCTGGACTTCGAGCAGCACGCGGTGCGCGACCACTCGGTCTTTTTCCTGTCGCCCGGCCAGATCCACGCCTGGACGTCGTCGGTCAAGCCCAGCGGCTACGTCATGAACATCAGCACCGAGTTCTTCGCGCAGATGTTCCCGCGCGCCGACGACATTGCCAAGTTCCCGTTCTTTCACCTGGCCGGCGGATCGCCGGTCATCTACCTGACGCGCGAGCAGCACGACGCCATGCTGCCGCTGCTGGCGGAAATCGAACGCGAAACGCGCGACCGCCAGACGGGCCGGTTCGACGTGGTGCGCTCTTACCTGCTGATCCTCCTGACGCAGCTGCGCAGGCTGTATCCGGCCGACGAGCGTGAAACTGCGGCGGGTCCCAGCTATTCGCTGGCCAAGCGCTTCACCATGCTGATCGAAGAGCACTACCTGGATTTCTCGGCCATCCGCCAGTACGCCGACGCGCTATGCATCAGCGAACGCCAGTTGAACGAGGCGGTCAAGCGCAGCGTGGGACGCACGGCCAGCCAGCTCGTGCAGGAACGCATTGCGCTGGAGGCCAAGCGGCTCCTGTGCAACACGGATCTGGGCATCGCAGAGATCGGCTTTCAGTTGAACATCGAGGATCCGGCCTATTTCGCGCGCTTTTTCAAGAAGCACACCGGCTGCACCCCGGGCGACTTCCGCAAGAAGTACTACCGCCCCATCGAGTGACGGCTGGACGGCGGGCTGCGCAGGCCGGCCCGCAAAAAAGTGCAAAACAAGCTCTGATCTGTCCTAACGCGCCCTGACCGGGGCTGCGTAAAGTTCATCCGGACTCAACCCGCCGCGCTGCGGCCAGATTGAAATTGCGATGAACGACACTTCGACATTGATGACGGGCGGCCAGCACGTGGTGCGGGCCCTGCTGGACCACGGCGCGGATACCGTATTCGGCGTACCCGGCGAGAGCTACCTGGACGTATTGGACGCGCTGTACGCGCACAGCGACCGCATCCGGCTGGTGTCCTGCCGCCACGAAGGCGCGGCGGCATTCATGGCCGAAGCGCACGGCAAGCTGACCGGCCGCCCCGGCATCTGCATGGTCACGCGCGGCCCCGGCGCCACCAACGCCAGCATCGGCGTGCAGACGGCCTTTCAGGATTCCACGCCGCTGATCGTGCTGGTGGGCCAGGTCGGCAACGACATGGTCGAGCGCGAGGCGTTCCAGGAGATCGACTACCGCCGCATGTTCGGCCAGTTCACGAAGTGGGTGGCGCAGATCGACAGCGCCGCGCGCGTCACCGAATACCTGAACCGCGCGTTCTCCGTCGCCACGTCCGGCCGCCCCGGCCCGGTCGTCCTGGCGCTGCCCGAGGACATGCTGACCGACGTGGCCCCGGCCCTGCCCTGCGGCACGATCCAGGTGCCGCAGGCCTATCCGGCGCCCGACGCCCTGGCCGACATGCGCACGCTGCTGGCGGGCGCCGAGCGCCCCTTGATGATCGTCGGCGGTTCGGGCTGGACCGATGCGGGACTGGCAAGCCTGACCCGCTTTGCCGAACTGAACGGCCTGCCCGTGGCGTGTTCGTTCCGCCGCCAGGATCTGTTTGACAACCACCACGCGCAATACGTGGGTGAAGTCGGCATCGGCGTGAACCCCGAGCTGGCCGAGGCGGTGCGCCAGGCCGACGTCATCCTGGCGGTGGGCGCGCGACTGGGCGAGATGGTGACGGGCGGCTATTCGCTGCTGCAATCGCCGGTGCCCAGCCAGACCCTGATTCACGTGCTGGCCAGCCCCGAAGAGCTGGGCCGCGTGTACCAGCCGGCCGTGAAGATCCAGGCCGGCATGGACGCCTTCGCCAAGACGGCGGTGGAGCTGGAGCCCGTGGACGCATCGCCGTGGCGCGCGTGGGCGCAGCGCCTGCACGACAACTACCTGCGCTACACCGAGCTGCCTGCCCCGCGCACGGGCCTGGACCCGGCGCGCGTCATTGCCGCGCTGCGCGACCAGCTGGACCCCAGCGCCATCCTGACCAATGGCGCGGGCAACTACAGCGCCTGGGCGCATCGTTACTACCGTTTCACCCACCCGCGCACACAGCTGGCGCCGACCAGCGGCGCGATGGGTTACGGCGTGCCCGCGGCCATCGCGGCCAAGCTGCGTCATCCCGACCGCCAGGTGATCTGCCTGGCGGGCGACGGCTGCTTCCTGATGACTTCGCAGGAGCTGGCCACCGTGAAGCAGCACCAGCTTGGCATCGTCTTCATCGTGTTCAACAACGGCATGTACGGCACGATCCGCATGCACCAGGAAGTGCACTACCCCGGCCGCACCATCGGCACGGACCTGTGCAACCCGGATTTCGTGGCCTACGCCCAATCGTTCGGCGTGACGGCCGAACGCGTACAGACGCATGAAGCCTTCACGCCCGCGCTGGCGCGCGCGCTGGACAGCGGAACCCCGTATCTGATCGAACTCAGCCTGGACCCGGAGGTGATCACGCCCCGGGCCACCCTGACGAGCCTGCGCGAAAAGGCGCGCACCGCCGGCGCCTGAGAGACCAGGCCCGGCAACCCATAAAAAAACCCAAAACACTGGAGAGAGACATGACGAAAACCCTGACCCCCGTGCGGCGCCTGGCCGCCACCGTTCTGATGGCCGCCGCGTCGCTGGGCACGGCCGCAACGGCCGCCGCGGCCGACTTCCCCGAACGCCCCTTGCGCATCATCGTGCCCTTCGCCGCGGGCGGCGCCACCGACGTGATCGCGCGCACCGTGGCGCAGGCCATGTCGACGCGGCTTGGCCAGCCCGTGGTGGTGGAAAACAAGGCGGGCGCCAACGGCAACATCGGCGCCGTCATGGCTGCGCGCGCCGAGCCCGACGGCTACACGCTGCTGATGGCCACGTCCAGCCACGCCATCAACGCCACGCTCTATCACAAGCTCGACTACAGCCTGACGCGCGACTTCGCCGGCCTGTCCAACCTGGCGTCGGTGCCGCTGCTGCTGGTGGTGAACCCATCGGTGCCGGCCAAGACCCCGCAGGAACTGGCGGCCTATGCCAAGGCCAACGGCAACCGCGTGAACTACGCCTCGGGCGGCACCGGCACGGCTTCGCACCTGGCCGGCGCGCAGTTCAATTCGCTGGCTGGCGCGCAGATGACGCACGTGCCGTACAAGGGCGGCGCGCAGGCGCTCAACGACCTCATGGGCGGACAGGTCCAGATCATGTTCGCCAACCTGCCCGAAGTGCTGTCGCAGGTGCAGGCCGGGCGCCTCACGCCCATCGCGGTCACCGGCACGCAGCGCCACTCGGCGCTGCCCAACGTGCCCGCGTTCTCCGAGGCGGCCTACCCGGCCATGAATGCGCGTTCGTGGTTCGGCCTGTTCGTGCCGGCCGCCACGCCCGCGCCGGTGGTCGAAAAGCTCTCCAAGGCCGTCACCGACAGCGTCGCCGACCCGGCCGTGCAGGACAAGTTGAAGGGCCTGGGCGCCGATCCCGTGGGCGACGGCCACGCCGCTTTCCAGAAATACGTGAACACCGAAGTGGAACGCTGGAGCGAGCTGGTCAAGCAGTCCGGCGCCACGGCCGAATAACACGCTTTCCGCTACCCCTATCAAGGATCAACATGCTTTACGACGTCCGTACCTACACGTGCCGCGCCGGCACCATCAAGAAACACCTGGCGCTCTATGCCGAGCACGGCTACGAGGTGCAGAGCCGCCATCTGGGCAAGCCGCTCGCCTACATGCAGACCGAAACCGGCAACGTCAACACTTACATGCACATCTGGGTGTATGACAGCGCCGCCGACCGCGAAGCCAAGCGCCAGGCGCTGCAGAAGGACCCGGCCTGGGCGACCTACCTGACCAAGAGCGCCGAAGCCGGCTACCTGATCAGCCAGGAAAACCGCCTGATGACGCCGACGGCGTTCTTCAAGCCCTGATGTAGCACGCAGCAGGCGGCGCTAGCCCGCCTGCTCTTCCTGCGGCCAGTCCCGCAGCACGGGCGCGTCCGGCGCGCCCGGTCCCACGTCGCGCAGATGGTCATGCTGCAACAGCGCCATCCGGTAGGCATCGCGGTACGCGCCGTTGGAAAAGAATTCTTCCTTGAGCAGGCCTTCGATCTGGAAGCCGCACCGTTCGTAGATGTGCACGGCGGCGGTATTGTCCTTGTCCACCACCAGATACACCTTGTGCAGGTTCAGCACCCGAAACGCATAGCCCACCGCAATGCGCGTCGCGGCCTTGGCGTAGCCCCTGCCCTGGTAGCTGGGCGCGATGATGATCTGGAATTCTGCCCGGCGATGGATGTAGTCGATCTCCACAAGCTCGACCAGCCCGGCCGGCTGCCCCGTGTCGTGCTCGATGATGAAGCGCCGCTCGTTCTGGTCGTGAAGGTGGCGGTCGTACAGCGCGACGAGTTCGTCATAGGCTTCGTACGGCTCTTCGAACCAGTAGCGCATGATGACGTCGTTATTGTTGATCTTGTGCACGAAGTGCAGGTCGCCGCGTTCGAGCGGGCGTAGTTTGATATCGGATGTGGCCGACATGGGTACCTCCGTGAGTCAGGGCATTGTATGCCGCGGCCGCGCGCGCAATCCGCATTGTCCCTGATGCCCGTGGCGCGCGCGTGCCGTTCAAATGCGCCGCATACACGGTATCCTGGACAGCTTCATGCGCCGGCTGTCGCGCGTCCGTCGCGCGCCGGGCGGCCCCCTCCACAGGAACCGAACATGCACATCCTGGTTGCTGGCTTCCAGCACGAGACCAACACCTTTGCGCCCTCCAAGGCGGGTTACGACAATTTCGTGCGAGGCGAAGGCTTTCCCGCGATGGTGCGCGGCGCGGACATGCTGGCGCTGCGCGAGGTCAACATCCCGGCCGGCGGATTCATCAATGCCGTGGCCGCTGAAGGCCACACCGTGCAGACGGTGATCTGGGCGGGCGCCAGCCCGTCGGCCCACGTGACGCGCGATGCCTACGAGCGCATTGCCGGCGAGATCCTGGACGCGGTGCGGGCCGGCGGCTTTGACGCCATCTACCTGGACCTGCACGGCGCCATGGTCACCGAGCACCTGGACGACGGCGAAGGCGAACTCCTGGCCCGCGTGCGCGAGATCGTGGGACCCGGCTTGCCCGTGGTCGCCAGCCTGGACCTGCACGCCAACGTCACCGCGCGGATGCTGCAAAGCGCGGACGGCCTGGTCGCGTTTCGCACCTATCCGCACGTGGACATGGCCGATACCGGTGTGCTGGCCGCGCAGCTGCTGATGGCGCGCATTCAGGCGGGAGAACAATGGACCCGCAGCGAGCGCCGCCTGCCCTTCCTGATTCCCATCAACGGCATGTGCACGATGCTGCAACCCTCGCAGGGCGTGTACGCGCTGCTGAGCGAACTGGAACAGACGCCGGGGCTTGCCTCCCTATCTTTCGCGCCGGGCTTTCCGGCGGCGGATTTCCCGGAGTGCGGGCCGGTGGTGTGGGCCTACGGCACGGACGCCGCCGCGGTCGACGCGGTCACCGAATCGCTGTATGCGCGCGTGCTGGAACTGGAACCCGAGTGGTCGCCTGATTTCCTGGAACCGGCCGAAGCCGTGCGCCGCGCGCAGGCCCTTGCCGCCGGCGCCTCGCGGCCCGTCGTCATTGCGGACACGCAGGACAACCCCGGCGCAGGCGGCGACGCCAACACCACCGGCATGCTGCGCGCGCTGGTGCAAGCCGACGCGCAGAACGCGGCGCTGGGCTTGCTGTACGACCCCGAGGCGGTGCGTCGCGCCACGCAGGCTGGCGTCGGCGCCACGGTTGCGCTCAGTCTGGGCGGGCAGTCCGGCGTCGCGGGCGACGCCGCGTTCGAAGGCGAATTCGTGGTCGAGGCGTTATCGGACGGCAAGCTGCGCTTTGACGGGCCGATGATGAACGGCATGGACGTGGACCTGGGCGCGACGGCCACGCTGCGGATTGGCGGCGTGCGGGTGGTGGCCAGCGCCGGCAAGGCGCAGATGCTGGACCGCAACCTCTTCCGCGTCGGCGGCGTGCAGCCCGAACAGATGGCGATCCTGGTGGTGAAAAGCTCGGTGCATTTCCGGGCCGACTTCCAGCCGATTGCGCACGAGGTGCTGGTGGCCAAGGCGCCCGGCCCGATGCAGGCGGATCCCGCGGATCTGCCGTGGACGCGGCTTGAGCCCGGGATGCGGGTGCGGCCGCAGGGGCAGCCGTTCAGGGCGGCGTGAAAACGACATGGCCGGCGCGAAGGCGCCGGCCATTGCAGCCAAGGCGGCCACGGCGGCCGCGCTTGGGCAGTATTACTTCAGCTTGCCCTGCGGGCTGACAAAGTCTTCCAGCGTCAGTCCCTTTTCCTTCAGGATCGCTTCCAGCAGCGGTTGCAGCTTGCCCAGGCTTTCCTGAACGGTTTCGCGCACGGTGTCGACGATGACCTGCGTGCTGCGTTCGATCTCGATGTTGACCGCATCGCCCACCTGCTTGTCCTCGAAGACCGTCGTGCGGCGCGTCTCGGGAATCAGCCAGACCTCGAACCAGCCCTCGGCGCGGTTCACTTCCGACACGGTGAGGCTGGCGCCGTTGATGGCGATGTAGCCCTTGGCGAACACGTATTTGCGAAAGGCCTCGGGGATGCTGAAGCGCATCAGGCGATTGGTGTCCGACGATTTCACCATCAGCACCTGCGAGGTGAAGTCCACGTGGCCGGACAGCGGATGGCCGCCGATCTCGGCGCCGTCCTTGGCCGCGCGCTCCACATTCGCGCTGTCGCCCTCGGCATAGCTGCCCAGCGTGGTGATCGCCAGGCTTTGCAGCATGACGTCGAACGTGGCCTGGTTCTCGGACAGGATTTCCGTGACGGTCAGGCAGACGCCGTCCGTCGAGACGCTGGCGCCGATGGCCAGGTCAGTGCAGAAACCAGGGGGAAA
This sequence comes from Achromobacter sp. GbtcB20, assembly GCF_019091095.1. NCBI lineage: Bacteria > Pseudomonadati > Pseudomonadota > Betaproteobacteria > Burkholderiales > Alcaligenaceae > Achromobacter > Achromobacter sp. GbtcB20. The sequence goes on along the minus strand of NZ_JAGXJZ010000003.1, from coordinate 374,930 downwards.
ATCCAGCGTGAAGGTGCGCAGGCCTTCGCGATCCGCGATCTTTGCGATCTTCGCGGTGCCTTGAACAATACCGGTGAACATACGGATCCTGAATGCGGGGCGGCAGGCCCCGGAAGCAAAACATCAACGTTAACCGATATTTTGCCCGGGTCCTGGGTCAAGGCCGCCGCCCCGCCCCGCGATCAGTGGCGGATCGCGATGGTCTTCAAGGACGTGAAGCCGTACAGCGCCTCAAAGCCCTTCTCGCGGCCGTAGCCCGACTGGCGCGAACCGCCGAACGGCAGCTCCACGCCGCCGCCCGCGCCGTAGTTGTTGACGAACACCTGGCCCGCGCGCAGCTTGCGCGCCAGGCGCATCTGGCGGCCGCCATCGCGCGTCCACACGCCGGCCACCAGGCCGTACAGCGTGCCGTTAGCGATTTCCAGCGCTTCTTCCTCGGTGTCGAAGACCATGGCGGCCAGCACCGGACCGAAGACTTCTTCCTGCGCGAGGCGGCTGTCCGGCGGCACGTCGCGGAACAGGACGGGCGGCTGGTAGAAGCCGGCCTCGGGCGTGCCGTCCTTCAGCTTGCCGCGCGCCGCAACCTTCATGCCTTGCGCTTCGGCTTCGGCCAGGAAGCCGCGCACGCGGTCCTGCTGGCGCGCGTTGATCAGCGGACCCACATCCAGGTCGGCCGCCGCCGGGCCGGTCACCGTGGCCGAGAACGCGTCGGACAGGCGCTTGAGCACGGTCTCGTACACGCCGCGCTGGATCAGCACGCGGCTGCCGGCCGAGCACGTCTGGCCGGCGTTCTGGATGATGGCGCCCAGCAGCACCGGCATCGCGGCGTCCAGGTCGGCGTCGTCAAACACGATCTGCGGCGACTTGCCGCCCAGCTCCAGCGTGACGGGCACGTGGTTTTCGGCGGCGGCATGAGCCACCATCTTGCCCGTCTGCGGCGAGCCCGTGAACGAAATGTGGTCGATGCCGGGATGCGCGGACAGCGCGGCGCCCGCCTCATGGCCGTACCCGGTGACGATGTTCAGCGCGCCGGCGGGCAGGCCCACTTCGGCGGCGATCTCGGCCAGCTTCAGAAGGGACAGGCAGGCGTCCTCGGCGGGCTTGACCACGCAGGCATTGCCCGCGGCCAGCGCCGCGCCGACGCTGCGGCCGAAGATCTGCAGGGGGTAGTTCCACGGCACGATGTGGCCAGTCACGCCGTGGGGCTCGCGCACGGTCAGCACCGTGAAGCCGGGCGTGTAGGGAATGGTCTCGCCGTGCAGCTTGTCGACCGCGCCGGCATAGAACTCGAAGTAGCGCGCCACCGCGGCGGCGTCGGCGCGTGCCTGCTTGATGGGCTTGCCCGTGTCGGTCGATTCCAGCTGCGCCAGTTCCTCCTGGCGGTCCAGCAGCGCGAAGGCGATCTTCATCAACAGGCGGCTGCGCACGGCGGGCGCCATCTGGCCCCACTCGCCCTCGAAGGCCTGCCGGGCGGCCTTGACGGCACGGTCCACGTCCGCCTCGTTCGAGCGGGCCAGTTCCTCGAAAGGCTTGCCATCGGACGGGTTCAGGACGGGAATGGTTTCACCGGTGGCCGCGGCCACCCATTGGTTGGCGATAAAGTTCTTCTGAGTCACGATGTGCGGAGTAAAGTAGCGGCCGAACGGCCGGTTGGGGGAAGTTGCATGTCTCGGTGCGCTTGCCAGCGGCTGGGCCGGCTGCGCCGCCGGCGCGTCGTGCGCGCGGGCGTTGTGGTTTGAATGGCAAGGTACGGGAGCCGCTTGCAACTTGTCAATTGGAATGACAGCTTTAATCCCAACCTTCAGGATATTTTTCTGGATGATCGGGTTATCCCTAACAATTCAGGGGCTTAGCGTCCCGCGGGTTAGTCATGCCGCATGACAACCCGTCCCCAAATCACAGGAGCACGTCCGATGAGCAACGTACGTGACCCGCAGCTGGAATCGCTGCTGGCCGCGGCCACCCGCCCCCGTCCCGAACTGGACGTTCTGGCCGAGGTGGCGTCCGGCCTGGGCTATGTCCGCGCCGAGCGTTTTGCCGAGCGCGTCTACGAAAGCCTGTTCTACGCGATCGCCACCGGCAAGATCGCGCCCGGCAACAAGTTGCCGACCGAACTGGAACTGGCCGCCCTCTTCGAGGTGTCGCGGCCGGTCGTGCGCCAGGCGCTGGACCGGTTGCGTGAAGACCAGCTCGTGGACTCGATCCGCGGGTCCGGCACCTACGTGAAGTCCAAGCCTGACCTGATGGGCGGCATGCCCGCCGTGGACCCGGCGCGCCGCGTGGGCCATATCCTTGAAGGCCTGGAACTGCGCAGGGTGATCGAGCCCGAATGCGCCCACCTTGCCGCGCTGCGCCGCACGCCCGAAGACCTGCAGGAAATGGACCGCATGCTGACCGGCTACGAAGAGGCCGACGCGTCCGGCGCCATCGCCCACCATCATGACTACGGGTTTCACCGCGCCATTGCGTCCGCCACCGGCAACCAGCGCTTCGTGCAGGTGCTCAAGTCGCTGGAGTACGACGTCAGCCACGCCGTGAACGTCATGCGCCATCTGGTCCACAGCGAACCGTGGAAGCGCACGCGCGCCGCCATCGACGAACACCGCCACATCTATAAACTGATCCGCGATCAGGATGCCGAGGGCGCCCGCAACGTCATGCGCGCCCATATCGAAAAAGCCCGCAGCCGCATGCTCAACAGCGGCTCGGAACATTGAGCAGGAAGCCGTACCGTTATGTCATCGCAACGCCCGCAACTGAACCTGAACCAGCAACTCGTCATCGTCACCGGCGCCAGCCGCGGCCTGGGCGCCGCCATCGCGCAGGCCTTTCTGCGTGAAGGCGCCAAGGTCGTCATCAACTACCTGAACAGCGCCGACCGCGCGCAGGCCCTTGCTGCCACCGCCCCGGACCGCGCCCTGGCCGTGCAGGCCGACGTGCGCGAGCCCGCGGACGTCGCCGCCATGGTCGCCCGCGCCAGCCAGCATTTCGGCCAACCGGTCCACACCATCGTCAACAACGCGCTGCCCGCCTTCCAGTTCAATGGCGATGCCCGCCCCCACGCCGACACGCTGGACTGGGCGCAGATGAACGCCCAGCTCGAAGGCAGTGTGCGCGCCGCGCTGAACACCACCCAAGCCGCCCTGCCCGGCATGCGCGCCGCCGGCGGCGGACGCATCATCAACGTCGGCACCAACCTCGTCCAGAACCCGGTCGTGCCCTACCACGACTACACCGCCGCCAAGGCCGCGTTGCTGGCCTTCACCCGCACGCTGTCGCACGAGCTGGGCGCTGACGGCATCACCGTCAACATGGTGTCCGGCGGCCTGCTGCGCACCACCGACGCCTCCGCCGCCACCCCCGACGCCGTCTTCGACATGATCGCCGCCGGCACCCCGCTGCGCGAGGTCACCACGCCGGAACAATTTGCCGACGCGGTCCTGTTCTTCGCCAGCCCGTGGTCGCGCGCGGTGACCGGGCAGAACCTGATTGTGGATGGCGGATTGGTCAAGGGCTAAGGAAGCGGATCGGGCTGCTGCCCGGACAACGCCGTTGTCTCGTGTGTTACGGTGGAACGGCAATCCACCGCAACCCAGGAGGCAAGATGAAGACACAGATCAGTTATCGAAAGCTCGACGGCAGCGACGGCGTGGCGCTGGTCAATGGCGGGATCTCCGATAGCCAGCAGGCGAAGCAGGAACTGGCAAATTGGCTGGACCTGCCGGCGGCAGACGCGGCGGGCGGAAATCCGGACGATGTCGACGGCCGGCTGCGGCGCGGCGGCATCGAACCGGGCTCGGTCGAGTTCAATCACATCAGTGAGTAGCAAAAGAAAAACCCCGATTCGCAGGAATCGGGGTTTTTGCTTGAAGGGGTCAGACACCTTGCGGCGACGGTGGAGCTTCGCTGGCCGGTGTCTGACACCCGTTGAGACGCCGCCACGAACTGAGGATCGTCTCCCCAGGGTGTCAGACACCTTGCGACCTTGAGGAGTTCAGCAAGCAGAAGAAGACAGCATGAGCGGGTATCATCTGGCCTTATCCCCGGCGAATGCCAACCACGCCCCGGATGCGTAGCCAGATGAGTAGCTAGACCGGGGTTTTGGAAGGCGCCACCGCCAAGAACCGCCTGAATAAACGGTCTGAAGAAAACATGAAACTCGCCACCTGGAACGTCAACTCCCTGAACGTGCGCCTGCAACAGGTCCTCGACTGGCTTGCTGCCAATCCCGTCGACGTGCTTTGCATTCAGGAGCTCAAGCTCACCGACGACAAATTCCCCGAGGCGGCGTTCAAGGAAGCCGGCTATCACGCCGTCTGGGCCGGCCAGAAAACCTACAACGGCGTCGCGATCATCTCGCGCATGCCCGGCACGACGATGGTGCGCAACATTCCCGGCTTTGAGGATTCGCAGCAGCGCGTGCTGGCCCTGACCTTTCCCAGCCCCGAAGGCGACGTGCGCGTCGTCTGCGCCTACTGCCCGAACGGCCAGTCGGTCGGTTCCGACAAGTACACCTACAAGCTGGAATGGTTCGAAGCCATGCGCAAGTGGCTGGCCGAAGAGATCAAGCAATTTCCCCGCCTTGCCGTGCTGGGCGACTACAACGTCGCCCCGGCCGACGAAGACGTGCACAACCCCGAAAAGTGGGAAGGGCAGGTCCTGGTGTCCGAACCCGAACGCCAGGCCTTGCGCTCGCTGCTGGACCTGGGCCTGACCGATTCGTTCCGGCTGTTCGAACAACCGGAAAAGTCGTTCAGCTGGTGGGACTACCGCCAATTCGCCTTCCGACGCAACGCCGGCCTGCGCATCGACCACGTGCTGCTGTCCGCCCCGCTGGTCAAGCGCTGCGTCGCCTGCGTCATCGACAAGGAACCCCGCCGCAACGAGCAGCCCTCGGACCACGCCCCGGTCATCGCCACCCTGCAATTCGTTTGAAAATTCGGTGCCGGCGCATGTTGCGCACCCAGGCCGAATTCCTGTATATTTCTGCTCTTGCTTGATTTGGGGCGGTAGCTCAGCTGGGAGAGCGTCGCGTTCGCAATGCGAAGGTCGGGAGTTCGATCCTCCTCCGCTCCACCAAATTCCAGACGGAAAAGCCTTGGACACTTTTGTGTGCCAAGGCTTTTTTGTTTCTGTGCGTCTGATTTACTTCGTGTAGGCGTTGGCCGCCGTCGCTGGCGGGCCCAGAATGTTCGCCATCGGGCCGCAATGGCCGAGCGGACTCTCTTTATGCCTTTCATCAAAGTTCAGCACACGTCCGAACCGCGGTATACCGCAGCGGGAGATCGCGTAGCCGAGCAAAGTCGCAGTAGCGATTTGAGCCTCTTCGACAATCCAGCCCCAGCCGTCCGGCCAAGCCGCCATACATGCCTAGGCTCGCTAATGGCAGCCATCGCTCATGAAGCCGGCCCACTAAGTGACGAGGAGGTCGAAATCTTCGATCTTGTTCGGGACAAGACGCCTGCCAAGCCCTTGCCTATCCGCTAGGCCCTTCCCTCAAACCCGCTCCTGATCCAACCTGCGCACCGCCCCGCTCAGCGTCGCAAAATCAAACTCCTTGCGCCCGCGCATCAACAGCCGGATCAGCACCGTCGTCACCACCGGCACAAACGCCGCCAGCAGGAACGATTCCAGCAGGAAAACAGGCTTGTCGCCCGGTGCGGGAAAGAAGAACAGGCCGGCGACGAGGCCGGTGATGGTCGAGAGCGTGGCGGTGAAACCGTCATGCTTGCGGCTGAAAAGGCCGTAGAACACCGGGAACGCGGCGGCCGAGCACAGCAGGTCGGCCAGCAGGAACAGGTACAGCACGCTGTAGCCTTGCGACGCCACGATCATGACAGGGATTGCCATCAGCAGCACCAGCGAGCGGGCGAGGCGCTTCATGGTGGAGGCGGTGGCGTTGGGCATCAGGCGGCGCAGATCGACCGCGATGATGCTGGTCACCGCGCTGATGGCGGTGTCGGCGGTGCTCATGACCAGCGCCAGGCCCAGCGGGATCAGGGCGATGACGAACCACACCGGCGCGTGCGGCATGATGACGCTGAACAGCGCAATGGAACTGTCGCCCGCCGGGGCCAAGCCGACAAACGCCAGGCCGAACAGGCCCATCAGGAAGATGAACGGCGCCACCAGCACGCCGCCCAGCAGAAAGCCGTTGCGCATCGTGCGCGCGTCGCGCGCGGCGTAGATGCGTTGCCAGTTGCCCTGGTGAAAGATGCCGGTCAAGAGGATGGCGACAAAGAAGGTCAGGCCGGCTTTCACGCCCACCGGGTCAGTCACATCCAGCAGTTGCGGCGCCTTGGCCTGCAGCGCCTCGATGGTGGGCAAGGCGCCGCCGGCCGCCTGCCAGCCCACGACGCACAACACCACCAGCAGCGGCACGATGATCATCATCTGCACCTGATCGGTGAAGATCGAAGAGCGCAGCCCGCCGTAGGTGGTGTAGAGCAAGGTCGTCCCCATCACGATGGCGGCCGTGGTCCACAACGGCACGGGCGCCAGCATCGCAACCAGCTTGGCAATGGCCGTGACCTCGGCGGACAGCGCAATGAAGAGATAAAAGAGCATGATGAACAGCGCCAGGCCATACATGGGCCGGCCGTAGCGCGCCATCAGGAACTCCGTCAGGGTGTGACCGTGCGGGATCAGTTCGCGCATGCGGCGTCCCAGCGGAATCATGACCAGCCGCGGCGACATCGAGCCCAGCGCGTAGCCGATCACGGCGGCCAGGCCGCCCCAGGTGGCCGCCTGCGCGGGCGAGAAAAGAATCCAGGCGCCCAGCGTGGACGCCATCAGCGTGAGGATCGTGCCAAACGACCCCTGGCTGTTGCGCGCGACGATGTAGTCTTCGAGCGTGCTGCGCTTGCGCCGGGTGTACAGCACGCTGGCCACGGCAAAGGCGCCCGAGAACAGCAACAGCCATATCAGGGCGGTGGTTTGGGTCAACATGAAGGTCGGTCCTCCCGCGGGCGGCCTGCGGCCACACGCGTAACGCGGCGGCCCGCCGTCGGAAGGCCGCAAGATGAGTGGAATCAGGGAGGGCGCGCGGGACTTGCGGAGTCCTTCCCTTCGCCGGCATTACCCGGATCAGGTTCAAAGGGTTACCGCGTTGCCGCGGAATCTCAGCCCATGCAGGGCTCCCCCAGGAATTGCCGCAAGGTTAGGAGAGCGGCGCGGCGATGTCAACGCGCGGCGTAGGCCGGTGTGGCGGGCGGGGGTGGCTGGCAAGGGTGGCGGGCGCCCGCGCGGGCGATTTATGCTAATTTCGCCCGCTTGCGGCACCGGCGGGCGTGCCGGACGCGGCAACCGATGACGCCAACGAAGACCTGATCGCCATGATGCACCTGAACCTGTTCATTTTCGGCTGCGGCCACCACCGCGCGGCCTGGCGCCACCCGGACTCGGCGGCAGAGCGGCTGGGCGACATCGCCTATTACGAAAGCCTGGCGCGCACGGCCGAACGCGGCAAGCTGGACGCCATCTTCTTTGCCGACGGCCAGTCGATGGACAACATCGGCGACGGTCCGCGGTGGTACCTGGAACCGCTGACCACGATGGCGGCCATCGCCCGCGCCACCACGCACATCGGCCTGATCAGCACGGTATCCAGCACGTTCTTCACGCCCTTTCATGCGGCGCGCATGGTGGCCTCGCTGGATCACATCTCCGGCGGCCGCATGGGGTGGAACGTGGTGACGTCGATGTTCGACGCCGAAGCGCGCAACCACGGCTACGAAGCCATGCCCGGCCACGACTGGCGCTACGCGCGCGCCGAGGAGTTTGTCGACGTCGCGCTGCGGCTGTTCGACTCGTGGGACGACGACGCCCTGGCCATCGACCGCAACGGCTACTTTGGCGTGCCCGACCGCCTGCACAAGATCGATCACCACGGCGAACATTTCCTGGTGGACGGCCCGTTGACCGTGCCGCGACCGCCGCAGGGCCATCCGGTGCTGTTCCAGGCGGGCGCCTCGGACCAGGGCCGCGATCTGGCGGCGCGGCGCGCGGAAGCCATCTACGCGGTGGCCTACGACCTGCCGGCCGCGCAATCCTATTACCGCGACATCAAGCAGCGGGTGCGGGCCGCGGGCCGCGACGCCTTCGTGCCGATCATGCCCGGGCTGGTGACCTATGTCGGCTCGACCGAAGCCGAAGCCCGCGCCAAGCAGCGCGAACTGGACGAGCTGCTGCCCGCGGACGCCTCCCTGCGACAGCTGGGCATGTTCGTCCTGCAGGATTGCTCGGGTTGGGAACTGGACGCCCCCGTGCCGCCCTTGCCCCCCTTGTCCGAGTTCAAGGGGCCCCAGGGCCGTTACGCAACGATCCTGCGCATCATCGAGACCGAACAGCCCACGGTGCGCCAGTTGCTGGGCAGGTTGGCCGCGGGCGGCGGGCACTGCACGATGGTGGGAACGCCAGAGCAGATCTCCGACCGGATGGAACACTGGTTCAGGAACGAAGGCGCCGACGGCTTCAATCTCATGCCCCCGTCACTGCCGGGCGGCATCGACGATTTCGTGGAACAGGTGGTGCCGGTGCTGCAAAAGCGCGGGCTGTTCCGCAAAGACTACGAACACGCCACGCTGCGCGGACATCTGGGCTTGGATCGGCCGGAACGGCGAATGGCGGGAAACTGACGGGCCGTCAACGGGACCAGAACCCGCCGGACGCCCGTCACGCACGCGAGGCAGGCCCGCCCGATCAGGCCCAGGTCACGAATTCGCGGTCGGGGCCCGGCATCTACAGATTGGGGTACGTGCCCACGATCTCCAGCACGCCATTGATGACGAACTGCACCCCCATGCAGACCAGCAGAAAGCCCATGACCCGCGAGATGGCCTCGACGCCGCTCTTGCCGATCACGGCCACGATGCGGCCCGCCCAATGCAGGCAGATCCAGAACAGCAGCCCCAGCAGCGAGAACACGATGACGGGCGCCACGGCGACCACCCAGCGCACATAGTCGGGCGCAATGGCGGAATCGACCGAGGATGCGCCGCTGATGATCATCGCGATCGTGCCCGGGCCCGCGGTGCCCGGCAGCGCCAACGGCACGAACGCGATGTTCGGGCTTTCGCGCTCCAGCGCATCGGCCGTGGCTTCGGCTTCGAGGGCGCGTGGATGGTCCGACGGAAACAGCATGCTGAAGCCGATGGTGACCACGATGAGCCCGCCCGCGATGCGCAACCCGGGGATCGAAATACCGAAGGTGTGCATCAAGAGCGCGCCGGCGTAGTACGTGACCAGCATGATCCCGACGACATAGAACGCCGCCTGGGTCACCTGCTTCTGCCGTTCCTTGAACGGAATCTGGTTTCCGAGCGACAGCAGCAGCGTCATGGAAGTCAGCGGATTGGCCAGCGGCAGCATCAGCGCCAGACCCAGGCTGACCAGCTTGCCCAGTTGAATCAGTTCATCGATCATGAAGGCTCGCTAGAGTGTGCGAGTCATCTACTCTACCTCACCCCGCCCGGCGGTTTGCTGCCGCAAGGACACGAAGCGGGCGCGTTCCCCCGCGTCCGCGCCTTGGTCAAGGCGTTCAGCATCGCCCCGGCTAATCATCAGCATCCATTAAACTGATGCAATTCCCGCGGCGGGCCGCGCTGCCTAGCATACAAGCGCCCGCCGCCCGCGGCTCTGCCGCGGCGCATTGCCATTGCCACCCGGAGTTTCTCTTGAGCGACATCTATCACTTCAGCCGCGGCACCGCCCCGCTGCTGATCTCCATTCCCCACCTCGGCAGCCAGATTCCCGAGGCGCAACAGCCGCAAATGACGTCCGTCGCCCTGCAGTCGGGCGACACGGACTGGCACCTGGACACCCTGTACCAATTTGCCCAGGCGCTGGGCGCCTCCGTGCTGGGCGCGCGCTATTCGCGCTACGTGGTCGACCTGAACCGTCCGCCCAACGACGAAAGCCTGTATCCCGGGCAGACCAAGACCGGCCTGTGCCCCACCCAGGCGTTTCGCGGCGATGCCCTGTACCAGAACGAGGCCGTGCTGACCGACGCCGAACGCGCCCAGCGGCTGGAGGCGTACTGGAAGCCGTATCACGCCAAGCTGCGCGAAGAGCTCGACCGCATCAAGGCCGAGCACGGCACGGTGCTGCTGTGGGAAGCCCACTCGATCGCCAGCGTCCTGCCCCGCCTGTTCGAAGGCAAGCTGCCGGACCTGAACATCGGCACGTCCGACGGCGCGTCGTGCGCGCCCGATATCCTGGCCGCCGTGCAAGGCCAGCTGGACGCGTGCAGCGACTACACCTGGGCCGTCAACGGCCGCTTCAAGGGCGGCTACATCACGCGCCACTATGGCGCCCCGGCGGACAACGTCCACGCCATCCAGCTCGAGATGTGCCAGTCCACCTACATGGACGAAACGTACCCGTACGGCTATCGCCCCGACCTGGCCGGCAAGGTCATTCCGGTGGTAGAAGGCATGGTGACTGCCGCGCTGCGCCAGACCACCGCGCGCCAACGCTGACCCCCCGCCCTTCGCAGCCGGACGCCAACGCCATGACCCGCTTTTCGTTCAGCACCACGGAAAACTATCCGGAATGGAACCTGCTGCTGACCTGGGTGGCGGTCGTGGAGGCCGCGTCGGTGTCCGGCGCGGCGCGGCTGCTGGGGTTCTCGCAGGCGGCGGTGTCGCAGCGGATCAAGCAGCTTGAAGCCGCCATGTCGACCGAACTGCTGGACCGCAGCACCCGCCCGGCCCGGCCCACGCCGGCCGGCGAGCTGCTGTTCGAACACGCCGCGCGGCTGCTGGCGCAGGCCGGCGACATGACCGAGAGCGTGCGCAACCTTAGCCGGGCCAAGCGCAACATCGTGCGTTTCGGTTGCGTGGATTCCTTTGCGGGCACGCTGGGGCCCACGCTGATCCATGGCCTGTCCGGCGCGTCGCGCCAGATCCGGCTGTGGTCGGGCATCACGCCCGTGCTGGACAAGCAGCTGGAGGACCGGCAGCTGGACCTCGTCGTCACCACCAGCGCGTCCGCGGGCAAACCCAACATCCGCAAGTACAGCCTGTTCAGCGAGCCCTACGTGCTGATCGTTCCGCGCTCGATGAACATGGACCGGATCGATACGCTCAAGGAATTGGGCAAGCGCGCGCAGTTCATCCGCTACAGCGCGCGTTCGTTCATCGGCGCCGAGATCGACCGGCTGGTCGAGTCTCACGGCGTGACCATTGAACGCACCTACGAATTCGACAACACCGACCCGCTGCTCAGCCTGGTCACCGCGGGCCTGGGTTTTGGCATCAGCACGCCGCTGTGCATCTGGCAGTCGCGCCACTTTCTGGACCAGTTGCGCGTGCTGCCGCTGGCGCCGTATCTGGGCGCGGCGCGGGCCGACGATCCCAGCCTGTCGCGCACGCTGTTCCTGGCCGCGCGCCAGCAGGAAGTGGGCAAGCTGCCCTTTGAGGCCCGCGACGTGATCCTGATGGCCATGGAACGCCTGATCCAGAAGGAACTTGCGCCGGCCCTGGGGCTGCCGCCGGCCACGCTGTGGCGCAGCCTGCGGCGTTGACGCCCCTGATTACGGCAGCGATGCGGTCAGCGCCGGCACGGCCTCGAACAGGTCGCCGACCAGCCCGTAGTCGGCCACGCCGAAAATCGGCGCATCGCCATCCTTGTTGATGGCCACGATGACCTTGGAATCCTTCATGCCCGCCAAATGCTGGATGGCGCCCGAGATGCCGACCGCCACGTACAGCTCCGGCGCGACGATCTTGCCGGTCTGGCCGACCTGCCAGTCGTTCGGCGCGTAGCCCGCGTCCACCGCGGCGCGCGAGGCGCCCAGAGCGGCGCCCAGCTTTTCGGCCAGCGGATCCAGCAACTTGAAGTTCTCGGCGCTGCCCAGGCCGCGTCCGCCCGACACCACGGCGCGCGCGCCGCCCAGGTCGGGGCGTTCGGACACCGCGATCTCGCGGCTCACGAATCGCGCCAACCCGCTTCCAGCGACGGCTTCGACCGTTTCCACCGTGGCGCTGCCGCCCTCGGCGGGCGCGGGGTCGAAGGCCGTGGGCCGGATGGTGGCGACGATCACCGGGTAACCGCTCTTGACCGTTGCGATGGCATTGCCGGCGTAGATGGGACGCTTGAACGTATCGGGCGCCAGCACTTCAATGACATCCGATATCTGCGCCACGTCCAGCAAGGCGGCGATGCGCGGCGCCACGCCCTTGCCCTGCGCCGTCGCGGGCAGGAACAGGTGCGAGTAACCGGGGGCAAGCGCGACCGCCTGCGCGGCCAGGGCTTCGGGCAAGCCATCGGCAAGCTGCGGCGCTTGCGCCAGCAGCACCTTGTCCACCCCGGCAACGCGCGCGGCGGCGTCGGCCACGGGCTGCGCGTCGCCGCCCGCCACCAGCACGTGGACGGGCAGGCCCAGCCGGGTGGCCGCGGCGATGGTGTTGAGCGTGGCGCCGGCGAGCGCCCGATTGTCGTGCTCGGCAATAACAAGAACCGTCATCAGATCACCTTGGCTTCGTTCTTCAGTTTGTCGACCAGCGCGGCCACGTCCGCCACCTTGATGCCGGGCGCGCGCGCCGCGGGCTCCTCGACGCGCAGCGTCTGCAGGCGGGAGACGGGATCCACGCCCAGCGCGTCGGGCGTCTGGACATCCAGCGGCTTCTTCTTGGCCTTCATGATGTTGGGCAGCGTGACGTAGCGCGGCTCGTTCAGGCGCAGGTCCGCCGTGACGATGGCGGGCAGGGTCAGTTCCACCACTTCCAGCCCGCCGTCGACCTCGCGCGTGACGCGCGCCGTGCCGTCGCCGATGGCGATGGCGCTGGCGTTGGTGGCCTGCGGCCAGCCCAGCAGGGCCGCCAGCATCTGGCCGGTCTGGCAGGCGTCGTCATCGATCGCCTGCTTGCCCAGGATCACCAGCGCGGGCGCTTCCTGCTCCACGACGGCGCGCAGCAGCTTGGCCACTTCCAGCGGCTGCAGCGCGGCATCCGTCTGCACCAGCACGCCCCGGTCGGCGCCGATGGCCATCGCGGTGCGCAGCGTCTCTTGCGACTGGGCCGTGCCGCAGGACACGGCCACGACCTCGGCGGCAGCGCCCTGCTCTTTCAGGCGCACGGCGGCCTCGACGGCGATTTCATCGAACGGGTTCATCGACATCTTGACGTTGCCGATGTCCACGCCGCTCTGGTCGGCCTTGACGCGTACGTTGACGTTGTAGTCAACCACGCGCTTGACCGCGGCAAGTACCTTCATGGAAACACTCCTGAGTGAAAGGAATCAACGGCCGTTACCGCGTCGCGGCGGAAACGGATGCAGCTTGTTCAGCCGGGGCTGGCAGCGGAGACGGCGATGGTGAGGATCACGGCGAATCCGGCGGCAGGGGTGGCCGGCAGCGGGTGGGTGTCTGGTGCGGGGACGCCCCGCCACAGCAGGTATTCGCCTGACTCTAGCTCCCCCGGAAAACCACCCTGACCGCCCGCGCCACCCGCGTCCGCGGCCACGATCAACTGCGTGACCGCGCGCCCCGCCATCGCGCCGGGCAAACCGCCCACGTCGCATCGGCCTGCCGCCACGCCCGCGCAAGTCACCGACGCCACCGCCTCGCCACGCCGGACAAAGAGGTTCAGCACGCGCACGGGCCCGCCGATCAGCGTGGACTGCAGCCCGTCATCGCCCCCGAACGGCGCGGGTTCGCGAGGCCGCAACGCCACCAAACCCCCTTCCCCTTGCAGCGTCACGCCTTCCCCGGACAGCACCACCGACACGCGGTCGTAGCCGGGAAAGCGCGAATACGGACCGTCGCGCTCGATATCGGCGATGCTGACGCGCCAGCGCCCGTCCGGGTCGGCTGCCAGCGTGCGCGTGACGCCGCCGCCGTTCTTCCAGGGCTCGGGCGGCAGCGCCAGCCAGCTGGCGCGCTGCGGCGCGGCCAGATCAGGACACCGCGCCAAGGCCGTACTTCCCGGTCAACAACGCGCCGCGCTGAAAGCGGCCAAGTTCATAAGGCGTGAGCGACACGTCGGTCGCCAGGCCCAGCGCCTCCTGCGCCAGCACGCGGCCCACGGTGGGCGACAGCTTGAAGCCGTGGCCCGAGAAGCCAAAGCCCACGATCAGGCCCTGCACGCCGGGCACGCGGCCCAGCACGGGATTCCAGTCGGGCGTCACGTCGTAGACGCCGGTCCAGGACGACGCCAATCCGGCGGTCTCGTAGGCCGGAAAGCGGTCCGCGACCTGGGCGCCGACTTCGGCCACGTAGTCCAGCGGAATGTCGCCCTGTTCGGCGTCGCTCTTTTGTAGCGCCTCGCCCACGATGCCCTCGCTCACCAGCATCTGGTTGCCGCCGTAGCTGCGGCAGTACAGCATGCCGGGCGACGCCAGGTCCTTGAAGACGGGCATCGAATACGTATAGGGCGCCGCGTCGCATTCCAGCGCCAGCACGGCGTGGCGCTCAGGCACGACGGGCATGGCAACGCCCGTCCAGCCGGCAAGCTCGGGCGTCCAGATGTTCTGCGTGCTGATGACCACTGGGGCGTGGTAGTCGCCTTCCGAGGTGGAAACGCCCGTCACGCGGCCGTTGTCGATAAGCAGACGCTGGACATTGACGTTCTCGCGGATGGTGACGCCCCGGCGGCGCGCGCCGCGCGCAAAGCTGGTGGCCACCAGGTACGCGTCGGCAAAGCCTGCTTCCGGCTCGTAGCCGATCAGCGCGGCGTTGTCGAAAGACGCGATGGGCAACAGTTCACGGGCCTGCGCGGCGTCCAGCAATTCCAGCGCGATGCCCTGCGCCTTTTGCTGCGCCAGCGCGCCGCGCAGCGGTTCCAGCTTGTCGTCGTCGGCGGCGGTAATCAGGTAGCCGCATTTGACCAGTCCGCAGGAGGCCTCGTCGTCGCCCAGATAGCTGGCGAAATTGTTGAACACGCTCCAGGAGCGTTGGGCCAGCTCCACGTTCTCGCGCACGGAATAGTGCGTGCGCAGGATGCCGGACGACTGCGACGTGGTGCCCGCCCCGATGGTCTCGCGGTCCAGCACCAGCACGTTCTTCGCGCCGAGCTCGGCCAGGTGAAAGGCCACCGAACTGCCGATCACGCCGGCACCAATCACGATCACGTCATAACTTTTCACGACAAGGCTCCAAGGACAAGTGCCGCGAGTGTGGGCCCGGCCTTTCGGAGCCGCGGCAATATAAGCGCCGCGAATACTTAATAAAAGCGTTCTGGAAAAGCGCGCCGGGTGTCAGGCGGCTGCGCTCGCGGCGGCGCGTATCGCCTCGGCATCCCTGCCCGGCGGCAGGCCGAACATCCGCCGGTATTCACGGGTGAACTGCTGCACGCTTTCATAGCCCACGGCGAACGCCGCGCTGCTGGCGGACACGCCTTCGGCCGTCATGCGCCGGCGCGCCTCGATCAGGCGCAGTTGCTTCTGGAACTGGCGCGGCGACAGCGACGTGGCCGCGCGAAAGTGCTGATGGAACGATGATGCGCTCATGCCGGCCACGGCCGCCAGCCGCTCGACCGGCAGCGGTTGCGCAAATTCCGCCCGCAGCAGCCCGACGGCGCGCGCGATGCGCGGGGCGGCGCTGGCCGGCCCGGCCAGCTGGCGGATTGCCTGCCCGTGGCGGCCGGCCAGCAGCCAATAGTGCATTTCGCGCACCAGCTGGGCTTGCAGAATGGGCAGCGCCGACGGCCGTTCAACCAGGCGCAGCAGACGCAGCGCGGCGTCGGCGACTTCGGCATCCGTCTGCTCAACCCGCACCGGCGCGCCGTGCTCTCCCGGCCCAAGCTTCATTTCCAGGGCCAGTTCGGCGATGACGGCCAGATCCAGATCCAGGACCAGCGACAGATACGGCTGCGCCGCGCTGGCGCGCGTGATCTGGCTGACGGTGGGCACGTCGGCCGTGATCAGCAGCGAATCGCCCGCGCCGAAATCGAAGATGTCCGCACCCAGCGACACGCGCTTGGCGCCCTGCAGCACCAGGCACGCAAGCGGCCGCGAGATCGCGTGGTCCAGCCCGCTGGGCTGCACGGCGCGGATGACGGCGAGTCCCGGGATGGGGGTTTGTGCCAAACCGGCCGGCCCGGCGTGGCACGCCGCGTAGCGGCTGGCGGCCGCGCGCAAGGCGTCGTTCATGGAGGATTCGCAAGAGGTTGCCACGGGGCCATCGTAATGGGTTCTCGCCTGGCCGGGTGCACATTTGGAGGATCAGGCCAACAACGTCAACGTTCAGGCAAAGGCCATCGGCGGCATCCGCCACAGAATGGAAGCCTCACCGCAAGCCACCAAGGAGCCATTCCATGAGCAAGATTTCTCTCGTCACCGGATCGAGCCGCGGCCTGGGCCGCAGCGCCGCCCTGGCCCTCGCCCGCCACGGCCACGATGTCGTCATCACCTACCAAAGCCGCCGGGCGCAGGCCAACGAGGTCGTCGCCGAGGTGGAACAACTGGGCGGCAAGGCCGTCGCGCTGCAGCTCGATGCAGGCAACGTCGCCGCGTTTCCGGATTTTGCCGCCCGCCTGCAGGCGGCGCTGGCCCGGACATGGCAGCGCGACCGCTTCGATCATCTCGTCAACAATGCCGGCCATGGCGAGATGGCGCCGATTGCCGACATGAGCGTCGAGGCCTTCGACAAGCTGGTCGATGTGCATTTCAAGGGCGTGTTCTTTCTGACGCAGCACCTGCTGCCGCTGCTGGCCGAGGGCGGCCGCATCGTGAACCTGTCGAGCGGCCTGACGCGCGTGTCGGCACCCGGCTGGGCGGCGTATGCCGCGGCCAAGGGCGCCGTCGAGGTGCTGACGGTCTACCTGGCCAAGGAGCTTGGCCACCGCGGGATTGCCGTGAACACCGTGGCGCCGGGCGCCATCGAAACGGACTTCCTGGGCGGCGCGGTGCGCGACACGCCCGAGTTCAACAAGGCGTTCGCGGACATGACCGCGTTGGGACGCGTGGGCGTGCCCGACGACATCGGGCCGATGATTGCCAGCCTGCTGTCCGAAGACAACCGCTGGGTCAACGCCCAGCGCATCGAAGTCTCGGGCGGCCAGGGCATCTGACACGGGCGCCTCGGGCACGGCCGCGCGTCGCGGCCGCGCCCGCCTTTCCCTTGCTGCCTGCGGCACGCCGATTAAGCGCCGCTGATGTTGACCATCGCCGCTCCTTATATTCATGCCGCGGCCGGATGCTCGGGCGAAAGTCTCGTCTGCCGCACCCCAGAGTGCCGGCGACATGGAATCCATCGGTCAATCTACAGACAGTAGGGGAAAAATATGAACATGAATCGCCGCGCCATGCTGGTGCGTACGGCCGCGCTTGCGGGCGCCAGCGCCCTGGGCTTTCCGATGATCGGCCGCGCCGCGGGCGCGTCCTACACCTACGGCGGCTCCGCGTGGCTGGGCCACTACTCCGCCTACATCGCCATGAAGACGGGGCTGTTCGCCAAGCAGGGCCTGGACATCAAATGGCAGAGCTTTGCCACGTCGTCCGACCGCATGAGCGCGGTGATGGCCGGCAACATCGATCTGGCGGGCACCGGCGTGGTGTCGTCGCTGGCGCTGATGGCCGCGGGCGCGCGCCAGTTCCAGGTCATCGCCACCCCGAACAACTTCGGCCGTGCCGAGGGCGTGCTGGTGCGCGAGAACGTCAAGTCGGTGGCCGACCTGAAGGGCAAGAAGATCGGCGTCACCTACGCCTCCAGCGCCCACGTGCTGCTGCTGGACGTGTTGCGCCAGGCCGGTCTGAACCCCGACCGCGACGTGGCCATCATCAACCTGCCGGCCACCAACCTGCTGTCGGCCTACCAAGGCGGGCAGATCGACGCCGCCGTGGCGTGGACGCCGGCCTTTGACCGCATCAAGGCCGTGCCGGGCACGCATGTGCTGCTAGACGATACGGCGTTCTCGCTCTACAAGCAGTACGCCATCACCCCGGGTCCCGATGTGCTGCTGACCCATGCCAAGCTGGGCAAGGAGAACCCCGAGGCCGTGCGCAAGTTCCTCACGGCGGTGTTCCAGGCCAATGCGATGCTGACGAACCAGCCCGAGGAGGCCGCAGGCGTGCTGCTGGAGCTGACGGGCCTGTCCAAGGACGAGCAGCTTGCGGTCATCAAGCAGACGCAGTGGTATTCGGCCGAGGACCAGAAAGCCCTGATGATCGAACCGGGCAACTTCGTGAACGGCATGCAGAAACTGGCCGAGATGCTGGTGTCGCTCAAGCAGATCGACCGCGCGCCCGCCGTCAAGGACTGGGTCCAGTCCGCGTATCTCTGAACCCGGGACATTCTGCCTATGTCCGCACGTTCTTCTTCACGCGAAACACGCCTGCTCTGGGTCAGCGTGTTTTCGCTGCTCGGTTTTCTGTTGCTGTGGGAGGGACTGTGCCGCGCCGGCGCGGTCGATCCCATTTTCCTGCCCGCGCCGTCCCAGGTCCTGGCGCGGGCGCTGTCCATGTCCGACCAGGGCACGCTGTTCTACAACGTGCTGGCCTCGACCCGGCGCGTGATGGTGGGCTTTCTGGCCGCGGTGATCGTCGCGATCCCGCTGGGCATTTTGCTGGGCACCTCGAAGGTGGCGCGCGCCGTCTTCGATCCCATCATCTCGTTCCTGCGTCCGCTGCCGTCCATGAGCTGGATTCCGCTGTCGCTGCTGTGGTTCGGCATTACCGAAACGCAGAAGTACAGCATCGTCTTCATGGGTTCCTTCGTGCCCGCCCTGCTTTACGTGATGGAAGCCTCGCGCAGCATCGATCCGGTGCTGGTGCGCGCCGCGCGCAACCTGGGCGCCAACCGCTGGCAGGTCATGCGCGAGGTGCTGTTTCCGGGCTGTCTGCCGCAGATCCTGTCGGGCATGAAGATCATCCTGGGCCTGTCCTGGACCTGCGTGATCTCGGCGGAACTGGTGGCGTCCAAGGAAGGCCTGGGGTTCATGATCATGAACGGCAAGGAATTCTTCCAGACCGACACGGTGGTGCTGGGCATGGTGCTGATCAGTTTCACCGTGCTGGTGACCGATCTGTGTTTGCGGCTTCTTGAACGGTGGGTGCTGGCATGGCAGCGATAAACGACACGATGATCCGGCTGACGGACGTCTCCAAGGCCTACGGCGACGTGCCCGTGCTGGACAAGGTGAATCTGGAGGTCAAGCGCGGGGAATTCCTGGTGCTGCTGGGCGCCTCGGGCTGCGGCAAGTCGACGCTGCTGAACCTGATGGCCGGCTTCATCACGCCCAACACCGGATCGGTGCAGATCAACGGCAGAGCGGTCACTGACGTGACCGCCGCGTGCGGCATGGTGTTCCAGCAGTACGCGCTGTTTCCGTGGCGCACGGTGCAGGAGAACGTGGAGTTCGGCCTGAAGATGCGGGGCATGTCCCGCCAGGAACGCGCGCCGATCGCCCGCCGTTTTATCGAGATGGTGGGACTGAAGCACGCGGCGGACAAATATCCGCATGCGTTGTCGGGCGGGATGAAGCAGCGCGTGTCGATCGCGCGCGTGCTGGCCAACGACCCGGACGTGATGCTGTTCGACGAGCCCTTCGCCGCGCTGGACGCGATGACGCGGCAGGTGCTGCAGGATCAGCTGTTGTCGATCTACGAGCAGAGCGGCAAGACCATCGTCTTTATCACGCACTCCATCGACGAGGCGCTGACCCTGTCGACGCGCATGGCCGTCATGGGTTCCAAGCCCGGCCGCATCGTGCAGGACATTCAGAACGACCTGCCGCATCCGCGCAGCGCGGACGTGCAGTTGTCGCCCCGCTTCGTGGAACTGAAGCGCGCCATCTGGGAGCGCGTGCAGGAGGAAGTCACGCGCAGCATGGAGCTGGCGGCCGACTAATGGCGGGGGGACCCGATGGGCGCCCCGCCCTTCCCCCAAGCCCTGCTACGCGCGGCGGCCTTCCTCGGCCAGGAACTCCACCAGCGCCGGCAACGAAGGATCCATCGGCCGGTTGGCATGGATGCGCATCACATAGCCCCACGAACCCGCCATGCGCAGGTGGGGCGCCAACGGCACCAGCCGGCCACTCGCCAGGTCTTCGTCGATGAGCGGCGCGCGGCCCAGCGCGATGCCGACGCCCGCCGCCGCGGCGGCCACCACGGTGCTCAGGCCGCTCAGCACCATCGGGTCCTGCCAGTCGTCCGGGGCCAGACCCAGCCGGGGACGCCACGTTCGCCAGTCGGTCTCGGGACTGTCGATGTGCTTTTCCTCCAGCCAGCGATGGCGCAGAAACACGCCCGGATCGTTGCGCTCGGCCTCGGGCACCAGCGCCGGGCTGCACACCGGCACCACGGTTTCGGTCATGAGCGGGATGTCGCCCGGCGCGGCAATGTGCGGTCCCATCGCCCGCACGTGCAGGAAGGCAAGATCGATGTCCTGGGTTTTCCAGGCCGGATCCTGGCTGGCGTGCAGATACACCTGAATGTCGATGTCCGGATGCAGTTCGATGAACCGCCCGATGCGCGGCGCGAGCCATAGCGCGGCCAGCGAGGGGTTGGCGGACACGTTCAACGTATAGCGCCGCTTGCCGCGGGCGCTGGCCCGGACATTGCGGCAGGCTGTCTCCAATAGGGTCAAGGCCTGTTGTACGGACGCCAGCAGCGCCGCGCCCGCTTCCGTGGTCTCGGCGCGCCGCACGGTGCCGCCCCGTCGCAGCAGCGGCGCCCCCAGATCGGCCTCAAGCGCCCGCAACTGATGGCTGACGGCGCTTTTCGTGACGTTCAGCTCTGCGGCAGCGCGGCTCAGGCTGCCCAGCCGGGCCACGGCTTCGAAGGCGCGCAAGGCGGCCAGCGGCGGAGTGCGGGTGGAGGCGTCGGACATCGGTTGAGTTTATCTCAACCCCTGATTGAAAATTCATCGCTTTCGCATGCAGGCCGGATCGGGGACCATGCAGGCTCTGGATGGAGTAATGGCTATGTATTTCGATTCGAGGCTGTGGCGCCTGACCGAGGGTCTGCGCGCCGGCATGGCCGGCGGCATCTTTCTGGGCCTGCTGGCCCTGGCAGCCGGGATTGCTCGCTACGTGTTCCTGGGCCAGTTGCTGGCCCGCGTGTTCGACGGCGCGCCGTGGCAGGACTGGGCGGCGCCCGCGCTGAGCGTGGCGGCCATGGTGCTGCTGCGCGCGTTCCTGGACGACTGGCGCACGGTGCAGGCCAACCGCACGTCGGCCGCCATCCAGCACACGCTGCGCGCGCGCCTGTACGATCGCATCGTCGCGCTGGGGCCAGCGTGGTTCGCCAACCAGCGCACCGGCGGCGTCATGCTCACCGTGGTGGATGGCGTCGAACAGTTGCAGACGTTCTTCGGACAGTACCTGCCGCAGGTCGCCATCGCAGCGGCCGCGCCGTTCGCGATCTTTGCCGTCATCGCATTCTGGGACGTGCCGACTGCCCTGGTGTTCCTGGCCGCGGCGCTGTTCGCGCTGTTCGGGCCGATGGCGGTGCACATGCTGGACCGGCGCGCCAGCCTGGCGCGCAGCCGGTCGCTGAACGAATTTGGCGAAGAATTCCTGGACGCCGTGCAGGGCCTGCCCACGCTCAAGTCGTATGGCCAGGGCAAGGCCTGGGGCGAACGGCTGGCCGCCCGCGCACGCAGCCTGTCGGACAACACCTTCTGGGTCCTGTCCGTCAGCCTGCTGACGCGCGGCATCAGCGACCTGGGCGTGGCGCTGGGCGCCGCGCTGGCGCTGACGCTGGGCGCATGGCGCGTCGCCGCCGGCGACATGAGCGTCGAGGCGCTGCTGATCGTGCTGATGGCGGGCACCGAGATCTTCCGGCCGCTGCGTGACCTGCGCGCGGTGCTGCACCGGGGCATGCTGGGCCAGTCGGCCGCCGCCAGCATCCACGCGCTGATGGACGCGCAGCCGCTGACGCCCGCCCCGGACACCGCCGGGCGAGCGGGCACCGTGCGAGCGGGTGCCGCCCGCCTGGCGCCCACCATCGAGTTCGACGACGTGGCGTTTTCGTATACGCCCGAACGCGCCGCCCATCAGGGCCTGGCGTTTCGGATCGCGGCGGGCGAGCGCGTTGGCGTGGTCGGCCCCAGCGGCGCGGGCAAGTCCACCATCGTGCGGCTGCTGCTGCGCGAATGCGTGCCGCAAGGCGGCGTGGTGCGGGTCGGCGGACACGACATCAACACGCTGGACACGCAGTTCCTGCTGTCGCACTTTGCGCTGGTCAGCCAGGACATCACGCTGTTTCACGGCACCATCGACGACAACCTGCGGCTGGGCCGCCCAGACGCCACGCGTGACGAGGTGCGCGCGGCCGCGCGCGCCGCCAACATCGACGACTTCATCATGGCGCTGCCCGACGGCTACGCCACGCGCATTGGCGAACGCGGCCTGCAGTTGTCGGGCGGCCAGCGCCAGCGCGTGGCGATCGCCCGCGCCCTGCTGCGCGATGCGCCCATCCTGATCCTGGACGAGGCGCTGTCGTCGGTGGATACCGAGAACGAGGCGCTGATCCAGCAGGCGCTTGACCGTCTGATGGCCGGCCGCACAACGCTCATCCTGGCCCACCGCCTGGCCAGCGTGATCGGTGCCGACCGCATCCTGGTCCTGGACCAGGGGCGCGTGGCGGCATCGGGACCCCATGCCGCGCTGATGCGCCAAGGCGGGCTGTACCACCGGCTGATGCACGAACAGGCCGCCGCGCATCGGAATCCCGCCGCGGGCACGACGCCCGCCGCGCGGCCCGACACGGCGCGGGCGGCTGTCCCGGACGACGGCAACGGCCAGGGCCCCGCCCTGCGCTCGCTGGACGCCGACGCCGAACAGGTCGGCTGGCGCGCCACGCTGGGCACGCTGTTGTCGGTGGTGCGGCCGTGGCGCGGCACGCTGATTGCGACCATCCTGCTGGGCGTGGCGCGCGTTGCCGCCTTCATCGGCGTGGGCGTGTTCAGCGCCCTGATCGTGGCCGCCATCCGCGATGGCCGCGAGACCGGCGCGCTGGTCGCTGGCCTCTTGATCGCCGCGCCGCTGGCCGCCCTTTTCCACTGGCTGGAATCGTGGCTGGCGCACGCGATGGCCTATCAGCTGCTTGCCGACATGCGCGTCAAGCTGTACGACAAGCTCGAACGCCTGGCGCCCGCCTACCTGCTGCAGCGCCGCTCCGGCGACCTGGTGGCGCTGGCCGCCCAAGACGTGGAGATGGTGGAGTATTTCTACGCGCACACCATCGCGCCGGCCATCGTGTCGGTACTGGTGCCGCTGTCCGTGCTGGGCTTTCTGGGGTTCTACAGCTGGCCGGTCGCGCTGGCGCTTCTGCCCTTCCTGGCCTACGCGCTGCTGTCGCCGGTGCGCGGCCGCCAGCGCGTGGACGCCCTGGGCGACAAGGCGCGCCAGGCGTTGGGCGAAATGAGCGCCCACACCACCGACACCATCCAGGGCCTCGCGGACTTGACCGCCTTCCAGGCCACGGGCCGGCGCCGCGACCAGTTCCTGAAGGTCGCCGACCACTACCGCGCGCGGCGTCTTGCCATTCTGCGCGACCTGTCGCGCCAGACCGCCTGGTTCGAAACCGCGATGGGCCTGGGCGGCCTTGCCGTGGCGGTCGTGGGCGCGTTGCAGGTGCAGGCGGGCGCGCTGTCCGCCGGCATGCTTTCCCTGCTGGTGCTGATTGCGCTGGCCACGTTCCTGCCGGTGTCGGAGATCTCGCAGGTCAGCCGGCAACTGGCCGACACCATCGCCGCCACGCGCCGCCTGCACGTGGTGGCCAACGAACCCGAACCGGTCGTGGACGGCCCCCTGCCCGCGCCGGTGGCGGCCCATGGCCTGTCGCTCGCCTTCGATCGCGTCAGTTTTGCCTATCCCGGCAAGCGCCAGGACACCCTGCACGACCTCAGCTTCACCGTGCCGGCCGGCGCCACCGTGGCAATCGTGGGCGCCTCGGGCGCCGGCAAGAGCACGGTGGCCAGTCTGCTGTTGCGCTTCTGGGACCCGCGGGAAGGTGCGGTCAAGCTGGACGGCGTGGACGTGCGCCAGCTCAGGCTTGACGGCCTGCGCGAGCGCGTGGCGCTGGTGACGCAGGACACCTACCTGTTCAACGACACGCTGGAAGGCAACATCCGGCTGGCCCGCCCCGAGGCCAGCCGCGAAGACCTGATGCGCGCGCTGGAACAGGCGGCGCTGGCCGACTTCGTCAAGCGCCTGCCCGAGGGCCTGGCCACGCGCGTGGGCGAACGCGGCATGCAGTTGTCGGGCGGCCAGCGCCAACGCATCTCGATCGCCCGCGCCTTCCTGAAGAACGCGCCGGTGCTGATTCTGGACGAGGCCACCTCGCACCTGGACACGCTATCGGAAATGCAGGTGCGCGGCGCGCTGGACGTGCTGATGCGACACCGCACGACGCTCGTGATTGCGCATCGGCTGTCCACCATCCGTGACGCCGATCTGATCCTGGTGCTGGACCGCGGCACGCTGGCCGAGTCCGGCACGCATGACCAGCTGCTGCGCAAGCAAGGCGTGTACGCGCGGCTGGCAAGCCATCAGGGCGGCTATGCGGCCGCGGCGTCGCAGGCCGGCTAACGCCGCGTTGAAAAAAACCGACAGCCCATTCCGTCCCCCCGCACGGCCCGTTGATTCGCCTACATCACTTCGATAGAATCGGCAATTCGGGCCGTTGCCCATTCTTTTTTTCCCCTCACCCACCGACAGGGAGGCTGCATGATGTACCCCATGCCGAACGCCGTCCCGCGCGTGTCCCCGCGACGCCATTAAGTCGTCGCCCGCGCGGCCCCGTCGCCAGTTCCGTATCTGGCGACCGGTCCGCCGTGCCTATCTGAACCCTTGAACGCAGTGGCCAGCGCCCAACAGGCGCCCGGCGTGTTTTTCCCTCTTTCCTTACAAGGAACCTGGCGCGTTCGTCCCGCCAGACCATGGCAATGGCTAGAAAAAAAATCGACTTTCGAGGACAGGCCTTCAAGGATGTCCTGGGCTTTACCTTCCGTTATTGGGGCCGGCAACCCTTGCGCATCGTGGTCATCGTGGCGCTGGCCCTGCTGTCCGCCGTGGCCGACGTGCTGACGCCGATGTACGCCGGCCGTCTGGTCGACGCAGTGGCGTCGGGCGCGGCCGGCGACCAGCTTGCCTGGAATGCCGCCATCACGGCCTTCTGGCTGCTGGTGGCGCTGGGCGTGGGCGGCACGCTGCTGCGCCAGGCCGTCTTCCAGAACATCATCACCTTCACGCTGAAGATGATGAACGGCATCGCCTCCAACGCGTTCTACCGCGTGCAGCGGTTTTCCACCGACTGGCATGCCAACAGCTTCGCCGGCTCGACGGTGCGCAAGATCACGCGTGGCATGTGGGCGGTGGACCTCTTGAACGACACGCTGCTGGTGGCGCTGCTGCCGTCGGTCGTCATGCTGGTGGGCGCCACCGCCCTCTTGGGCGCGCACTGGCCGCTGATGGGGCTGGTGGTGGGCCTGGGGTCGGTGCTGTACATCGCCGTCACCGCCACGCTGTCGCTGGCCTATGTGGCGCCCGCCGCGCGCCTGGGCAACGCCTGGGACACGCGCATGGGCGGCGCGCTGGCCGACGCCGTCAGCTGCAACGCCGTGGTCAAGGCCTTTGGCGCGGAGACACGTGAGGAAGCGCGCCTTGACCGGGTCATCGACAAGTGGCGCCGGCGCACGCGCCGCACCTGGATCCGCGCCACGTTCAACGGCGGCATCCAGGGCGCGATGCTGGTGGCCATGCAGGCGTCCATCCTGGGCGCGTCGCTGCTGCTGTGGTCGCGCGACCAGGCCAGCGTGGGCGACATCACGTTCACGCTGACCATGTTCTTCGTCCTGCAGGGCTATCTGCGCGACGTCGGCATGCACATCCGCAACCTGCAGCGGTCCGTCAACGACATGGAGGAACTGGTGTCGCTGGAAAAGCAGCCGCTTGGCGTGGAAGACCGGCCGGGCGCGGGCGCCATCGCCGTGACGGCGGGCGAGATCCGCTTCGAGGACGTGACGTTCCGCTACGGGTCGCACCACACCGCGCTGTACGACCGGTTCTCGGTGCGGATCGCGCCGGGCGAACGCGTGGGCCTGGTCGGTCACTCGGGTTCCGGCAAGACCACGTTCATCAAGCTGATCCAGCGCCTGTATGACGTGAACGGCGGGCGCATCACCATCGACGGACACGACATCGCCCAGGTAAAGCAGGCGTCGCTGCGCAGCCAGATCGCCATCGTGCAGCAGGAGCCCGTGCTGTTTCACCGGACACTGGCGGAGAACATCGCGTACGCGCGGCCCGGTGCGTCGCAGGCCGACATCGAGCAGGCGGCCCGGCTGGCCAGCGCGCATGACTTCATCATGGCGCTACCCAAGGGCTACGACACGCTGGTGGGCGAACGCGGCGTCAAGCTATCCGGCGGCGAACGCCAGCGCGTGGCCATTGCGCGCGCATTCCTGGCTGACGCGCCCATCCTGATCCTGGACGAAGCCACGTCCAGCCTGGACAGCGAAAGCGAAGTGCTGATCCAGCGCGCGATGGACCGCCTGATGGAAGGCCGCACGACGCTGGTCGTGGCGCACCGTCTGTCGACGGTCCGCGCGTTGGACCGCCTCTTGGTCATGGACCATGGCAGCGTGATCGAGGAAGGCAGCCATGACGCGCTGATCCGCTTGAAGGGCGGCCTGTACCGGCGCCTGTTCGAGCGCCAGGCGCTGGAGCTGACGAAGGGGCTGGACCCGGCCGAACTCCTGGAAGATGGCGCCGTCCCGCCGCCCGCGCAGGCGGACGACGTGGACGCCGCCTCGTTCGCCTTCGGGAAGTGATGCAGGCGCGGCGCGGTCAGGGCATGGCCGCCGCCGCCCTGTCCACCGCCGCGCGGCGCCGCTCGAAACGCGCCTGCGACATCGCCAGATAGCGTTCCACGATCGCCGGGTCCGACGTCTTCGGCGTGCCGCCCGGAAACGGCGGTTTCGGGTCGTACTCGATCTGCAACTGGATCAGCTTGGCGACGTCCTCGCCGCAAAGCGCCGCCACCACCTTCAACCCCATGTCGATCCCCGACGTCACGCCGCCCGCGGTGAACACGTTGCCATCCACGCACAGGCGCTCGTCGCTCGGCGTGGCGCCGAAGCGCGCCAGGAGCTCCCGCGCCCGCCAATGGCTGGACGCCCGTTTGCCCCGCAACAGGCCGGCCGCGCCCAGCAGCAAAGAACCCGTGCAGATGCCGAACAGGTACTTCGCGGCCTGGCCCTGCTGGCGGGTGAACGCCACCCAATCCGGGTCGACGATGGCGTCATCCGTGCCCGGCCCGCCCGGCACGACCAGCAAGTCGCAAGGCTGCGCCGACGCGATCGTCTGCGTGGGCACGAAGCACAATCCCCGGTCGCAACGCACCGGTTCCATCGTTTTTGCGACAAAATCCACCGTAAATCCCGGCGCGTTCGCCAGCACTTCGTAAGGCCCGGTCATATCAAGCTGGGTCAGCCCTTCGAACAAGACGATATTCACCTTCATGACGATGCTCCCATGGAAACGCCAGAACCCAGCATAGGCGAACGCGCCACGCACGGCGCGCCAGAATGCGCGCCAAATGCGCCAATCGCGCCACAACGCGTGATGTTCGTGCTGTACGACGGTTTCCAGCCGCTGGACCTGGCCGGACCGTGGCAGGCCTTCAGCTCGGCCAACGAAGAGGCGGGCCGCCAGCTGTACGCCCTGCACACCATCGCGGCGGCGCCAATCGTCGCCACGTGGGAACAGGGGCTGCGCATGCAGGTCGACGGCACCTTCGAGGCCGACGGCGATGCGCCCATCGACATGCTGCTGGTGCCCGGGGGCCCCGGCGTCGACCGGGCCGCGGCGCACGACGAAACACGCGCCTGGCTGCGGCGGCGCGACGCCGGCACGCGCCGCACCAGCAGCGTCTGCACCGGCGCGTTCGTACTGGCGGCGGCCGGACTGCTGGACGGCCGCGCAGTCACCACACACTGGCGCTCGGCCGACCGGCTGCGCCAGCTTTACCCCGGCCTGCGCGTCGACGACGACCGCATCTTCATCGAAAGCGGCAAATACTGGACCTCCGCGGGCGTCACGGCCGGCATCGACCTCGCACTGGCGCTCATCGAGCGCGATTTCGGCGCCGCGCTGTCCCAACAGGTCGCGCGCCGCCTCGTCGTCTTCATGCGCCGCAACGGCGACCAGCGCCAATACAGCCAGACGCTGCGGCTGCAAGACCGCGTGGCCGCGCCGTTTCGCGAACTGGTCGAAAAAATGGAAGCGCGGCTATCGGCCCGCTGGTCGGTGGACGACATGGCAGACGCCTGCCAGATGTCGCGCCGCACCTTCCAACGCAAGTTCGCCGCGCACTTCGGCGTCGCGCCCACCGAAGTCCTGCGACGCCTGCGCGAGGAGCGCGCAGGCGCCCTTGAGAGCGCCGGCAAGATGACCAGGAAGGCCGTCGAGCAACACGTGGGCCCGGTGCCCAAGCGCCCCCGGCAATAACGGCAAGGCCGCGTGAGATCGTCGTAGGCCGCCCGACGTTGCGGTCCCCGCGGTCGGGGCAGCACCTCTGCGCGGCCGCCGATCGTCCGCCGCTGCCGGTGTCTGACACCCTTGGTAGATGAACTTGATATGAAGCCAATCTCACCAGGGTGTCAGACACCTAGGACAATTGCTGCCACCCGGGTGCCGGCGATCAGCATCGTCTGCCGCTGCCGGTGTCTGACACCCTCGGTAGATGAACTTGGTATGAAGCCAATCTCACCAGGGTGTCAGACACCAGACGCAGAAGCAGCCACACGCGAAGCGCCATCGCGACGACGCAAGACACCGCGTAAGCCCACGGGCGGCCGCCCGCGCGGCCGCCCGTGGGCGGGCCCCGCAAGACCTTTCTCTAACACCCAACTGCGTGCAAGAACCTAAAGAACCCAACTCCCCCCGCCACCCGTAAAGATTCAACCCTAGAGCCCGGTGTGGCGTGGGCCTGGGGTGGGCGGGGCGTCTAGATGCGCCCGACGGAATCCGAAGGCAGCCGCCGTAGGCGGCAACGAGGATGAGGATGGGGCAGTCCGGAGCGAAGGCTCCGGACCGCAATCGGAGCCCCGCCCGCCCCAGGCCCACGCCGCGCCGGGCGTCTCAAGAACCCCGCCCGACCACCAGCACCAGCACCGGCACCGGCACCAGCACCAGCACCAGCAACGGCAACGGCAACACCAACGCCAAGCCCAATCCCCCCGTCACCCCACCAACCCCACCGACATCCCCCCACAAACATAAAGCACCTGCCCCGTCACAAACCCAGCACGCCGATCCAGGAACATCGACACGGTATGCGCCACCTCATTCGGCTGGCCGACCCGCCCCACGGGAATCGCCGCCTCCAGCGCCAGCGTCTTCGGCGCACCTGGCGGATTGGATTGATTGAACAGCTCGGTCGCGACCGGCCCCGGCGCCACGGTGTTCACCGTGATGCCATCGCCCGCCAGCTCCAGCGCCCAGGTCCGTGTCATGCCCGCCAGCCCGGCCTTCGACGCCCCGTACACCGACCGCCCGCCCTTGCCCAGCGCCGCCCGGCTGCCGATGTTCACCACGCGCCCATACTTCGCCTGCCGCATGCCCTGCAGCAGCGCCTGCATCAGCAGGATCGGCGCGGTCAAGTTCAGCGCCATCGTGCGCGCCAGTTCCTCTTGCGTGATGTCCTCGATATTGGCGACCTGGATCATGCCCGCGTTGTTGACCAGATTCAGCACCGGCTGCTGCGCCGCAAGCTCGCGGGCGGCGGCAATGGTTGCGGCCGCGTCGCACAGGTCCACCGACCGGAACGTTTCCCCCGGCAGCAGCGTCTCGGGCGAGGTGCGGCTGAAATTGACGACCTGAAAGCCGTCTTCGATCAGGCGCGCCACGATGGCGCGGCCGATTCCCCGGCTGGCGCCGGTGACGAGAGCGATGCGTGGGTTCATTGCGCCTTGATTCCCTGGTCTTTGATGAGTCCGCCCCACTTCTTGCGTTCGGCGGCTTCGAACGCGGCAAGGTCCGTCCCGAACAGCGTCCCCGGCTTGGCGCCCATGGTGGCGAAGTTGGCCGCGATGGCCGGCGTCTGCAACCCGCTGCGCGCGGCGGCGATCAGTTGGTCGACGACCGGCTGGGGCATATTGCGCGGCGCGTACAGCGCGAACCACGCCGTCACGTCAAAACCAGGCAACCCGGACTCGGCAACCGTGGGCAAGTCCGGCACCGACGGATCCCGCGCGGCCGAGGTCACGGCCACCCCGCGCACCAGATTGCCGTCCTTGATCTGCGCCAGCGCGCCCGGCAGGTTGTCGAACAGCAGGTCCACCTGCCCGCCCGCCACCGCCGGCAGCGAGGCCGACGAGCCCTTGAACGGCACGTGCAGCATCGTCACCCCGGCCATGGCCTCGAAGTACGCGCCCGTCAGGTGCACGGAGGAGCCAATGCCCGGCGATGCGTACGTCAGCTTCTTGTCCGGCGACTGCTTGGCGGCCCGGATCACGTCCGCCACCGTCTTGTACGGCGACTTGGCGCTCACCGCGATGACGTTCGGCGTGGTCGACACCAGCGCGATCGGCACCAGGTCGCGTTCGGGATCGAACGGCATGTTGCTGTAGAGAAACTGATTGATCGTCTGCGTGCCGATCGTGCCCAGCCCCAGCGTGTAGCCGTCCGGCTTGGCTCGGGCCACGTATGCCATGCCGATATTGCCGCCCGCCCCCGGCTTGTTTTCGACCAGCACCGTCTGCTTCAGGCCGGGCTGCAACGCGTTGGCGATGGCACGGCCAAAGAGGTCTGCGCCGCCTCCGGGCGGATACGGCACGACGACGGTCACGGGATGCTCGGGATAGCCCGCAGCGTGGGCTGCGGGTAGCGCCAGAACGGCCAGCGCGGCAAGGGCAATGCGCCATCCGGCGCGCGGCTGCGGCAAATGCGTCATGGTCTCGTCTCCTATCGAACCCGCTGGTTGCGGATTTCTTTTTAAAGTACGTAAATACGTACTATATTCATAAGAACATAGAAAACCGACAGGAGACAAGCAGATGAAACGCTGGACGCAACGCCCCGAAGGTTCCACCTGGGGCGACTTCGGCCCCGACGACGAACTGGGCCGCCTGAACCTCCTGACCGAGGAAAAGGTGCTGCAGGCGGTGCGCGAAGTGCAAGCCGGCAAGGTCTTCTGCCTGTCGCTACCGCTGGATCTGCCCGGCGGCAACGTGCTCAATCCCCGCCGCCACGCGCCCACGCTCAAGCCCACCTTCCGCGAGGGCACGCCTTATTTGAACTTCGCCATGTCGCAGGTGCAGCCCGAGGCGGTCGACGTGCTGTCGGACGATCAGGTCTCCCTGTCCATGCAGTACTCCACGCAATGGGACGGACTGTGCCACGTGGGCGCGATGTTCGACATCCAGGGAGACGGCCAGGCGCGACGCGTCTACTACAACGGCTACGCAGCCGGCGTGGACGTGTTTGGCGGCGCGGATCCCGACAACGCGCAAGCCCCCTGCTGCCCGCCGGGCGGCTCCTTTGCGCGCAAGCTCAGCGTCAGCCGCTACGCCGAAAAAGGCATGCAGGGCCGCGGCGTGCTGGTCGATCTGGCGCGCGCGTTTGGCCCCGGCCGCACTCTCGTCGGCCATGACGAGCTCCAGGCCGCCATGCGCGAGCAGGACGCCGTGCCCGAGGCCGGCGACATGCTGGTGCTGCGGACCGGATTCGCGGAAGCCATCGTGGCCATGAACGGCCAGCCCGATCCGCACAAGCTTGAGGAAACCGGCGCGGTGCTGGACGGGTCCGACCCCGCTCTGCTCGACTGGATCACGCAGTCCGGCATTGCGGCGATCTGCGCCGACAACTATGCGGTGGAGGCCTATCCCGCGCGCACCGCCGGCCCGGGCCACTCCATTCTGCCGCTGCACCATCATTGCCTGTTCAAGCTGGGGGTGCCGCTGGCCGAGCTGTGGTACCTGAAGGACCTGGCCGACTGGCTCCATACGCACGGCCGCAGCCGGTTCCTGCTGACCGCCCCGCCCTTGCGCCTGCCCGGCGCGGTGGGTTCGCCCGTGACGCCCATTGCCACGGTATAAGCCATGCCGCTGTCCCACTCCACGTTCTCCCAACACCTGGATGCGCTGGCGGCCCGTCAGCCCGATGCCATCGCGCTGATCGACCGCGACCAGCCGCTGCGCCTTGCCGACCTGCGCGCGCGCAGCCGCGCGTTGGCGGCTGGCCTTGCCCGCATCGGTGTGCAGCCCGGCCACCGCGTCGCCGTCTGGCTGCCCAATTGCGCCGCCTGGGTCGAAACCTTTCTGGCGTGCGCGCATCTGGGCGCGCTGGTGCTGGCCGTCAACACGCGCTTCCGGTCGGTTGAGGTGGCCGACATCCTGGGCCGCGGCCGCGCCGACTGGCTGGTGTACTGGCCCGACTTCAAGGGCATCGACTTCCAGGGCATCCTGGATGGCGTGGCGCCCGTGGATGCGGAGCAGTTGCAGGGCGCGGTCGCCCTGGCCGGGCCGGACGAACTGCCCCCGGCATCGCTGCACGGCAAACCGGTGCACCGGTACGACGCGCTGCTGGCCTGCGCCGACCCCGCGCCCGCCGCCCACCCCAATGCCGGCGTGCTGTGCTTCACCACATCCGGCACCACCTCCAAGCCCAAGTTCGTCCTGCACGACCAGAAGACCCTCTTGCGGCACGGCGCCATGGTCGCGCAGGCGTTCGACTACGACGACCGGGCCTGCGTGCTGGCCAGCGCGCCATTCTGCGGCGCCTTCGGGTTTGCCACGCTGGTGGGCGGTCTGGCCCGCGGGGTGCCCGTCGTCTGCGCGCCCGTTTTCGATGCGGCCCAATCGGCATGCGCCATCGCCCGCCACGCCGTCACGCACACCTACGCCAACAATGAGGCCCTGGTCGGCATGATGCAGGCCGCCGCGCCCGGCACGTTCTCGTCCGTCCAGTTGTTCGGGTTTGCCAGCTTCACGCCCGCGCTGGACAACATGCTGGACCTGGCCCGCGCGGCCGGCGTCCCGCTCACCGGGCTGTACGGCTCCAGCGAACTGATCGCGCTGGTGGCCGGCCAGCCCCGCGATCCCGCCGAAGGCGACGTGTCGGCGCGGCACCAGCCCGGCGGCACGCTGATCTACCCAGGCGCCCGCGTGCGGGCCCGCGATCCCGAAAGCGGCCAGGTGCTGCCGCACGGCCAGTCCGGCGAGATCGAGATCCTGTCGCCCAGCCTGATGCTCGGCTACCTGGACAATCCGGACGCCACCCGCGCCGCCCTGACGGCCGACGGCTACTTCAAGACCGGCGATCTGGGCTATACGCTGACCGACCGGCAATTCGTGTTCCAGACCCGGATGGGGGATTCGCTGCGGCTCTCGGGCTTTCTGGTCAATCCGGTGGAAATCGAGCAGGTCGTGGAAACCCTGCCGGGCGTGCGCGCCTGCCAGGTGGTGGGCGCCACGCGCCACGGCAAGATCGTGCCCTACGCCTTCGTGCTGCTGCACGCGGGCGCCCAGGCCGACCCGGCCGGTTGGACCGCCGCGTGCAAGGCGGCCATGGCGGGTTTCAAGGCGCCTGCCGGGTTTACCGTGCTGGACGCCTTTCCGTCGGTCGAGAGCGCCAACTCGGTCAAGATCCAGAAGCACCGGCTGCGCGAGATGGCGGACGCTATGCTCCCGGGTTCCGCGTCATAACCATCCGCCCGCCATGCCCGCCCGCAAGCTTTTTTCGCGCAGTCCCCAGCCGCTTTATCTGCAGGCCGCCGCGCTGTTTCGCAGCCACATCCAGAACCGGACGTGGCGGCCCGGACAGCAGATTCCGCCGCTGGAATCGTTGATGGAAACCTACGGCATCTCGCGCGCGACGATCCGCCAGGCGTTCGGCCTGCTGGAAGAGGACGGCCTCATCCGGCGCTCGCGCGGGTCGGGCACCTTCGTGAATGCCGAGCTGCCGGAAACGCCCACGCTGCTCATTCCCAAGACCTGGGCCGAAACCGTCGAGCTGAGCAACCAGCTGGGCACCGTGTCGCTGGTCGAGTCCAACGCCGACTCCCCCCTGCCCGACACGCTGGGCATGCCATGCGGCGCCGACCGCAGCGGCAGCTTCCAGTACCTGCGGCGCATCCACACGACCGATGCCGGCCCCTTCTGCTATAGCGAGGTCTTTCTGGACAGCGGCCTCTTTCGCAAGCATCGCGCCCGCATCCAGAAGAGCACCGTCGCGCCGGTGCTGGACCAGTTCTACGGGGCGCGCATCTCCGAAGCGCGCCAGGTCCTGAACGTGATCGAGGCGGGACAGGAGTCGGCCGAATCGCTGCAGATTCCCGTGTCCTCGCCGGTGGCCGAACTGCGCCGCTATGCCTGCATCGACGGCCGCGTGGTGTATTTCGCGCGGCTGGAATTTCCGTTTCGCAAAGTGCGGATGGAATTCGACCTGCTCACCAACCGCTGACCGACTTGCGTACCCGCCTCAAGGAGACCATCGCCCACCCATCGCCCGCCCGCCGTCCCAACCCCGCACAAGGCGCCAGATCAATAAAACCAGGACACGCGCCCGCACTATCCGAAAAGAATCCGGCATACAGGGAGACAACCATGAAGCAGGCCGACAAGACCCGGATTTCAATGCAGTGCCGCAGCAAGATCATCCAATTGTTTACCGCCACGGCGATAGCTGCCGCCGCCGGCGCACACGCGCAATCGCCTGCGCCCGCCGTCTCTGACGACGTGGTGCGGCTGGGCCTGATCCTGGACATGAGCGGCGTCTATGCCGACGTGACCGGCAAGGGCAGCGCCACCGCCGCCGAGATGGCGATCGCCGATTTCGGCGGGACCGTGCTGGGCAAGAAGGTGGACCTGCTGGTGGTGGACCACCAGAACAAGGCCGACATCGCCGCCGCCAAGGCGCGCGAGTGGTACGACACCCAGAAGGTCGACGCCATCATGGACGTCGCCGGCTCCGCGCCCGCGCTGGCCGTGCTGGAAGTGGCGCGCGAAAAGAAGAAGATCGTCGTCTTCAGCGGACCGGGCACCGAGCGCATCACCAACGACCTGTGCTCGCCCTATTCCGTGCACTACACCTACGACACCTGGTCGCTCGCCAACACCACCGCGCGCGCCACCGTCGAGCAAGGCGGCAAGAGCTGGTACTTCCTGACGGCCGACTACGCGTTCGGCCACACCCTGCAGGCCTCGGCCACCGACGTCGTAAAGGCCAACGGCGGCACCGTGCTGGGCGCCTCGCGCCACCCGCTGGGTTCCAGCGACTTTGCCTCGTACCTGTTGCAGGCGCAAGCCAGCAAGGCACAGATCGTCGGGCTGGCCAACGCGGGCGGCGACACAGTCAACGCCATCAAGGCGGCCAGCGAATTCGGACTGACCAAGGGCGGGCAGAAGATGGCGGGCCTGCTCCTGTACATCAACGACATCCACGCCATCGGCCTGGACGCCGCCGCGGGCCTGACGCTGACGGAAGCCTTCTACTGGGACATGAACGACCAGACCCGCGCCTGGTCGCAGCGCTATTACGACAAGCTCAAGAAGATGCCCAACATGAGCCAGGCGGGCACGTATTCGTCGGTGATGCACTACCTGAAAGCCGTGCAGGCGGCGGGCACCGACGAACCCACGGCGGTCATGAAGCAGATGAAGGCCACCCCCATCAACGACTTCTTCGCCACCAACGGCCGCATCCGCGAGGATGGCCGCATGGTCCACGACATGTACCTGTTCGAGGTGAAAAAGCCGTCGGAGTCCAAGCGGCCGTGGGACTACTACAAGCTGGTGGCCACGCTGCCCGGCGACCAGGCCTTCATGCCGCTGTCCCGGTCGACGTGCCCGCTGGTGAAGAAGTAGCGCGGCAGGCGGTCCTGCGGCGGGCGGACGCGGCTGATGGGAACCGCGGCGGGTAACCCCCGCCGCGGGATACGCCCGCCGCGGGATACGCCCGCCGCGGGAAACGCCCGCCGCGTTATCCTTGCGGCTTTGCCTTCGCCGCTCCGACATGCCACACCGCGCAGCCCGCATCATCGAGGGAAAGATTGACCAGATCCGGCTCGCAACGCCGGTCCGGCGAAACGATGTCTTCCTGCGGGTCGGCGCGGAAATCCTCTGGGGTTCCGGGCTGGACCCATCGCACATCGCCCAGCTGCGCGCCTTCCACGACAAAGGCACGGCCGTGCGCATTGGCGTGCTGGAGGCCCAGCATGGCCTGAACCGCTTCTGTTGGGCCGTGCCGGCGCAGGGCGATCCCATTGCTCCGCTCACCTACCAGACCGCGCAACGGCGCAGCGGGCGCGAGGCCGCGATCTGCGGCGCCGTGGGCGTGATCGCGCTGGGTGCGGCGTGGCTGTCCGGGATCGCGACGCTGCCGCGCGTATTCCTGATGGTGTTCGCGCTGGTGATCGCGTTGATGGGGCTGGTACTTGCCGCGAATGCCTTGCATGTCCTCTGGCACAACCGCCGCGAGCGGCCGCGCATTCTCGCCAGCGAGGCGCAGTTCGATCCCACCCGGCGGCCAGCGGCCATGGCGGGCACTTCAGCTGCGCCAGCCGCGCCAGCCGCCCCGCGCCCCCGGCACGAACCCGCTGCGCTGACGCAGGATGGCGATCCGCCCCTGCTCCTGATCCGGGGGCAGCTCGACGGGATCACGCATGAAACGCGGCATGTGCACAAAGGCCCGACCTACGGCCACTATCGCTTTTCCATCCAGGGCCGCCCGTTCCTGATGACGGTCGATGAATCGCTGGGAAGCTGGCAGCCGTTCCTGGCGCAGGACGATGCCGTTGAAATGGCCGTCAACGCCCAGCCGGTTCCGGGCGAACCGCATGCGGTGTATGCGCTGCGCAATCTGGAGGACGGGCGCGCCTATATGTGTCATCTGCGATTCCGCGCCATTCCCGGCCGCGACACGCCGGTCGGCGTCGGCATGAACCAGCGCGCGCCCCTGCTCAAGGCCATCGGCGGCCTGATGCTTGCGGTCTGGCTGTTTCTGATTGGCCTGACCTGGTTCATGGACCCCGACGCATTGCAGGGCGACTTTCCGGAACTCGCGCTCTTCATCCTGGGGATGTTCCTGCTGGTTTGGCTGTGCTTTGCGCTGCCGCTTCTGTGGCTCGACATGCGGTGGCGCATGGGCAGGCCGACACGGCGCCAGCGCATCACCGAACGCATCTACGCGCTGCTCGGTCTGGGCACGCCGTTCGCCCCCAGCCAACGCATCGAAGAGGTGTGACCGGACCGGCGTATCCTTGCCGCATGCCTGACTGCCGCTGGAGACCCGCATGACCCAACCCGCCCCGCGCCCCATCGCCGCCACCATCGCCGCCGTCGTGCGCGACGGCCACGTGCTGCTGGTGCGCCGCGCCAATCCGCCCGATCAGGACCGCTGGGCGTTTCCGGGCGGCAAGATCGATGCGGGCGAACGCCTTCCCGATGCGGCCGCGCGAGAGTTGCTGGAAGAAACGAGCGTCACCGCCGAGCCGCTGCACGTCTTCGACGCCGTCGACGTGTTCGACCACGACGACGCAGGCGCCCTGCGCCGCCACTTCATCCTGATCGCGGTGCTGTGCCGCTGGGTGTCAGGCGAACCGGTCGCCGGCGACGATGCCCGCGACGCGCGCTGGGTGTCCCTGGCCGATCTTGATGCCCACGCGCTGGCCACCAGCTTCGGCGTCGCGGAACTGGCGCACAAGGCGGCGGATTTGATGGCAGCGCGCTGACCGCCCGATACGTTAAGGTGTAGCCCCACACCCCTTGTCTCTTCATTCCTGGAGTACCGAATGACCGGATTGTTCATCGTGGTGGCGGCGTTGGCGTTCTTGATGCTGGCGGCGTATCGAGGCTATAGCGTCATCCTTTGCGCGCCCATTGCGGCGATGGGCGCGGTGCTGCTGACGGACCCGTCGGCGCTGGCGCCCGTGTTCTCGGGCATCTTCATGGAGCGCATGGCGGGCTTTGCCAAGCTCTACTTCCCCGTGTTCCTCCTGGGCGCCGTGTTCGGCAAGCTGATCGAGCTATCGGGCTTTTCGCGCGCCATCGTGCAAGCGGTGCTGCGGCTGATCGGCGCCGAGCGCGCCATCGTGGCCATCGTGCTGGTCTGCGCGGTACTGACTTACGGCGGCGTGTCGCTGTTCGTGGTGGTGTTCGCGGTGTACCCGTTTGCCGCCGAGATGTTCCGCCAGGGCGGCATCCCCAAGCGTCTGATGCCGGGCGCGATCGCGCTGGGCGCCTTCACGTTCACCATGACGGCGCTGCCGGGCACGCCGCAGATCCAGAACATCATTCCGACGACCTTCTTCGAGACCACGACCTGGGCCGCGCCCTGGCTGGGCCTCATCGGCGCCACGTTCACGCTGACCGCGGGCATCGCCTACCTGGAATGGCGCCGCAAGCGCGCCGCCGCGGCCGGCGAGACCTACGGCACGGACCTGCGCAACGAACCCGCCACGCCCCCCGCCGAACGCAATCATCATCCGCTGATCGCGCTGCTGCCGCTGGTGGTGGTGGGGGTGATGAACTTTCTGCTGACGCGCTGGATCCCGGGCTGGTACCCGGCCGGTTCCGAAGTGGACCTGCCCGGCCTGCCCAAGCCCCTGCCCGTCAACGCGGACGAACAGGTGGCGCTGTGGGCCGTGATGGGTGCGCTGATCGCGGGCATCGTCACCATCCTGCTGTTCTCGTTTCGCGCCATCAAGTCGCATTTTGCCGAGGGCAGCAAGAGCGCCGTGTCGGGCGCGTTGCTGGCCTCGATGAACACCGCGGCCGAGTACGGGTTCGGCGGCGTCATCGCCGCGCTGCCGGGCTTTCTGCTGGTGGCGCAGGCCCTAAAGGCCATTCCCGATCCGCTGGTCGGCGAAGCCGTGGCGGTGACGACGCTGGCCGGCATCACCGGGTCGGCCTCCGGCGGCATGAGCATCGCGCTGGCCGCGATGTCGCAGACCTTTATCGACGGCGCCCTGGCGGCCGGCATTCCCATGGAAGTGCTGCACCGGGTTGCTGCGATGGCAAGCGGCGGCATGGACACGCTGCCGCACAACGGCGCGGTCATCACGCTGCTGGCGGTCACGGGGCTGACGCACCGCCAGTCCTATGGCGATATCTTCGCCATCACCCTGATATCGACGCTGTCGGTGTTCCTGGTGATCGGCGTGTTCTACCTGACCGGCATCGTCTGATCGAAGGCGGCGGCAAACACGCCCGCCAGC
Source organism: Achromobacter sp. GbtcB20 (assembly GCF_019091095.1). NCBI lineage: Bacteria > Pseudomonadati > Pseudomonadota > Betaproteobacteria > Burkholderiales > Alcaligenaceae > Achromobacter > Achromobacter sp. GbtcB20. The sequence continues at coordinate 335,828 of NZ_JAGXJZ010000003.1, read as the reverse complement.
CACTGCGTGAACACGCGCACCCGCGCCGGCACCTGCCGGTTCTGCGGCGTCAACACCGACACCGGCATCGGCGCGGGCGGCGCGTGGGGCAGCACGATCCTCAAGTGCCCCGCCGCCAGTTCGCGTTCCACGCGATAGCGCGGCACCTGCACCATTCCCAGGCCCGCCAACGCCGCGCTGGTGTAAAGCTCGGCGCCGCTCACGCTGACCACCGCGCGCGGGCGCACCTGCACGATGCGGCCATCGACCCAAAAATCCAGCGGCGCCGCGCGGCCCGTGGCGCTGGACACGTAGTCCACGGCCAGGTGCTTTTCCAGCGCCTGCACGCTGTCCGGCATGCCATGTCGAGCCAGATACGCGGGGCTGGCCACCGTCACCTGCGGCATCTGCGCAATCGTCCGCCCCACAAGCGTCGAATCCTGCAGCACGCCCGCCCGCAGCACGCAATCCACGCCTTCGCGCACCAGGTCCACCAGCCGGTCGTCTTCGCCCAAGTGCAGGGCAATGTCGGGATAGCGCTTCAGAAAGTCCGGCAGGCCGGGCATCACGAAAAAGCGGGCAAGCGTGCCCTGCGCATTGACCCGGAGCAGCCCCTTGGGGGCCGTATCCAGGAACGCGCCATCGGCTTCCTCCAGGTCGGCCAGCAGCCGCACGCACCGCCGGTAGTGGGCCTCGCCGTCGTGCGTCAGCCGCACCTGGCGCGTGGTGCGCTCGAGCAGGCGAGCGCCCAACCGGGCCTCCATGCGCTTGATCAGGTTGGTCACCGTGGCGCGCGGAATGCGCAGGTCATCGGAGGCCTTGGTAAAGCTGCCGCGCTCCGCAATGCGCACGAACACCTGCATTTCCTGGAATCGATCCATGCCTCTGGCTGCCCGCCGCACGGGCCTATTGTTAAAGCAAATGAAATTATCTTAGCAAACGCCGCCTAATTATCTTTCGAACGGAATAGTCGATCATATGCCTCACCCTTTCACGGAGAGATCGCATGACCGACCAAGCTTCCCAGCGTGTTGCCCTCGTCACGGGCGGATCGCGCGGCATCGGCGCCGCCATCGTGCGCCGCCTGGCCAATGACGGCTTTGCCGTCGCCATCAACCATGCGTCCGGCGCGGCAGACGCCGACGCCCTGGCCGCCGACATCCGCCAGGCCGGCGGACGCGCCCTCGCGGTGCGTGCAGACGTCTCCAAGCCGGATGCGGTGCGCGCGATGTTCGATGCCGTCACGGCCGAATTCGGCCGCCTGGACGTGCTGGTCAACAGCGCGGGCGTGCTGCAGGTGCAGCCGCTGGCGGACACCAGCGACGACCTGTACGACCGGACGTTCGACATCAACACCCGCGGCACCTTCAACACTTTGCGCGAGGCGGCCGCCCGCCTTGCCGATGGCGGCAGCATCGTCAATGTGTCCAGCACCACCGTCGCGCTCAACCTGCCCGGCTACTCGGTCTACATCGCCAGCAAGGCCGCGGTCGAAAGCCTGACGCAGGTCTTTGCCAAGGAACTGCGCGGCCGCCAGATCAGGGTGAATGCCGTCGCCCCTGGCCCCGTCGCCACCGAGCTGTTCTTCAAGGGCAAGAGCCCCGAGCTGATCGAGCACTACGCCAAGATGCCGCCGCTGGAACGCCTGGGCCAACCGGATGACATCGCGGGCATCGTCTCGTTCCTGGCGGGACCGGACAGCGGGTGGGTAAATGGGCAGATCGTGCGTGCGAATGGCGGCGTGGCCTGAAAATTTTTCGTGAGCGCCGGCGCCTTCCTGCGGCGCGCTCTCATCCCAACGCACGAGCCCGGCCAGTCGGCCGGGCTTTTCTTTCACGGCGCTGAACACCGCATATTTGCTGTTGTCCTCATCCGTTCTACCCATGCGTGCCTCGGCCGATGGACCGAGGGGCTGTTGCGGGTTTTGAAATTTTCCGATCGCGCGCTCGGGACTTTGCATTACAGAAAAGTCTGGCCAGTTGGACGAGGTTTGCATGAGACGGAGTGCCTAAGCCGTGGTTTAGCCTGACCCGGCAGTACTCCGACTCACCTTGATCGATTGGACGAAAGCAATGAATCAACTCATTCATCCGGACTGCCACCCCTTTACCGCCGCAGGCAATCTGAAGCAGATCTCCGCGTATTACGAGGAAGGTCGCCGTGTCATGTGGATGATGCTGCGCGCGCAACCGCGCCCGTGCTTTAACCATGAACTCATCGACGAGATCATGACCCTGGCGCGCGCCGCCAAGGATTCCGGCCTGCCCATCGACTTCTGGGTCACCGGTTCGCTGGTGCCCCAGATCTACAACGTTGGCGGCGACCTGAACTTTTTCGCCGAGGCCATCCGCACCGGCAAGCGCGAGGCGCTTCGGGCCTATGCCCGCGCCTGCGTCGACTGCGTGCATGCCGCCACGCGCGGTTTCGATACGGGCGCCATCTCGCTGGCCATGATCGAAGGCACCGCGTTGGGCGGCGGCTTCGAGGCCGCGCTGGCCCACCACTTCGTGCTGGCGCAGAACAATGCGCGCATGGGCTTTCCCGAAATGGCGTTCAACCTGTTTCCCGGCATGGGCGGCTATTCGCTGGTCGCGCGCCGCTCGGGCATGAAGCTGGCCGAAGAGCTGATCGGCACCGGTGAATCGCACACGGCCGAGTGGTATCACGGCCGCGGCCTGGTCGACGTGCTGTTCGAGCCCGGCGAAGCCTACAAGGCCACGCGCACCTTCATTGACGTCATGCGCCCCAAGCTCAACGGCATGCGCGCGATGCTGCGCGCCCGCCAGCGTGTGCTGAGCCTGTCGCGTTCCGAACTGATGGATATCACCGAGGATTGGGTCGAGGCGGCCTTCTCCATCGATCCGAAGGACCGCGCCTACATGGAACGCCTGGTGATGGCGCAGAACCGCCGCACGGCAGGCAGCTCGGAAGCCACCGAAGTGGCCACCATGCACTGAGCCGGCGGCGGGCCGCCGGTTGCGTCACGCAATCAGATGCAGCCGGCGGCGTTGCGGGATGTGTTGGCCAGAGCGTCCGCGACCATCCAGCGGCGCCGATCCATCTGGCGAACGCGGCAGTTGCATTTGGATGGGAAGCCCGAGGGAGCCCCCAGCAGGAGCCGGGAAGTTGGCCACTGCAAGCCCGTCAACTGGCAGATTTATCAGGGTTGTCTACCGGCCAACTCGACAGAAAATCATCGAGCGCGCGGCGATCCCTTTCGGCCTGCTCCCGCGAGATCGGCGACGCCCGATCATCCCCGGCATCGGGGCGCGGCAGCGCACCGGAACGCAGCCGAATCGTGGGAAGAATGGCGTCCCATGCGCTCATGGCTTCGTAATCGGTCAAAGACGACGTAATCGGGGGAATGCGTGCCGCCGACGACTGACGCGACTTTGCGGCGAATCTAGGCAGATAGCCCTCGGTCATCAGGAAGTCGGGCGCATCGCGGCGCGCCTGTCGTTCCGCGTCGCTCAGCCACGACAGGTGACCACCAGACTTTAACTGCACGGTCAGCGTGGGCCGCGACAGCCCAGGATCGGGCCGATAGGTCTCGGCACTGAACAAAAGCCGACGCACCCTTGCGCCATCGTCCTGCATGGAATCACTACCGAGCACATCCTCCTCGCCTTCCATGCCGGCAAAAGCACGGCGGCCTGATCGCAGCGTATCGAGCTTGGCGCCACCTCGCCGAAATAAAGGCAGTGCCGCCTGGCTGCGCTGCAACAACCGACGCGATTCGTCCGGCGTCACCGCGCTGCTGTTGATTTCCAGCGTCAGATCTCGCCGATCGGGGTCATAGAACTTGACGGTGGAAACTTCATGGTCGTGTGTGCCACGGATCACGATCGGACCAAGAACGAAGCCAGGACCCGCTCGAGCGGGATCACTGATGACAAAAATCTGCTTAGCCAGCGCTTGTAGCCGTTGCTCGACTGGATTGATTACTCCCTCGTAAGACTTGGCTTTTAGCAGTACGTAGATTGATCCCAATAACAAATGAACTTCATGGGTGTGATAGTTGTCGAGCGTCGTACCCTCGTAATAGCGAAGCAGCACTGCCTGTCGGTTTGCATCACCATCAACGTTTGCGTCAATGTCCCATGCACCCACCAGCATTGGCGCGCCCGCCATCTGATTGGTAATCGAGCTTAAACGCCGCTGCTTCCAATCAATTGCAGATTTAAACTGCGTCGCGGTAACCCCTTGGTTGATGATCTGGATCCGGTCTACTTTAAAGTCCGCGCCCAGCCCGTAATACAGCGTGACCTCGCCGGATCCGTAGCGCCAAGACGATGGCAGGTCAACCAGATAGCGTCCCAACCCGTGGGTCGTCATTTTCGAGGTCAGTTCACTCACGGTGTCTTTCTCCGCGCCGGTGGGCTCGTAGGTGCAGCCACCCACGAGCAAGGAAAGGATGATGATTCTTAACCAGCGTGTCATGACGGCTTCCTGGCGTTTGCGGCGATCTTGATGATCGCGTAGAGAGAAAACGATCGGACGTTTTCGTTCTTGTATGAGCCTTCATGGTCAAAGCCTGCAAGACGAACTTGTTCGAGTACCTGCCCATCGCGTACGACGCCAACGGCGCATTTCCCGAACGAGGCGGCACTGTGCCATCGCCAATTGCGTCCTGCTTATCGGCGTGAAGCTCCCAGTGACTTGTTTCGACGAGATGAGGAACATGCATGACCGAGCCTGCAAACGCAAAGGGCTGGCTCCATTGCGTGGCGCCCCCCACATAAACTGGGTTGCAGCCTTCGTCGCGGGTATCGCCCGTGCCCAACTCCGCGACATTTGCAGCGCTGGGACGCGGACTGCCGTTTGGTGCAATTCCAGGCCTCATGCGCCACACAATGTTGGCAAATCTGCGCTTGTCCTCGTCCGCGCCATAGAAGACGTAGGTAGCAGGGTGATACTGGCGCCGGGTGGCCGCATGAAACAGGCGCGCCTTTTCGATATTATTTTTATAATCTCCCCATGTAATGGGTTGCCCGTCTTCAGGCGCCAGCCAAGCCTCTCTCACCAGCCCCCACCACCGGTCTCGCCGCAGATATATATCCGTATACGGATCGTTGGCTTTGGGTAAAGCAAGAATGGGAGCCTTGTCTTGGCCTTCCCGCAACTGCAACCACCCGGACGGGTAGTCTTCCGTGGGTAGCAGTTCCAACGCTCCTGGCGCCTGGGCGAAAACAGCAGTGATTTCGCGACCGTTGTTTCCAATGACAAGAGACGCAATCGAGCCTTGAATGCCGCTGGCTTCGTCAGCCATTCCCAATTTGCATCGCCGATAAGCGACCGGAGCACCTAGCGCGGGCATCACGCCGTGCAAAACGCCGGCTATCTTTTCCGACATTCCAGGCAATTGCTGACAGCGACGCGCCACCAGACCACCCATGGAATGCGTGACGAGGATCACCTGATCGCAACGATCGCCGTATCGCTCCCGCACCTGCTCGATACGTTCCGCCAGCAGCTGTGCAGCGGGCTCGTTGGAGGCAAGCCAGTTGTATCCGAAGGCGTGAACCGGCATCCAAAACTGCGCACGCTTCTGCAATTCGCCGAATGTGAGCGGAGAGACTTTGCCATTCCGCTCGGCGCCTTCATCCGACATGCCGCGTACTTTCATGGCTGTGTTTGGCGGGTACGGAACGCGTGGCTGCGCAGGCCGCGATGCAGGGTCGGACATGGAGTCGGTCGGGTGGAAATCTTGCCACTTCATGGGATCCCACCCGCGTCCGTTGAGGGTTCTCTCCAGCCACAACAGAAATCCGTGATAACTACCCTCACCCACTTCGCCCCAACCACGGTCCGTATACGCGTTAACCGGCCGACCGGCCGAATCCAAGACAAACAAGGAGGAAATGGATCCCGTGGTTCTGCTAGGCACGGCTCCGCGGTCGTCCACCGTCACACGGTCAGGATGCAGTAATCGCTGCCTGATACCGGCACCCAGAACCACATTCTTGATGAGATCTATAGGAACATACCCTGCCAAGCTGATATCCAGGCGCCAGACGGGATCCGCCTCAGTGTCAAGCTCTGTGGGCGGGTCGACTTTGAGATTCGATCCCATTATTCCGGGGACAAAAATCACTGGCAGCACATATGGCGGGCCGAGATTGAGCCGGACAGTTCCGGCGAGGCCGCTACTCGTGAGATTCCATTGATGTCGCAGGCGACCACTTGCATCAAAGTTCCAAGACGCGACGCGAGAACTATCTTCGTCCGGTAAATCAAGTGAACTCGGTGGTGTGTTCACGGCTTGACTCCTCTCGGGCAGCGGTGTTGTGGGCTTTTGTTGGCGCTGCAAACTCGGCAACCCGACGAACGGCGCGACGACAAAACTGCAAAAATAATTACGATGAATTTGAAGGATTGGCAGACCCCAGCCATACAACCTCCAGCCTTTCCGGACTCAGGCCTTTTTGCATTTGCAGCCTTCCGTTGGCGTCTGTCGTACCTGGAATTCGCGTGCCATCCGCACGGACGAGTTCGTATCGCTCAAAAGCGGCTGGCGAGCCATCGGGTAGATAGGCCACGAAATCGTCATCGAATGGCGCTTTATCCCAATGATTTAGAGATGTCAACAATGAGGCCGGCCCATCCACCGCAAGCGAAGCATGTATTTGCATTTGCGCGCCGAATAGTTCAATGCGCCCGTCAGCATGGAGCACCAATGCGCTCTTGCCACATCGCAAGGCCAGCGTCTCCCCTGCGGAAGCGATGAACTGCTCATTGGCTTCGTGAAGGACGCTTTTGCTTGCATGCACACTAACCGTACCGTGCTGGGCCTCTGTGATCACGTCGCCCTGATTGGCGAGATGGCGAATGCCGCCACTGAGCGCGAACGCGCTAATGCCTTCGCCAGCAGTAACGTGGATACGGCGGGCGGCCGTGACGGTTTGATCTTGCTGCGCGATGGTCTCGATATTGTCCGTGGCCGCCGTAAGAACGCTGGCCGCCGTCACGGTCGCAACGCCGGCAGGCGCGCCCATGACCACGACAGGTTGACCACCGTTTTCGCCTTGACGGTCATTCGCCCCTGCGCCCAATTGCTCTACAGCCCGAACAAGCTGTTCGCGCGCAGTGTGTTCAGCGTCCAACCCGCGGTGTTCCTGTGCGACGCCAAGCAGACTTCTCGCTTGCTGAGCGCTGGCCTTGAGCACCCGTGACAGTTCCGACACATCGAGCTGACTGCCGGCAGCCTGCGGTTGCGCGTAGGCGGTTACCAGTACGCCCTTGGCCGCGCGCAACGCGCCGTGTTCGTCGGTACGCAACTCGAAACCCTCTCCGCGAGGCTGCCCACCAGCCGGCCGAGGATGCGTGAGATAGCCCAAATGCAATTGCGTTTCGCCATGCTCGCTCATCAAGGCCGCGCTGATTTGCCCTGACGTGTCGTCCAGGCGCAGTTCATTGGCGCGATCACCCTTGTGCTCTTTGGATTTGACAGTGTTGAGCGTGTTGAACCTGGGAAGCCCATAGGGCGGCAGATTCGTCGCCCTATATGTCCGGCCGGTAATGATTGGCTGGTCGCAATCTCCGTCCAAAAAATCGACGATTACTTCCTGTCCGATCCGCGGAATGGCCATGTGACCCCACGCGGCGCCCGCCCAATTCTGCGAGACGCGTACCCAGCAGGAACTGTGTTCGTCGCGTGTTCCCAAGCGGTCCCAGGGAAACTGGACTTTGACACGGCCAAAGTCGTCACAGTAGATCTCTTCGTTGGCGGGCCCGACAACGGTGGCCATCTGTAGACCGTCGATCCGGGGCCTGTCGGCCGGTTCCGGCTTCCAGTCCACCTTGTCCGGCACGATGTCGGCGCGGTAGCGGTATTGCGTTCCCTGCGTAGATTCAGCGCTCTCTTCCTGCTGGCTCGTGTGCTGGATGCCGTGGTGCCGCACGCGCACGGGACGCCAACCGTGGTTCCATTCTTCGCGTGGATGACCAATCAGATCGAAAGCGACGCCTGGCACGAGACGCGGGTCATCGCCTTCGACCGGCGCCATGCGAGCGTCACGACGCAAGCCCAGGAGGCGGCTTTGGGTGAAAGGTTTACCGGCTTCGTCGCGCTTGTATCGACCGGGATAGTCGTAGCGTTCGTACCGGTGGGACTGGTGACTTAGCTCGTTGGCGACGGCCGAATGCTCTTGGTCATATTGCGGATGCGTATAGGTGTAGTCCCGCTGGGTCTGGCGTGCCGAGCGCACGTGTTCGGCATAAATGAAGCGTCGCAGCGCCGGTTCAGTTTGATTGCCCCCGGGCGCAGCGTTGTAAAGAACAGGACCACTATCGACTTCTCCGTGCACGTATATCCGGTCGCCGTGGATAAGACGGTGCCCCTGATCGCTGTGTGCAAACCGATAGAAGAAGCCTTCCTCGGCTGCCAGGCGAGCGAGAAACGTCAGGTCCGTTTCTCCGGCCTGCACACAGTATTCTCGTGGCAGGTGATCGTTTGTGGTGATTTGTTCGTAGTCCGTGATGCCGTGGGACCTGATGACTTTCTCAAGTATTTCCGGCACCGATTGCTGCTGGAAGATGCGCCAGTCAGAGCATAGGGCTGCGCGGGACAAGGCAGGCTCAATTACCGCCCGGTAGCGGGTTCGACGAAATCCCGTGTCGAGCTGCTCAAAGCTCGTGACGATTCCGTGCACGTGACGCACGGCCGATTCATTGCGCCAGATCGTGAAGAGTGCGGGTTGGTCCAGCAGCGCGCCGAAATCTACGGAAGGATCAAAACAGGATAAGTCGACGCGCAGACAGTATGGTTCAGACAATGCTTCGTCGAGCGTAAATTGCACCAATTCAAATTCCAGTTCGGCGAAGGTGGGCACGAACGAGAACCGCAGATCGGAAAGATGAAGCACGTGGAAATCCAGCGCAATCAAGGGACAGCCAAATCAGTCAAACTGCCTTGGTCTGGCGGTCACCGTGGAATGTCGAATTGACGTCTGGAAGTATCAGCGAAAGGTTGATTCCAGAAACTAAGGTTTATTCGAAAGTTGAAAGTAACCTTGCTTCACTTGAACGAGGCGCCTTCGGCTCGGCATGATGATTGCGCCACGAATGCGGCCAGGACCTACCTGGAACGGCTGGCGATGGCGCAGAACCGCCGCCCGGCAGGCAGCTCGGAGTCCACCGAAGTGGCCACCATGCACTGATCCGGCGGCGCGCCGCCGGTTGCGTCACGCAATGAGATGCAGCCGGCGGCGTTGCGCCAGCCAGGCGGTGAACTCTTGCGCCGGCATGGGCTTGGCGTACAGATAGCCCTGCTTGGCGTCCACGCCCAGGGTGTCCAGGAAGACCGTTTCTTCCTGGGTTTCCACGCCCTCGGCGATGACCTTGAGCTCCAGCGTGCGCGCCACCGCGACGATGGCGCGCGCCAGCGCCTGCGACACCGGATTCTCGTTCACGCCGCGCACGAAGCTGGCGTCGAGCTTGATCGCGTCCAGCGGAATGCGCGCCAGCTGCGACAGCGACGAATAGCCCGTGCCGAAGTCGTCCAGGTGCACGCGCGCACCAAGTTGCCGGAACTGCTTGATGAGTTCGATGGCCGCGTCCTCATCGTCGATCAGGCAGCTTTCCGTCAGTTCGATATCGAGAAGGCAGGGATTGAGGCTGGCGTCGTTGATGGCCCGCATGAATTCGCTGACCACGCCCTTGTCGTCCAGCTGGCGGGCCGACATGTTGATGGCGATGCGCAGGTTCAGGCCGTCGCGCTTCCAGGCCGCCGCCTGCCGCGCGGCTTCGCGCATCACCCAGACACCCAGCGGCGAGATGAGGCCCGACTCCTCGGCATACGGAATGAAGGTGTCGGGTCCGACCATGCCGCGCTCCGGAGAGCGCCAGCGCACCAGCGCTTCCACGCCGTCCACCTCGCCGGTGCGTCCCACCAGCTTGGGCTGGTAGTACAGCATCAGATGATTCTCGGCCAACGCCTTGCGCAGATTGGTGTCCAGCCACACGTAGTCCGCGTTGCGGCGGTCCATGTCGGGCTGGAACACCCGGTACGTATGGCGGCCCGCTTCCTTGGCCACATACATGGCGATGTCGGCGCTGCGCACCACGCTGTCCAGGTCGGCCCCGTGGTCGGGATACATGGCGATGCCGATGGAGCAACTGGTGTAGACCTCGATGAGGCCCTGGCGGAAGGGCTCGCGCAGCCGGTCGATGATGCGCTGCGCGGTCGCCTCCAGCTGCCAGGCCTGCGCTTCTTCCTGCAGCACGATGAATTCGTCGCCACCCAGGCGGGCCAGCGTCTGTCCATCGGAAAGGCAGTTCGAGATGGCGACGGCCACGGCTTTCAACAGCCGGTCGCCGAAGCCGTGGCCGTAGTGGTCGTTGATGCGCTTGAAGTTATCCAGGTCCAGGAACAGCACCCCGCCCCGCCCCTCCCGGCCAGCGTCCAACGCGGCCTTCAACCGCGACGTGATCGCGTGCCGGTTGGGCAGGTTGGTCAGCATGTCGGTGTTGGCAAGCACCCGCAGGCGTTCCTGCGCCTGACGCTCTTCCGTGATGTCCGTGCCCGAACAAATCAGGTAGACGCGCTTTTCGCCGCTGCCGCTGGTGACGAACTTGTTGCGGAACAGAAAGAGGCGCGGCCCCTTGACGGTGTTGATCGTGCGCTCGACCTCATACGACTGTCCGCGCTTGTAGAACTCGGCAATATTGCGGCGCGAGGCGATGGCTTCTTCGCGCGTCATGAACATCTCGAAGACGCTGCGGCCCACGATGTCCTGTTCGCGCTTGCCGGTGTATTCCTCGCTGAGCTTGTTAAAGCGCTGCACGCGGCCGTTCTGGTCGACGATGACGATGACTGAATTGGCTTCCGACACCACCGTTTCCGCGAACGACAGGCCTTCTACGAGGTCCTTGGCGACGGATTCGGTATCGGTGTGGGCCGATGCGGTGCCGGCCCATTCGTTCGGGTTGATCTTACGGCCGACCAGGTGCAGGTGCAGCAGATCGCCATACAGCATGATGTCGATGCGCACGCTGGACGTGATGCCAGTCAGGCTGCGCACGGCCTCGGCCTGATCCGGGCGCAAGGCCATGGCGATATTGGTCGCGCCCTTGACTGCGGCGAGTTCAATCGCATCGCTATCGGCGGACAACCGCCAATATGGGCTTTGCGTACCGAAATGCGTGTGCAGGATCGACTTTTCGTCCTGGTTCTCAGTCATTGGTATCCCCCCGCCGTCCTAAGGCCCGCGAAACACATTACGGGCTACTGAATTTGGGGTCAACCATCTTTGCGGCGGTGCAAACCTGTTTATTGCGGTTTATTGCACAGCCGTTCCCGCAGCTTTGCAATTGTCTGAAATACAGGTGCTTTCCCCGCGCAGCCGGCGTGCGACGGGAATCGATTATTTCGCTTCCTTTCAATACCCGCAAAAACGACAACGCCGGAAACCCTTGGCGGATTTCCGGCGTGTGGCGGAGATGGCGCGCAAGGCGCCCGCGGCAATGGGCTTATTCGCCCTTCACGCCCGCCTCATCGATGACCTTGGTCCAGCGCGCCACTTCGGCCGACACACGCTTGCCGGCGTCGGCAGGCGTGGTCCACGTGGCGATCGCGCCCTGGTTCAGCAGCGACGCCTTCACTTCGGGCTTGGCCAGGATCTTCTTGAGCTCGGCATTCAGGCGTTCGATGACCGGCGCCGGCGTGTTGGCGGGCGCCACGATGCCAAACATCGAGCTGACCTCGAAGTCCTTCAGGCCGGCCTCGGCGGCGGTGGGCACGTCGGGCAGCGCATCGACGCGCTGCGGCGAGGTCACCGCCAGGGCGCGCAGCTTGCCCGCCTTGATGTTGGCCTGCGCCGCGGGCACCGTCTCGATCATGCTCAGCACCTGTCCGCCCATCAGGTCGGTCATGGCCGGGCCGCTGCCCTTGTAAGGCACGTGCAGGATGTCGGCGCCCGCCGCGCGCTTGAACATTTCGCCGGCCAGATGCTGGGGCGAGCCGTTGCCGGCCGAGGCCATGGTCAGGTAGCCGGGCTTGGACTTGGCCAGCGCGATGAATTCGGGCAGCGTCTTGGCCTGCACCGACGGGTTGACCACGAACACCAGCGGCACGGTGCCGACGATGGACACCGGCGCGAAGCTCTTTTCCACGTCGTAGGTGACGCGCCCGCGGTACAGCGCGGCATTGATCGAGTGGCTGGTCAGCGCACCCATCAGCAGCGTGTAGCCGTCGGGCTGGGCCTTGGCGACCTGGTCCGCGCCGATGTTGCCGGCAGCGCCCGCGCGGTTTTCCACCACCACGGTCTGGCCCAGCGCGCCCGTCAATTCCTGCGCAAGCACGCGGCCGATCACGTCGGTGGCGCCCCCGGGCGGGTAAGGCACGATCATGCGGATGGGCTTGTCCGGATAGGCGTCGGCGGCAAGCGCCGGGGCGGAAACGCCGGCGCAAAGGGCCAGCAGGGAAAACAGCACGGCGCGGCGCGGCCGCAGACGCAGGTCTGACATAGGGTCTCTCCAAGCCGGGATGGGTATAGGAATGAACGGACGCCCGGTTCGTCAACCGCGCCAGTGTAGGGGTCCATGCTTGATTGAAGAATCGCCATTTTTCTATCGACTGATCTTCATTTCAGATCAATAGAACGCATCTGCACAAACCGCTTGCGGGCGTTGCAAGGGGCTGGATATGATGACGCCGCAGGATTATCAATAATATTATCGGGACTGAAAATGACGGACGAGACCAAGGGCGGCAAGCCCGGCAAGGGCCCCTTTGACAGCGACAGCGCCACCGCGCAAGGCGTCGCCCGCGGGCTGACCAATTACGGCGACAAGGGTTTTTCGCTGTTCCTGCGCAAGGCCTTCATCAAGGGCGCCGGCCTGTCGGACGATGCCCTGGCGCGTCCCATCATCGGTATCGTCAACACCGGCAGCAGCTACAACCCCTGCCACGGCAACGCCCCGCAGCTCATCGAGGCCGTCAAGCGCGGCGTCATGCTGGCCGGCGGCCTGCCGATGGACTTTCCCACCATCTCGGTGCACGAAAGCTTCTCGCAGCCCACCAGCATGTACCTGCGCAACCTCATGTCCATGGACACCGAGGAAATGATCCGCGCGCAGCCGATGGACGCCGTCGTGCTGATCGGCGGCTGCGACAAGACCGTGCCGGCGCAACTGATGGGCGCCGCCTCGGCAGGCGTACCCGCCATCCAGCTCGTCACCGGGTCGATGCTGACCGGCTCGCACCGCGGCGAGCGCGTGGGCGCCTGCACCGACTGCCGCCGCTACTGGGGCCGCTACCGCGCCGAGGAAATCGACGCCGTCGAGATCGCCGACGTGAACAACCAGCTCGTCGCCAGCGTGGGCACCTGTTCCGTCATGGGCACTGCCAGCACGATGGCCTGCATCACCGAAGCGCTGGGCATGATGGTGACCGGCGGCGCCTCGGCCCCGGCCGTCACCGCCGACCGCGTGCGCGTGGCCGAGCACACCGGCGCCACCGCCGTCGCCATGGCGGCTTCGCGCCTGACCCCGGACCGTATCCTGACCGGCAAGTCCATCGAAAACGCGCTGCGCGTGCTGCTTGCCATCGGCGGGTCGACCAACGGCATCGTCCACCTGACCGCCATTGCCGGCCGCCTGGGCATCGACATCGACCTGGCCGGGCTGGACCGCATCAGCCGCGAGACGCCCGTGCTGGTCGACCTGAAGCCGTCGGGCCAGCACTACATGGAAGACTTCCACGACGCGGGCGGCATGCCCGCCCTGCTGCGCGAGCTACGTCCCTTCCTGCATCTGGACGTGCTCACCGTGTCCGGCCGCACGCTGGGTGAAGAACTGGACGACGCCCCCCCGCCCTTCAAGCAGGACGTCATCCGCACGGCCGCCGCGCCCATCTATCCGGTGGGCGGCCTGGCCGTGCTGCGTGGCAACCTGGCGCCCGGCGGCGCCATCATCAAGCAGTCGGCGGCCAATCCCCAACTGATGGAGCACGAAGGCCGCGCGGTGGTGTTCGAAGACGCCGAGGACATGGCGCGCCGCATCGACGACGACGCGCTGGACGTGACCGCCGACGACATCCTGGTGCTCAAGCGCATCGGCCCCACCGGCGCGCCGGGCATGCCCGAAGCCGGCTACACGCCCATCCCGAAGAAGCTGGCGCGCGCCGGCGTCAAGGACATGGTCCGGATCTCGGACGGCCGCATGAGCGGCACCGCGGCCGGCACCATCGTGCTGCACGTCACGCCGGAATCCGCCATCGGCGGTCCGCTGGCCTATGTGCAGAACGGCGACCGCATCCGCCTGTCGGTGGCCCGGCGCGAAATCGCGCTGCTGGTCGACGACGCCGAGCTGGCGCGCCGCGCCGCCGCCCAACCCATCACGCGGCCGGCCGCCGACCGCGGCTACCGCAAGCTCTTCCTGCAGTCCGTGACGCAGGCCGACCAGGGCGTCGACTTCGACTTCCTGCGCGCCGGCGTCACGCACGACACGGTGCCCAAGAAGTAAACCTGCCCTCATCGCCATGAACGCCATCACGCCCGCCGCCTTGCAGGAACCCGCCCCCGACGCCGTACAGGCGGCGGTGGCCGCGCTGGAGGAAGACATCGTCTTCGGCCGGCTGCATCCGCGCGAACGCCTGACCGAGGACGAGCTGATGGCGCGCTTTGGCATGAAGCGGCACGCGGTGCGCCAGGTGCTGGTCGACCTGGAGCTTCTGGGCGTGGTCGAGAAAAAGCGCAACATCGGCGCGGTGGTGCGCGCGTTCTCGGTGCGCGAGGTCATGGAGCTGTACGCCTTGCGCGAGGTGCTGGAAGTGCACGCCGCCCGCCAGATGCCGCTGCCCGTGCCCGAGGCGCGGCTGGCCGCGCTGGTGGCCGTGCAGCGCGAGCACGACGCGGCGGTGGCGGCGGGCGACGCGCGCCGCGTGTTCCGCAGCAACCAGCACTTTCACCGTGAATTCGTCGGCCTGCTGGACAACGCCGTGCTGGGGCAGGCCATCGAGGAGTACGCGCGCCGCACCCACCCGATCCGCTTCGGCTCGCTGGTGACAGCCGGCCACAGGGAACGGGCGCGGCAGGAGCACTGGACGATGATCCAGGCACTGCGGGACGGCAATCGCGACGCGCTGATGGCCGTGTGCCGCGACCACCTGATCCCGTCGCGCGATGCCTATCTGGCGTCCCAACAGGCGTATGCGCAGACGCAGGGCGCGTACCCAGTCGCTGGCGCGCCGCGCTGACGCCTGCCGGCAACGCCCAGCCGCCCGCGCCCGGCAACAATTTGACAAGCCCTGCCTGGAATCGGTAATAATAACAATTACTATTTCCCGTAATTCGCATGAGCAGTTGTCCCGCCTCCGACTGCGAGGCGCCGGCGGCTTGATCAAAAGGTTGGATCTTGAGTACGCCGGGATGCGCCTTCCCCTCCTCCATCGAAACGCTTTATAGCGATCACCACTCCTGGCTGAGAGGATGGTTGCGCCGCCGCCTGGGCAACGCCGATCAGGCTGAAGACCTGGCGCACGACACCTTCATCCGCCTGCTTAGCAGCGACCGGATTCCGGCCACGCTCACCGAGCCGCGCGCGTTTCTGACCACCGTCGCCCAGCACCTGGTGTCCAACCACTGGCGCCGCGAGAAACTGGAGCGCGCCTATCTGGAAGCGCTGGCCCAGGCGCCTCAGGCGGTGCACTGGTCGCCCGAGGACCGGGCCATCGTGCTGGAAACCCTGCTGGAGCTGGACCGTCTGCTGGATGGGCTGCCCGCCATCGTTCGGCAGGCATTCCTGCTGTCGCAGCTGGACGGGCACACGCATGCCCAGGTGGCCGAGGCGCTGGGCATCTCGGTCCCCACGGTCAAGCGCTATCTCGTCAAGGCGTTGCAGCGCTGCTGCTTCGCCGATCTGTCTTTTAGCGGATGAGCCGCCGCATGTCCGCCTCGCCGTGGTACGCCGCCACCCGCGACGCGGCTGCCGTGTCGCCCGCCGTCGCGCAACGCGCGCTGGAATGGCTGGTGCAATTGCAAGACGACCCCGTTGCCCCCGAAACGGTGCGGGCATGGACCTCCTGGCGCGCCGCGCACCCCGACCACGAACGCGCGTGGCTGCGCATCGAATCCGTGCAAGGCCGACTGCAGCCGCTGGCTGCCCCGGGAAGCTCGGCCATCGCGCAGGCTGCGCTGGCGGCCCCCGCCTGCGCCAAGCGCCGGCGCGCATTGAAGGCCGTGAGCGTCCTGGGTCTCACCAGCGGCGCGGCCTGGGGCGTCGGGCAGAGCGCCCCGTGGCGCACTTGGACGTCAGACCATCGCACCGCCATCGGCGAACACCGCAGCCTGACGCTGCCGGACGGAACCCGTGTGGTGCTGAACACCGACAGCGCCATCGACGTGCGCTACAGCGCGGGTTTGCGGCGCGTGGCGCTCATCACGGGCGAAATCCTGATCACCACCGCCCAAGAGACAGGCGTACCCCACCGGCCCTTTCTTGTCGAGACCGCGCACGGCACCGCGCGCGCGCTGGGCACCGAATACGCCGTGCGGCTGCTGGACACCTCGACCGAGGTCAGCGTGTTCGAAGGCGCGGTCCAGATCCGCCCGCGCGACGACGCCGCGCACGGACTGACGCTGCAGGCGGGACTGCGCGCCCATTACTCGTCACGTGGCGTCGCGCAGCCGGACGCCGCCGAGACCAACCAGATCGCCTGGAAGGACGGCTTCATCGTGGCGCGCGGCATGCGCCTGGCCGATTTCATTGCCGAACTCGGCCGCTATAGCCGCGATACGCTGAGTTGCGATCCCGCCGTGGCGGACCGGCTGCTGTCCGGTTCCTTTCCCGTCAACAACGTGGACAAGGTGCTGGCCGCACTCAGCGCCACGCTGGACATCCGCGTGGAAACCGAGACGCGGCTCTGGCGCGGCCGCCGTCTGCACCTCATCGCCGGCCCCGACACGGCGCGTCAGTCACCGCTGTTACAAAAAAGCTGATCCGTTTTTCGATCCCAAGGGTCAAGGAGGGTGAGCACACAGCAACCTCACCTCTCTGAAAGGCCAGTTCATGAATCACGTCCGGGCGCCCAAGCGCCAGTCCTCCCGTATCCTGCGCCGCGCAGCCACGGCGCGCCTGGCGGGCCGCATCGCCACCGCCACGCTGCTTGCGACGCCCGCACTGGCCGTCCCCACTGCCGCCCACGCGCAGGCCGCCGCCACGCGCAGCTACGACATTCCCGCGGGGACGCTTGAGGACGCGCTGGGCCGCTTCGGGCGTGAAGCCGGCATCGTGCTGTCGTTCCGGCCCGACGTGACGGCTGGCCTGCAAAGCAACGGACTGCGTGGCGCCTACGGCGTGCGCGGCGGGCTGGACGCCCTGCTGGCCGGCACCGGCATCCGCGTGCTGCCGCAGTCCAATGGCAGCTATGTGCTGGACCGCCCGGCCGGCGCGGGCATCGCCACAACGCAACTGCCCGCCGTGACGGTGACGGCCTCAGCCGCCGATCCCACCCTGCCCGCGCCCTTCGCGGGCGGCCAGGTGGCGCGCGGCGGCGGCCTGGGCGTGTTGGGCACGGGCGACGTCATGGACGTGCCGTTCAGCACCACCAACTACACCGCGCAGATGATCGAGAACCAGCAGGCCCGCACGCTGGCCGACATCGTCATCAGCGAGTCCTCGGTGCGCACCACCACGTCCAGCGGCGGCTTCTCCGACGAATTCCAGATCCGCGGCTTTTCCGTCGCGGCAGGCGACGTGGGCCTGAACGGCCTGTACGGCCTGGCGTCCGCCAGCCGCATGCCCGCGGCCATGATGGAGCGCGTCGAAGTCCTGAAGGGCCCCGGCACGCTGATGAACGGCATCGGCCCCAGCGGCAGCATCGGCGGCGGCATCAACATCGTCACCAAACGCGCGGGCGACGAACCCCTGACCCGCCTGACCACCACCTACCAGAGCAAATCGCAACTGGGCGGCCAGCTCGACATGGGCCGGCGCTTTGGCGAGAACAACGAATGGGGCATCCGCGTCAACGGCGTCTACAGCAACGGCGACACCAACATCGATGACGGCAAGCAGGAGCAAGGCGTGGGCGCGCTGGCGCTCGACTACCGCGGCACGAAGCTGCGCTGGTCGCTGGACGCCTACACGCAGCACGAAGACATCGACAATTTCCGTCCCCAGATCGGCTTCCAGTCGAACGTGACGTCGCTGCCGTCGCCGCCGTCCGGTCACCGCAACTTCTATCCCGGCACCAAGCTCAAGCTGAACGACTCGACCGTGGCCACCCGCCTCGAGTACGACATCAACGACCACCTGATGGTCTACGGCGCGACCGGCTACCGCTACGGCACCGCCGAGCAGACCTTCCCGTCCGGCCCCGCCGATGCGCTGGGCAATTTCACGGTGTCCAACGCCTATTACGACTCGTATTCGCGCACCTGGACGGGCGACGTCGGCCTGCGCGCCCGCTTCGACACCTGGGGCGTCGGCCACACTGTCACCCTGTCGGCCACGCGCCTGGACCAGGAGTCCGGCAACGCCTACGTCACGTCCTCGGGCCCGGGCGTGCCGTCCAGCATCTACCGCCCCGCGCCGCTGCCCCCGGTCACGGCCTACCGCGGCGCGCCGCAAAAGGCGTCCAAGACCGAGTTGACCAGCTACACGCTGACCGACACCCTGTCCTTCGCCGACGAGACCCTGCTGATCACCGGCGGCCTGCGCAACCAGCGCGTCGCGCTGGACAACTATTCCACCGCCACCGGCGCGCGCCTGAACGCCTATGACGAAAGCGCGATTTCCCCGGTCGCCGGCATCGTGTTCAAGCCGATTTCCAACGTCTCGCTGTATGGCAACTTCACCTCCGGCCTGACCCGCGGCGGCATCGCCCCCGCCACGGCCGCCAACGCCGGCCAGGTGTTTGCGCCCTACAAATCCAAGCAATACGAAGCGGGCGTGAAGGTCGACTGGGGCAAGATCATCACCAGCGCCTCGGTGTTCCAGATCACGCGCCCGAACTCGATGACCGATCCCGACACGCGGATCTACAGCTTCGACGGCGAACAGCGCAACCGCGGCCTGGAACTGTCGGCCTTCGGCGAAGCCATGCCCGGCCTGCGCATGATGGCCAGCGCCACGTTCTACGACGCCACCCTCAAGCGCACTGCGGGCGGCGTGAACGACGGCAACGAAGCCAACGGCGTGCCCAAGAACACCTTCAACCTGGGCGTGGACTGGGACACCCCCTGGGTGCGCGGCCTGAGCCTGAACGCCCGCGTGATCCACACCTCGTCGATGTACTTCAACGCGGCCAACACCCTGACCCTGCCCTCGTGGACCCGCTACGATATCGGCGCGCGCTACAACACCGAGATCCTGGGCCGCTCCGTGGTGTTCCGCGCAAATATCGAAAACCTGTTCAACAAGGACTTCTGGCTGGCCAGCGGCTCGTACGCGACGGTGGCCGCGCCGCGCACGTTCTTGTTGTCGGCGCAGATTGATTTTTGATCCGTACGCCTGCAAGGATTCGCGGCCCCCGCGCCGCGAATCCGCTGCCTGCCGCAAAGCCGGCCTCCGCAACGAGGCCGGCTTTTTTCATCGCGGCTGCGCCGCCACGTACTCCCGAAGCGTCTGCACCAGCGCCACGGCAGCCGGCGACAGACTGCGGTTGCGCGCCGTCACCAACCCAATCGAGCGCTCGGCCACCGGCGCCGTCAGGCGGCGCTGCACGATGCCGGTCTGCGCCACCGCGCCGGCGGCGATCTCTGGCAGCGCGGCCACGCCGAAGCCGCATTCCACCATGGCCACGATGGTGGTCAGGTGTTCGGCCTCGAAGGCGGGCGCAAAGCGGATGCGGTTCTGCAGGAAGGCCCATTCCGTGTATTGGCGCACGCTGCTCGGGTGGACCATGGACACATGCTCCGCACCGGCCGTGTCGGCCCAGCGCAGCGGCCCCTTTGCGCGCGCAAGCGGGTGCGCCTCGGGGATCAGCAGGATGAAGCTGTCGGACATCAGCGGCACGTAGTGCAGGTCGGCGTGCTGCGGGTCGGCGGCGGTCAGGGCAAAGTCCACTTCGCCCGCGCGCACCAGGTCGAAGGCCGGGCCGGACAGCGTGTCGCGCACCTTCAGCGCGACATGCGGGTGCGCCTGGCGATAGGTCATCAACACGCGCGGCAGCAGCCGCGCCGCCAGCGACGGCAGCGCGGCGACCGACACCTGGCCCTCTTCCGCGCTGGAAATGCCGCTCACGGCGGCGATCGCGTCGCGAAAAGCCGCCTGCAGGGTCGCGGCCTGCTGCAGAAAGACCTCGCCCGCGGCCGTCAGCCGCACGGTGCGCGTGGTGCGGTCGAACAGTCGCACGCCCAGCGCCTCCTCGATCCGCTGGATCTGCGTGGATAGCGCCGACTGCGACAGATGCAGCTGCCCGGCGGCCTGCCGGAAATTGAGCGTGCGGCCCAGCACCAGCGTGGTGTCGATGTCGCGCATCGAGAGATTGATCTGCATGGTTTGTCCCCGGGCGTTATTGATCTGATTGACCGATCATTCTATTCAAAAATTCTGATTCATCAATCAACCGCGCTTCTCTACACTCGCCTCCAGACGGGTTTCCAGAATCAGGAGAACAGCATGCAGAAGGACGCGAAGGCGCTGCCCAATCCGGGCGCGGCGCATGCGGTGGTGGTGGGCGGCGGCACGATGGGCGCGGATGTGGCCGTCGTGCTGACGCGCGCGGCGTGCCGCACGACGGTAATCGAATCGAATGCCGAGCGCGCGGCCGGCGTGCCGGCGCGGGTGGCGGAGAACCTGAAGGTCATCGGGCGCGAGGCGAACGCCACGCTGCTGGCCACCGCGCCGTCGCTGGACGACGTGGACTGGTCCACGGTGGACCTGGTCATCGAGTGCATTCCCGAGCGGCTGGACATCAAGCAGGCCCTGTTTGCGGACCTGGCGCGGCGCACGCGGCCGGACGCCATCCTGGCCAGCAACAGTTCCAGCTTTCCGATCAGCGCAATCAGCCAGGGGCTGGACACGCGTGGCCGCATGCTGGGCCTGCACTTTTTCATGCCGGCGCACCTGGTTCCGCTGGTGGAAGTGGTGCTGGGCGAGGCCAGCGACGAGGCCTGCGCCGACACGCTGATCGCGTTCATGCGGCGTTGCGGCAGCGTGCCGGTCAAGGTAAAGCAGGATCTGCCCGGATTTCTGGCCAACCGCCTGCAGCACGCCCTGTCGCGCGAAGCCTTTGACCTCATCGACCGCGGCATCGCGTCGCCCGAGGACGTGGACGCCGCCGTGCGCTTCGGCTTCGGCTTCCGGTTCCTGGCGGCGGGCCCCGTCATGCAGCGCGACCACGCCGGTATCGACGTTCACGCGGCGGCCGGCGCCACGATGTATCCCACCTTCTGCAACGCCGACCACCCGGCGCGCTGCCTGACCGAACGCGCCGCCGACGGGCGCCACGGCATGAAGGCCGGCGAAGGCTTCCATGTCTGGACGCCCGAGACCATTGCCGCCGAACGCGCGCGCTACGACAGGCTGCTGCGCGCGGGCCTGGACCTGATCGCTCCCGAACTGCCGGAGATCCAGCCATGAGCGCCCCGGCCCCCGCCCTGCCGCGCGCCGCGCTGGCCGACTCGCCCGTCATCATTACCGTCGCGCCCAACGGCGCCTACAAGAAGGCCGCCGACCACCCGGCCGTGCCGTTGACCGCGCAGGCCCTGGCCAGCGAGGCCCGGGCCTGCCTGGACGCCGGCGCCGCCATGATGCACATGCACGTGCGCAAACCCGACGGCAGCCACCTGCTGGATGCCCAGGCCTATCGCGACGCGCTTGCCGCGGTGCACAAGGCAGTCGGCGACGAACTGCTGGTGCAGGTGACCAGCGAAGCGGCGGGTGTGTACCAGGCCGCGGAACAGATCGCGATGGTGCGCGAATTGCAGCCTGAGGCCGTCTCCATCGGCCTGCGCGAAATCGCCGTGCCGGGCATTTCCGAAGCGGAACTGGCCGCCTTCCTGGCTTGGCTGGCCGAGCGCCGCATCATGACGCAGATCATCCTGTACGACGAGGCCGACGTGCGCCGCTGGCTGTCGCTGCGCGCGCGCGAGCTGGTGCCGCCCGGCGCGTGGTCGGTGCTGTTTGTGCTGGGGCGCTACAGCGCCGGGCAGACGTCGTCGGCGTACGACCTGCTGCCCTTTCTGGCCGCCTACGATCATTCGCTGCCGTGGGCCATCTGCGCCTTTGGCCCCGAGGAAAACGCCTGCGTCACGACGGCTGCCGCGTTTGGCGGCCACATGCGCGTGGGGTTTGAGAACAACCTGAAGCTGCGCGACGGGACGATCGCCCCGGACAACGCGGCATTGGTGGCGCAGGCCGCGCAAGGCGCGCAGGCATTGGGCCGGCCGCTGGCGACGGCGGCGGACGCCCGGCGCATTTACGGCGCGATCGGCTGACGCGGCGGCGGGCCGCATCGCGGTCGCCTGACGCGGCGGCGGGCGGCGCCGCGGTCGGCCCACGTGGCCGCACGCGGCTCCGCTGACATCTGCGCTGGCATCTGCACGGACTGTCTTTGCCGTCATCGCAACGTAAACAGACCGCGGTACCTTCTCGAATATTTCGCTGTGTTGCAACATTGACGCGGCGCAAACTCATCTGCTACAAACTTTCGCATCAGTACGTTTGACGCAATAACCCTACAAGTTTTTGCAGCGAGGTGGTGTGTGCAAGACGAATCCGATGGCTACACAAAAGCCCAGGAATTCCGAAGTTTCCTGTTCCTGGCGGCAGTCATGGCTCCGGTGCTGGCAGTAGTCATCGTGGCCGGGTACGGTTTTGCGGTCTGGATCTACCAGATGTTTGCAGGCCCCCCGGGAAGCTGATGCAAAGCTTCCGCCCCCCTCTTCCCAATCGTCAGCCGGCCCCCGCTTCCTGTAGCGCGCCGCCCGAGCTGCATATCGCCAGCATGGTGGTGCATGCCGCCCCTCGCCGGCTCTCGGACGTGCGTGCGGCGATCCTGGATATCGCGGGCGCGGAAATCCACGGCGCTTCCGAGACCGGCAAGCTGGTGGTCACCCTGGAAGCCTCTTCCACTGACGACATGATGGCGCAGATCTCCACGATCCAGCGCCTGGATGGCGTGCTGGCGTCCGCCCTGGTCTATCAGGCCGCCGACACGCTGGACGCGATGAATCAGGAGATTGACGATGGCCATCGCCCGTAGGGAATTCATCAAGCAATCCGCTGTTGCCGCGGCCGCCACGGTGGCGGGCATTCCCATCGTCGGCTACACGCAGAACATCGTGACCGAATCGGAAGCGGCCAAGCTGAAGTGGTCCAAGGCGCCCTGTCGATTCTGCGGGACCGGCTGCGGCGTGAACGTGGCGGTCAAGGACAACCAGGTTGTCGCCACCCACGGCGACTTCAACGCCGAGGTCAACAAAGGCCTCAATTGCGTAAAGGGCTATTTCCTTTCCAAGATCATGTACGGCAACGACCGGCTGACCACGCCGCTGTTGCGCATGAAGGATGGCAAGTACGCCAAGGACGGCGAGTTTGCGCCGGTGTCCTGGGACACCGCGTTCGATGTCATGGCCGAGCAGTTCAAGCGGGTGCTCAAGGACAAGGGTCCCGAGGCGGTGGGCATGTTCGGGTCAGGCCAATGGACCGTCTGGGAAGGCTACGCCGCACTCAAGCTGATGAAGGCGGGTTTCCGAACCAACAACCTGGACCCGAACGCGCGCCACTGCATGGCGTCCGCGGCGGTGGGCTTCATGCGCACCTTCGGGGCTGACGAGCCCATGGGCTGCTATGACGATATCGAGAACGCCGACGCCTTCGTGCTGTGGGGCTCGAACATGGCGGAGATGCACCCGATCCTGTGGACGCGTGTCACCGACCGCCGGCTGTCGGCGCCCAAGACCAAGGTGGCCGTGCTGTCCACGTTCGAGCACCGCTCGTACGAGTTGGCCGACCTGACGCTCACCTTCACGCCCCAGACCGATCTGGCGATCCTGAACTACATCGCCAACTACATCATCCAGACCAAGCGGGTGAACCGCGAATTCGTGGACAAGCATACGGTGTTCCACGAAGGCAACACCGATATCGGCTACGGGTTGCGGCCCGAACATCCGCTGCAGAAGGCGGCCAAGAATGCCAACAATGCGGGCGGCTCCAAGCCCATCACCTTCGACGAGTTCGCCAAGTTCGTCTCCAAGTACGACCTGGACTACACCGCCAAGCTGACGGGCGTGCCCAAGAAACAGCTTCAGGACCTGGCCGAGCTGTATGCGGACCCCAAGATTCGCGTCACCTCGTTCTGGACGATGGGCTTTAATCAGCACACCCGGGGCGTGTGGGCCAATAACATGGTCTACAACATCCATCTGCTGACGGGCAAGATTTCCACGCCTGGCAACAGCCCCTTCTCGTTGACGGGCCAGCCGTCCGCCTGCGGCACGGCGCGAGAGGTCGGCACGTTCTCGCACCGCCTGCCCGCCGATCTGGTGGTCACCAATCCCAAGCACCGGGCGCATGCGGAAGAAATCTGGAAGCTGCCCGCGGGCACCATCCCCGACAAGGTCGGCGCGCACGCGGTGTTGCAGAATCGGATGCTCAAGGACGGCAAGATCAACGCCTACTGGGT
Source organism: Achromobacter sp. GbtcB20 (assembly GCF_019091095.1). Classification (NCBI taxonomy): domain Bacteria; kingdom Pseudomonadati; phylum Pseudomonadota; class Betaproteobacteria; order Burkholderiales; family Alcaligenaceae; genus Achromobacter; species Achromobacter sp. GbtcB20. The sequence continues at coordinate 311,275 of NZ_JAGXJZ010000003.1, read as the reverse complement.
GATGGTCAACAACAACATGCAGGCGGGCGCCAACCTGATGAACGAGGGGTTGCCCGGTTATCGCAACCCCGAAAACTTCATCGTGGTGTCGGATGCCTACCCCACGGTCACGACCATTTCCGCCGACCTGATCCTGCCGGCCGCCATGTGGGTGGAAAAGGAAGGCGCGTACGGCAACGCCGAACGCCGCACGCAATTCTGGCACCAGCTGGTCAACGCGCCAGGCGACGCCCGCTCCGATCTCTGGCAACTGATGGAGTTTTCCAAGCGCTTCAAGGTCGAGGAAGTCTGGCCCGCCGACCTGCTGGCCAAGATGCCGGAGTACCGGGGCAAGACCTTGTTCGACGTGCTGTTTGCCAACGGCAAGGTCAACAAGTTCCCCAATACCGAACTCAGCGCGGAATACGAGAACCAGGAGGCGAAGGCCTTCGGCTTTTACGTGCAAAAAGGTCTGTTTGAGGAGTACGCCGAATTCGGCCGGGGCCACGGCCACGATCTCGCGCCGTTCGACACTTACCACGAGGTCCGCGGCCTGCGCTGGCCGGTGGTCAACGGCAAGGAGACGCTGTGGCGCTACCGCGAAGGCAGCGACCCCTACGTGAAGGCGGGCGCGGGCTTCGAGTTCTATGGTCATCCGGACGGACGCGCCATCATCTACGCCCTGCCCTACGAGCCGCCTCCGGAGATGCCGGACGAGGAATATCCGTTCTGGCTGTCCACCGGACGCGTGCTTGAACACTGGCACTCGGGGTCGATGACAAGACGCGTACCCGAGCTGTACAAGGCATTTCCCAACGCGGTGTGCTTCATGCACCCGGACGACGCGCAGGCCATGGGACTGCGGCGCGGCGTGGAAGTCGAGGTCGTCTCGCGGCGCGGACGGATGCGCACGCGGGTGGAAACCCGCGGCCGCGACAAGCCGCCGCGCGGGCTGGTCTTCGTGCCGTGGTTCGATGCAGGGCAGCTCATCAACAAGGTCACGCTGGACGCCACCGATCCGATCTCGTTCCAGACCGATTTCAAGAAATGCGCCGTGAAGATCGTCAAGGTCTGAGCCCCGGGAGACAGCCATGAAGAATCGCGTCACCGCCATCGCGCTCTGTGTCCTGCTCGGGTCAGCGGCCTGGGCCGCCCCCCCTTTCGAGGTGGTGGACCCGATGCGCGGCCCCACACCGGTCGCCGACGAGACGGATCCGCCGCTCATCAGTCCCATCGAGAACAAGGACATCAAGCGGATGCGCACGTATTCGATGCAGCCGCCCACCATTCCGCACAAGATCGACGGCTACCAGATCGACAAGAATTTCAACCGCTGCCTGACGTGCCACGCACGCGTGAACACCGAAGAGACGCAGGCCCCGCCGCTAAGCGTCACGCACTACATGGACCGCGACAGCAACGTGCTGGCGGAGGTGTCGCCGCGGCGTTATTTCTGCGTGCAATGCCATGTGCCCCAGGCTGAAGCCAAGCCGCTCGTGGCCAATGACTACCAGGACATCGACGTAATTCTCAAGCGCCTGACCGCCCCGGCGTCCGACAAGAAGTAAGGGACAGGAGTCCGTCATGGTCAAGCTCATCAAGCGTTACTGGAACATCATCCGCCGGCCCAGCGTGCACTTCAGCCTGGGCTTTCTGACCGTGGGCGGATTCATCGGCGGCATCCTGTTCTGGGGCGCGTTCAACACCGCCATGGAGCTGACGAACACCGAGAAGTTCTGCACCGGCTGCCATGAAATGCGCGACAACGTGTACGCGGAACTGAAAGGCACGATCCACTTCACCAACCGCTCGGGCGTGCGGGCGCTGTGCTCGGACTGCCACGTGCCGCACAACTGGACCGACAAGATCGCCCGCAAGATGCAGGCGTCCAAGGAAGTCTGGGGCAAGATCTTCGGCACCATCGACACGCGCGAGAAGTTCGTGGACAAGCGGCTGGAGCTGGCGCAGCACGAGTGGGCGCGTTTCAAGGCCAACGATTCGCTGGAATGCCGCAACTGCCACAACTACGAGTACATGGATTTCACCCGCCAGAGCGTGCGCGCGCAGAACATGCACTCGACCTACCTGGCCGACAAGTCCAAGACCTGCATCGACTGCCACAAGGGTATCGCCCACACGCTGCCGCACATACCGCCTGGCCAGACCTCTGAAGCGACGCCGCCGGCCAGGGCGTCCAAAGAGGTCGCCAATGCGGCCCGCTGACGCGCCGCTGCCGATGCTGAGCGCGCGCGGCCTGGTCAGCCGGCGCGGCGCGCCCGAAGGGTCCGCGCCGCTGGATTTCGACTTGTATGCCGGTCAGCTTCTGCATGTGCAGGGCGCCAACGGCAGCGGCAAGACCAGTCTGCTGCGGATGCTGGCGGGCCTATTGCGGCCGCTGGACGGCGCCATCACCGGCCGGGACGGCGATATCCGCCGCGATCCGGCGGCGCACTTTGCGCGCACGGCCTACCTGGGACACGGCAATGGCCTGTCGGGCGACCTGACCGCGCTGGAAAACCTGCGCTGCGCGCTGCACGTGGCCGGCACGCCGCATGGCGACGGCGCGATCGCCGCCTGCCTGCAGACGTGGCGGCTGGGCGGCTGCCTGCACACGCCGGCTGCCCGCCTGTCGCAAGGCCAGGGCCGCCGGCTGGCGCTGGCCGGCGTGGTGCTGGGCGCCAAGCCGCTGTGGCTGCTGGACGAACCCGACGCCGGCCTGGACGCGGCCAGCCTGGACCAGTTGGGCGCGGCGCTTGCCGCCCATCTGGCGGCGGGCGGCGCGGCCGTCGTCGCCTCGCATCGCGGCCCGGCAACCCCTGCCAAACACACCCAAACCCTGAACATGGATGACTACGCGGATGCTGGCAACGTTGTCTCAGTTGGCGCTGCGTGAAGTCCGGCTGGCCTGGCGTCGACCGGCCGACACGCTGGGCGCGACGCTGTTCTTCATCGTCACGGGGTCGCTGTTCCCGCTGGCGGTGGGGCCCGATCCCGTGCTGCTCCTGGCCATCGGGCCCGGCGTGCTGTGGGTCTGCGCGCTTTTGGGCATCCTGCTCAGCCTCAATCGCCCGTTTGCGCAGGACTACGACAACGGCGCGCTGGAGCAGCTGCTGGTGTCGCCGCATCCGCTGCCCATGCTGGTGGGCGTGAAGCTGGGCGCGCATTGGTTCAGCACCTGCGTGCCGCTGATTCTTGCCAGCCCGGTGCTGGCGTTGCAATTCGGCCTGCCGCCGCACGCCATCGGCATCCTGGTGCTGTCCCTGCTGCTGGGCACGCCGACGCTGGCGCTGGTGGGTGGCCTGGGCGCGGCGCTGACGCTGGGACTGCGCGGCGGCGCGCTGCTGCCGCTCCTGGTGCTGCCGCTGTATGTGCCGGTGCTGATCTTTGGCGCGGGCGCCGTGTCGGCCACGCACGCCGGGCTGGGCGCGGGGCCGCAGCTGTCGCTGCTGGGCGCGGGCCTTTGCCTGGCTATCCTGCTCTGCCCCTGGGGCGCATCGGCGGCGCTGCGCGTGGCGCTGGACTGAGGTTATCCATGCACAATCCCTCCACCTTCGACGCTCCCCGCCCCGCCGCCGCGCGGTCTAGCTGGCTGCGCTATGCGTCACCCGCGCTGTTCTATCCGCTGGCCGGGCGGATGATTCCGTTCTTCGCGGCGGGCGCCGCCCTGCTTGCCGCGGCCGGCCTGTACACGGGCCTCGTGGTGGCGCCCATCGACAGCCAGCAGGGCGAGGTCTACCGCATTCTCTTCATCCACGTGGCCGCGGCCTGGATGTCGATGTTCCTGTATCTGGTGATGGCGGGGTATGCGGCGCTGGGCCTCATCTTCAATACGCGTCTGTCGTTCATGATGATGCGCGCGCTGGCGCCCACGGGCGCGCTCTTTACCTTCCTGACGCTGTGGACCGGCGCGCTGTGGGGCAAGCCGACCTGGGGCACGTGGTGGGTCTGGGACGCCCGGCTCACGTCCGAGCTGATCCTGCTGTTCCTGTACCTGGGCTTCATGGCCCTGCAGGCCGCCACCGACGACACGCAGCGCGCGGACCGCGGCGGCGCCATCCTGCTGCTGGCGGGCGTGGTGAACGTGCCGATCATCTATTTCTCGGTGCAATGGTGGAGCACGCTGCACCAGGGCGCCTCGATCAACCTGACGTCGGCCCCCAGCATGGCGCGCGTCATGGTGACCGCCATGCTGCTGATGGTGGCGGCCTTCTGGCTGTACAGCGCGGCGGTCGCGCTGGCGCGGGTGCGCGGGATCATTGCAGAGCGCGAGCCGGGCGCCGTGCTATCGGGTGCCGTGCTGGCTGCCGGTTCGCCGGACGGCGCAGTGTCTTCCGGCGAGCGCCGCGGCACGCGTTCGGAGGCGCCATGAACTGGGATACGTTTTTTTCGCTGCAGGGCCACGGGCCCTATCTGATGGGCGCCTATGGCGTCACGATCGCGCTGATGGCGTGGGAAGTGCTGGCGCTGTGGCGGCGCGCACGCCGCGCGCGCCGCCCCGGGGGGCCGCGCCGATGACCCCACGCAAACGCCGCGCGCTCGCCATCGTGGGCGGCCTTGGCCTGTTGGGCCTGGCCACCGCGCTGGTGCTCAACGCGCTGCAATCGAACCTGGTGTTCTTCTTCAGCCCGACGCAGGTGGTGGCGCACGAGGCGCCCGCCAGCGGCAGCTTCCGCGTGGGCGGTCTGGTAGAACAAGGCTCGCTGCGCCGCGACGCCGACGGCCTGACGTTGCGATTTGCGGTGACGGACACCGCCCACGCCGTGCCTGTCACTTACCAGGGCCTCCTGCCCGACCTGTTCCGCGAGGGCAAGGGCGTGGTCGTGGCCGGCAAGATGGGCGCAGATGGCGTGTTCCGCGCGACCGAGGTGCTGGCCAAGCACGACGAAAACTACATGCCGCCCGAAGCCGCCGACGCGATCAAGAAGGCGGAGCAGCGCGCGCAGGGTGCGGCTGGCGTACCGGCATCGGGCTACGCCCCGGCCCTTCAGGCGGAGGCGCGATGATCCCCGAAATCGGTCTTTTCTGCCTGATCCTCGCGTTGCTGGTCGCGGTGGCGCAAGGCACCCTGCCGCTCATCGGCGCGGCCACCGGCTGGCAGGCCGGGTTGCGTGTGGCCCGGCCCGCCGCCATCGGCCAGTTCGGCCTGACGACGCTGGCCTTCGCCTGCCTGGCGTGGTCGTTCGTGAACAACGATTTTTCGGTGCTGTATGTGGCTGCGAATTCCCACGCCGACCTGCCGGCCGGCTACCGCTTCGCGGCGGTGTGGGGCGGACACGAAGGGTCGCTGCTGCTGTGGCTGTATCTGCTGACCGCGTGGACGCTGGCGGTGGCGCTATGCAGCAAGCGGCTGCCCTTGCCCTTCGTCGGCCGCGTGCTGGCGGTGATGGGCTGGATCAGCGTGGGTTTCCTGCTGTTCATGCTGTTCCTGTCCAATCCGTTCGAGCGCCTGATCCCGCCCGCCATGGCGGGCCGCGACCTGAACCCGCTGCTGCAGGATCCCGGCATGATCGTGCACCCGCCCATGCTGTACATGGGCTACGTGGGCTTCTCGGTGGCGTTCGCCTTTGCGATTGCGGCGCTTCTGTCGGGCGAGCTGGACGCGATGTGGGCGCGCTGGGTGCGGCCGTGGACGCTGGCCGCGTGGACGTTCCTGACCATCGGCATCCTGCTGGGCAGCGCGTGGGCCTACTACGTGCTCGGCTGGGGCGGCTGGTGGTTCTGGGATCCGGTCGAGAACGCGTCGTTCATGCCTTGGCTGGCGGGCACCGCACTCATCCATTCGCTGATCGTGACCGAGCGGCGCGGCGCGTTCCGAAGCTGGACCGTGCTGCTGGCCATCTGCACGTTTTCGCTCAGCATCCTGGGCACGTTCCTGGTCCGTTCGGGTGTGCTGACGTCGGTCCACGCGTTTGCGGTGGACCCGGGCCGGGGCCTGTACATCCTCGCGTTCATGACGCTGATCGTGGGCGGCTCGCTTGCCTTGTATGCCTGGCGCGCGCCCACCGTCGGGCTGGGCGGCGGCTTTTCGCTGCTGTCGCGTGAATCGCTGCTGCTGTCCAACAACGTGGTGCTGACGGTCGCGGCGGGCTCGGTGCTGCTGGGCACGCTGTACCCTGTCGTGCTGGACGTGATGGAGTGGGGCAAGATCTCCATCGGGCCGCCCTACTTCGAAGCCGTGTTCGTGCCGCTGATGACACCCGCGATCTTCCTGATGGGGGTCGGACCCGTCGCGCGCTGGAAACAGGCCGAGGTGCCCGAGCTGGGCAAACGCCTGCGCGTGGCCTTCGTGGTCAGCGTGCTGACGGCGGTGCTGGTGCCGCTGGCAATGCCCGGGCCGTCACGCTTCGGTTCGCCGATGATCGTGCTGGGCCTGTGGCTTGCCGCCTGGTCCGTCGCCAGCGCCGCGGCACACGCGCGCCAGCGCCTGATGGATGGCGACGGCGAGGTGCTGCGGCGGCTTACGCGCCAGCCGCGCGCCTGGTACGGGATGCTGCTGGCGCACGTGGGCGTGGGCATCTTCATCGCGGGCGTCACGCTTGCCAACGGCTACGAGGACAAGCGCGAACTGCGCGTGGACGTGGGCGCCACGCAGGAAGCCGGCGGCTACCAGTTCACGTTTGCCGGCATCGGCCCGGCCACCGGCCCCAACTACACCGCGCAACGCGCGGTATTCCACGTCGTGCGGGACGGCAAGCCGGTGGTGACGCTGTATCCCGAAAAGCGCCATTACACCGTGCAGGACATGGCGCTCAGCCAGGCCGACATCGACAGCGGCTTTACCCGCGACCTCTTCGTGGCGCTGGGCGAACCGGTGGCCGGCAACGCCTGGACCGTGCGCATCCAGGTCAAGCCCTTCATGACCTGGATCTGGACCGGCTGCATCCTGATGGCGCTGGGCGGCCTGCTGGCGGCGGGCGACGGCCGCTACCGGCATGCGCAGCAAGCGCAGAACAAGGCAGAGGCACAGCGGGCAGCGCCGGCCGGCCTGCCCGAGACCGCCCGCGCGGCGCGGGAGAGCTGAGGATGCTGCGCTATCTGCTGCCGCTTGCGATCTTTCTGACGATGGCCGTGTTCCTGGCGAAAGGGCTGTCGCGCGATCCACGCGCGGTGCCGTCCGCGATGATCGACAAACCCGCGCCCGCCATCGGCCTGCCCGACCTGCTGGAGCCCGGCAAGACGCTGGATGTGGAATCCCAGCGCGGCAAGGTGTGGCTGCTGAATGTGTGGGCGTCCTGGTGCGGCCCCTGCAAGGACGAACTGCCCGTGCTGCGCGACGCCGCGCAGCGCCACGGCATTGCGCTTTACGGGCTGAATTACAAGGACAAGCCTGACGAGGCGCGCCAATGGCTGGCGCGCAATGGCAATCCCTACCTGGCCTCCGCCAGCGACGTCGACGGGCGCGTGGGCATCGAGTACGGTGTCTACGGCGTGCCCGAAACCTTCGTGATCGACGGCGACGGCCGCATCCGCTACAAGCACCTGGGCCTCATCACGCCGGAGCTATGGCGCACCCGCCTGCAACCTGTCATCGAGGCGCTGCAATGACCGCCGCGCCTTATCAGCCTTGCCCGCTGCTTCGTCTTTCGCTGCGTCACCTTTCGCTGCGTCACCTTTCGCTGCATCGTCTGCTTCTGCCGCTACTGCTAAGCCTTGTGCTGCTGCCCGCCGCCCTGCTTGCCGCGCCCGCGCCCAATGCCGAGCCCCCCGCCGTGCTGTCGGCCGAACAGGAGCAGCGCGCCGACAAGCTGGCGCATGGATTGCGCTGCCTGGTCTGCCAGAACCAGACCCTGGCCGAATCCAATGCGCCTCTGGCGCAGGACATGCGCAACCTCATTCGCGGCCAGCTTGCCGACGGCAAGACCGACGCGCAGATCATGCGCTTTTTCGAAGACCGCTACGGCGACTTCGTGCGCTACGACCCGCCGTTCAAGCCGGTCACCTGGCTGCTCTGGCTGGGCCCCTTCGCGCTGCTGGCGCTGGGCTTTCTGGTGTTGGTGCGCACACTCAAGCGGCGTGCCGGCGTGCGCGCGCCGCTGACCGCGGACGAACGCGCCCGCGCCGCCCGCTTCCTGGATTCCGGCTCATGACCACGCTCTGGCTCATTGTCCTGGCCCTGCTCTTGGCCACCCTGCTCTGCCTGGTGCCGCCGCTGCTGCGCCGCACGCCGGCCGCGGAGACCGCGTCGGACGCCAGCGTGCGCGCCTTCTACCTTGCGCAGCGCGAACAACTGCGCCGCGATCTCGCCAACGGGGCCCTCACCCCGCAGGCGCACGCCCGCGCCGACGAAGAGCTGCAGCGCGACCTGCTGCAGGATCTGGCGATGCGCCGCGATCCGCGCGCGCGGCTGGGCGGCCAGCGCGCCGGCCTGGCCGCGGCCTGCGTGCTGACGGTGGCCGTTCCGGTGGCCGCAGTGCTGCTGTACGGCCAGCTCGGCAATCCGCGCGCGGCCGCCACCGTCGCCTTGTCGCAGGCGCCCGAGCCGCATGCGCAGGCGGCGGACAACGACATGGCGCTGGCGGTCAACGCGCTGGCCCAGCGCCTGCGCGCCTCACCCGATGACGCCGACGGCTGGTACATGCTGGCGCGTTCCTACGAAACGCTGGGCCGCTACAACGACGCCGTCGCCGCGTATCAGGAAGTGCTGCGGTTAGTGCCCGGCCAACCGGCCGTGCTGGCCGATCTGGCCGACGCGCTGTTGTCGGCACGGCAGGGACAGCCCGACGAGGCCTCCATTGCCGCCGTCGCGCAGGCGCTGCAGGCCGATCCCGACCAGCCCAAGGCCCTGGCGCTGGCCGGCATGATGGCGCTGCGCCGCGGCGACGCCGCCGACGCGCTGACGCACTGGGAACGGCTGCGCGCGCTGCTGCCCCCGGACGCCGAGGCCGCGCGGCAGATCCAGACGAACATCGCCCAGGCTCGCGCCATGGCGGCAAGCGGCACGGCCGGGGGAGCCGCCGCGCCGCCGGCTTCCGGCAATTCCGCATCCACCGCCGCGGGCCAACCGGCGACGGCGCCGGGGCCAACGGCATCCGGCGTGGCGACGCCCTCCCCTTCCGCCGGCGCTTCGACCGCAACCGCCCGGCTCGCCGGCCAGGCGCGGATCGCCGACGCCCTGCGCGATCAGGTCCGCCCGACCGACACCGTTTTCATCCTGGCGCGCCCCATGTCGGGATCGCGCATGCCCGTCGCCATCCTTAAGATGCAGGCCGCGGACCTGCCGCGGGCCTTCGTGCTGGACGACAGCACAGCCATGTCGCCGGACGCCACGCTGTCCAAGGCCGGCAAGGTGCGTGTGGAGATTCGCGTCAGCCGCTCGGGCAACGCCGCCGCCCAGGCCGGAGACCTGAACGGCGTGCTGACGGATGTGGGGCCTCGGGCGGACGGCCTGGCACTGGTGGCCGACACCGTCGTGCCCTGACGCTTACCGCCACGCACGCGGGCCGGCCCCCCAGCCGTCAGACCCGCTCGATCCGGGCAGGCAGGCCTTGCCGCACCGCCGCGCCCGACACCCAATCGATCCAGACGTTGGCGTGCTGGCCCCGCGTCGCGTCGCCAAAACCCAGGTCGTTCAGGTTGACGCCCGCGGCCAGCGCCGGATCATGCGGCATTGGCTTGCCATCGACGACATGGACGCGCGCGCCCAGTTCGGTGTGGCCGTAGCCGTGCTCGATGCCCACCGCGCCCGGCTGCACGCCATCGCGCAGCAACGCCGGCCCTGTCACCGACCCGCCCGGCGTGACGATGCGCACTGTGTCGCCGTTGCGGATGCCCAGCCGTTCGCCGTCCTGCCGGTTGATCGACACCGGGTTGTGCGGATGCACCTGGCGCAGGCGGTTCACCCCAATCGACAACGAGCTCATCAGATTGGACTTGAATGAACTCAGCAGGAACGGCCACTCCTGCCGCGGATACGCATCGCGCATGTCGCGGCCATCCGCCAGCCTGGTCGGATACCAGGTGGGACAGCCGCTGTACCGCTCACCCGTCATCGCATGACGAAAGCCCGCCAGCTCTTCGCTCCACACATGCAGCGGCTTGGCATACGCCACGCGCGTGCGGCGTGTCTGGCCGCCTTCTTGCGTCCAGGCGTCGTCCGTCCGGTCGAATCGCCCGCCGCGGCTCATCAGCATGGCCACCTGCCGCCATTCGGCAGGCTTGAGCTTGGCTTGCAGCAGGTCGCGATAGCGGTCGACGCCGGTCAGCGCCATGTCGTCGTCGCTGGCCGGCGGCACCGGCCGTCCCGCGGCAAACGCGATGTTCGCCATGCCGCGCAGAAAGAAGTCCTCGGGCGTATCCAGCGCGTACTTGGCGCCCTCCTTGTCTGACATCGCGCCCTCGCCGAATCCCGGCATGGCCAGGCGTTTGGCGCACGCGATCAGGAAGGTCTCCAGGCAAACTGGCTCGTTCGTGGCCGTGCGCGCCACGCGCGGCTGCACGGTCGGCCACCGCACCGTCGAGGCTTTGGCCACCACGTCCGCCCACGGCGCCGACACGCCCCAGCTTTCGTACGTGACCGTGTCCGGCACGATGTAATCGGCCAGCGCGTTGGTCTCGTTGATGAAAGGGTTGATCGACACCGCCAGCGGCAGGATGCGCGGGTCCTTCAGCTTTTCCAGCGCCACGTGCTTGAACCCGGCAATCCCGTAGACCGGGTTACTCATGTGATTGAACCAGACCTTGGCACGGTACGGATAGCCCGCCAGCGCCGAAGCCAGCATCTCGGAACTGAGGCCGCCCGTCGCCGGATACCACGGCGCGGCTGCCGGATAGGCAGGCTGGCCCGCGGCCTTTTTGCGCTTGAATTCGCTGGATTTTTCGTACGGAAAGCGGTTGCGCGACAGCGGCACGCCCTTGGGCGTGGCCTTGTTCGCGAAGCCGGCAATGTTGTAGCGCGGCCCCGCGCCGTAAGGCGGAAACGGCCCGGCATCCAGCACCAGTCCGCCTTCCACGTTCAGGTTGCCCACCAGCGTGTTGAGCATGGCGATGGCGTAGGCGGTGTAGAAGCCCGCGCCGCTCATGGTGCCGCCGTGCGCATCGGCCACGGCGCGCTTGCCGTGACTGGTGAAACGCTCGGCGAGGGACGCGATTTTCGCCGCCGGCACGCCGCAGAGCGAGGCGTACTCGTCCAGCGTCTTGCGGCGCGCTTCTTCGCGCAGCAGGTCCAGCGAGGTGCGCACCCGCAGCGCCGCTTGCGGACCCGCCAAGCCCGGCGCGACGACCGGCTCGTCGACAAACAGCGCGGCCGGCGAGGCCGTCGTGTGCGGCGCCAACGTGCCGTCCGCAAGACGCACGACGTAGACGTCCTCCCATTTCTCGTCCGCGTCGGCCGGGCGCGCCCAGCCCATATCGGCGCCACGCAAAAAGGCGCCCAGGCGCGGATGGCCCGGTTCGGCCACCACCAAGTGCGTGGCGTTGGTCCACGCCGCTTCGCCCGCCGCCTTCATGGCGGCGGGGCCCGGCTGCGCCAGCATGCGCGCGTCGAACCGTTCGTTGTCCAGAATCCAGCGGATCAGCCCCATGGCCAGCGCCAGATCGCTAGCCGGATTGACGGGCACCCATTCATTGCCCGATCCCGCCGACAGGCTGGACGAGGCCGGCAGCACGGGCGACACCACCACGTAGCTGAATCCCGATTTCTGCGGGCGCACGCGCGCCTCGGCCAGCTGACGGGCCTGGCGTTGAAAGGGATTGCCCGCCTGCGCCGGCGCCGCGCCAATGAAGAGCCCGAAACGTGCGTTGTCCCAGTCCGGCTTGCCGTGCGGCATGCCCTTCAGGTCGCCCAGCGCCGCGCCCGCCCCCACCCGGAAACTCTGCCCGCAATACGAGCCGTGATTGCTGAAGTTGACGGTGCCGAAGGACTGCCCCGCAAAGCGCTGGATCAGCGGCGTGCGCCCCTCGTTGGAGGCGTCGGTGAACAGGAACTGGTTGACCTTCGCGCCGTATTCGGGATTGTCGGGGTCCAGCGGCGTCTCGCGGTCGTAGATCGCGCGCAAGCCGTCCACGTGGCCTTCGCCAAACAGATCGCCGCCTTCACAGACTTCCTCGACCAGTTGCTCGAAGCTGATCGTCTGCCACTTGCCCTCGCCGCGCTTGCCCACCCGCTTCAAGGGCTGCAGCACGCGATACGGGCTGTCCATCTGCTCCAGCATGGCCGAGCCGCGCGCGCACGAGGTGGCGCGCCCTTCCAGGCCGCTGTCGCCGCCCAGCTGCGCGTAGACCTCGCGCACCGGCGTCTCCATGGCCGCCGGCCGTGTCGTGGCCAGCGGGTGATACGGATTGCCAGCGACGCGCAGGATGCGGTTCTCGGCCGTGTCCACGCGCAACCGCACGCCGCATTGCGTCCAGCAGCCCAGGCAGCTCGACGGGCTGACCGTCTGCCCCGGCTGGGCGCTGAGCGCACCGGTCAGCGGGTCGATGCGGAACTCTGGCGGCAGCGAGTTGCCGCGCACGGCATGCGCCGTCGGCACGCCGGCCGTGCCCTGCGCCAGCCCCTTGACCGCCTTGACCACCGTGTCGCCGTAGCCCGCTGCAAACGCCGCCATGCCGCCGGCCGCGAGGCCGCCGCGCATCATCAGCTTGCGCCGGGCCTCGTCGCGAGGCAGATCCGCGCCATCGTCCGCGGCGCCGGGCTTGTCGTCTTTGTGTTGCTTGTCCATTGCGTTCTTTTCCATGTGCTTTCGTCTCGGCGCGCGCTCAGGCGGCCACGGCGCGTGCGCGCGCGGGGTAGATGTCCAGGGCCCAGGTCACGACGGTGATCAGCGCCACGCACAGCCCCAACACGCCCACCATGCCCAGCAGCCCATCGCTGCCCCAGGGCATGTCGTACAGGTACAGCCCCGCGCCGTACTTGGGCACGCCCTGCACGCTCATGAAGACCACCCAGCGGAAGATCCACGCCGCGCCCAGCATGGTCAGCGCCAGCGCGGCCGACGGCAGGGGCGCGGCCAGCGTGCGTGCCGGCCGCTGCAGCAGCGCGACGATGCAAAAGGCCGTGATGACCGCGCCCGCCAGGCTCAGACGCCAGACCGGAAAGTCCGCGAAAAGCCGCAGCGCCGCCTCGAAAGACGCATCGAGTCCCGAGAGGCCCAGCAGCGCCCACGCCCCCGCGCTCATCGCCATCATCACGACCGCGGTCACGCTCAGCCGGCGCAGCATCGCCACCGGCAGCACGCGCAGTCCGCCGGGCAGCCAGCGGCCCACCAGGAACATCGCGCCCAACGCGCCCAGCCAGGCGGTCAGCGCAAAGTTCACCGGCAGGAACACGGTGTGCCACAAGGGCCGCGAACGCAGCACCATCACCTCGGCGCCGGTGTAGACCAGAATGGACAGCGCCGACAGCGCCAGCGCCGCCGCCACCACCCGCAGCCACCCCATCCGGCCCCACCACCACGCCGCGCAGAACAGCAGCGCCAGTGTCACGAAGACCGGCAGCAGCAATGCCCCCAGCCACATCCAGGACCACGGCGTGATGTGCGCATAGAAGTGCCAGAAGCGGCCGGGCTGGTGCAGGTCGGCCAACAGCGACACCGGCGCGGCGATGGCGCTGACCAGCAGCAACGTCACCGCCGCCGGCAGCAGGCGGCGCGCGTCGGAATCGGCGCGGCCAAACGCCGCGAAGGCGGCGGTCAGCGCGGTGGTGGCGCTGATGCCGATAAGAAAGAAATACTGCACGGCCCAGGGCAGCCAGGCGGCGTCGTAGACCGGCGTGAGCAATTCAGAGATTTGCATGAGTGTCCCCTTCCTTGGCTCAGTGGCCGCCCGCCAGGCGCACGCCGGCCTGGCCGTCGACCTGGTGCACGAACGCATCGGGCAGGCCGATGTAAAAGACGTGGGGATCGGTCTTCATCTCGGGCTTGAGCACCTTGATGTCGGCCTTGTGTTCGGCCAGCAACCGCGAAATGGCGCTGTCCGGATCGTTCATGTCCCCGATCACCCGGGCGCCGCCCACGCAGCTTTCCACGCACGCGGGCAGCAACCCGGCTTCCAGCCGGTGCTCGCAGAACGTGCACTTGTCGGCCGTCTGGGTCTCGTGATTGATGAAGCGCGCATCGTAGGGACAGGCCTGCACGCAGTAACCGCACCCCACGCAGCGCGCGTTGTCGACCAGCACGATGCCGTCTTCGCGCTGGAAGGTCGCCTGCACCGGGCAGACCGGCACACAGGGCGGCTTGTCACAGTGGTTGCACAGGCGCGGCAGCATGACCATCGAACACGGCCCACCCGCGTCGGGCGTGACCTCGTACTGCAGGACGGTGGTGCGGAACTGCCCGATGGGCGGCACGTTCTCCAGCGAACAGCTCACCGTACAGGATTGGCAGCCGATGCATTTGCGCATGTCGACAACCATGCCGTAGCGCTTGCCCGCCATGCCGGGCCGGCGCGGCGGCTGGCCATTGAGCCCGGGCGCGGCGTCGGCGTGGATGGGAATGACAGTGGCCGCGGCGCCCAGGCCGAGCAGCCCTTTCAGAAAGCCACGCTTGCCCGGCAGCGGTGTTTCCGGGGGGCTGGTGGGGGTGTGCATCGTTAAACTCCGAAACGTTTAGGTGTTACGGAAATTAACTTATCACCTGTAGTTATATAGAGCCTTGATAAGCGTCAATTGGGGGACGGAAGCGTCAGCGCCGGTGCCCACGCCGCCAGTTTCTGCGCGAAGCTGGCCGAAGCATGCGCGGGGCTGGTCGAAGGCAGTTCGAAAAACTGGATCGAGGCGGCCGCAGGCAGGTTGGGCAACGCATGCCGCCGGAACATCGCCGCGGCCTTCGCGCCGTTGAAACAGATGCGCGCGATCGAGGGATAGCGGTCCAGGAAGGCGTTGAAATCGTTCGGCACCAGCGTGTCGCCCCGGATATCGGCGTCCAGGCTGCCCGGCCGTTCGCACGCCTGCAGCACATCCCACAGCGCCACGCGGTTCGCCCGCAGTGCCTGCAACCGCTCGTCGTAGCCCAGCCCGGCGTCAAACCCGAAGATCCGCGCCGCCAGCGGCCAGAATGCGTTGCGCGGATGCGCGTAATACTGCGCCTGCCGCAGCGACGCCACGCCCGGCATGGAGCCCAGCACCAGCACGCGCGGGCCGTCCCCCACCACCGGGGCAAATCCCGTAACCACCGCCTCGCGCCGCGCCGCCGCGATGTCGTCCCTGATCTTGTCCATGCCCGGAAGGATACCCGCCGCGACGCTGGCCCGCCCGCCTGGCCCGTATTGATCGTTCGCCACATGGAACGGTGCTTATCAATCACGAGCACTACCGGGAATGCCGATCCGCCCTTATCTTCTTCCCTATGACGAACGGCCCCGAAGGGGCCGCGCAACAGGAAACCTCACCATGAAGAAGATCCTCGGCGTGCACGCCAGCCCCCGTCCCCACTGGGTGGGCGACGGATTTCCGGTGCGCTCCATGTTCTCGTACAACGACAAAGGCCGCGACACCAGCCCGTTCCTGCTGCTGGACTACGCCGGCCCCGCCGAATTCGGTCCGGCCAGCCAGCCCCGCGGCGTCGGCCAGCACCCGCACCGCGGCTTCGAGACCGTGACCATCGTCTACAGCGGCGAAGTCGAACACCGCGACTCCACCGGCAACGGCGGCGTCATCGGCCCCGGCGACGTCCAATGGATGACGGCGGCGTCCGGCATCCTGCACGAGGAATTCCATTCCCACGCCTTCACCCGCACGGGCGGCAAACTGGAAATGGTGCAGCTCTGGGTCAACCTGCCCGCCAAGGACAAGAAGGCGCCGGCCGGCTACCAGGGCATTCTGAACGCAGACATCCCGGTCGTGGACCTGCCCGACGCCGCCGGCACGCTCCGCGTGATCGCAGGCAATTACGCTGGCCAAGCGGGCCCCGCGCGGACCTTTACGCCGATGGACGTGTGGGACGTGAAGCTGGCGGCGGGCAAGACGGCGACCTTCCCCGTTGCCGCGGGCCGCAACAGCATGCTCGTCATGCTGCGCGGCACGGTGCTGGTCAACGGCGAATCCGTCGCGCGGGATGCGCAATTGGCGCTGTTCTCCAAAGAGGGCGAGGACATCACGGTCGAAGCGAATAACGACGCGGTGTTTTTGATCTTGAGCGGGGAGCCGATCGATGAACCCGTGGTCGGGTATGGGCCGTTTGTGATGAACTCGCAAGCGGAAATCGTCGAGGCGATCCAGGACTTCAATGCTGGAAGGTATGGGCAGATGGGGTAAGGGTTGCCGCATCGTGAAGGGCAAAGCCGCGCATTCTTGCGCGGCTTTGCCTCAGCATGCCTCACGAATTCGCGAAGGCATTGATCGTGACGTCCAGAAGTGCGCGCAATCGCGCCACACGGCGCAGATCGCGGTGATAGCCCAGCCAGACATCGCGACCCGGCGGCGCTTGGCCCAACTCGATTCGCCGGATGCCCGGCGTTGCGTCGCCTAGCGGACACGGCAGCACCGCAAACCCTGCTTTCTCGGCACACATGCGGGCTTGAACGCCACGATTGTTGCTGCCGAAAACCACCCTTGCGCGGGGCAACATTTGCTTGACCCATTCGACGTCGGGCATCGATCCGAATGCGCTGTCCATGCTGATGAGCGTATGGCCGTCCCCGTCGCCCGGGGACGGCGGTGCAAGGTCGACGTGCCCGTATAGCGCATAGTCGATGCGCGTCAGCTTGCGCTGGATGACGTCGGATTCCTCAAACGGCGTTATTCGGAACAACAGATCCGCCTCGTGGCGCGCCAGGTTGTACAGGCGCGAATCCGTCAGCAGTTCCAGCGAGATGCCCGGATGCTGCGCCAGAAACCGCGCGAACACCGGCGTAAGCATGTGTATGCCGAACCAGTCCGACGAGGAGACGCGCAGCAGCCCCCGAAGTTGGGATTCCTTGCCGGTCAGCGCGCGGGTGAAGCCCAGCGCTTCTTCCTCCATGCGCTCGGCATAGGCCAGCACGGCCGCGCCGTCATCGGTCAGGACGAAGCCCTCGCTCGTGCGTTGGAACAGCGTGTGCCCAAGCGCTTCTTCAAGCGCACGCAACCTGCGCCCCATGGTGGGTTGGGTCTGCCCCACCTGCTTTGCCGCCGCGCCCAGGGTGCCGCAGCGGGCAATCGCCAGAAAAACGCGAACGTCGCCCCAGTCCAGACGCATCTCATTCATTTTTGTTTGGCCGTTGTGCATAAACGTTGATTTACATGCGTTATAGCATGATCAATCATGACGCATCGGCCCACTCATTCGACGGGCCAGACACCAGAAAGGAGTTGATCATGACCATGCAGGCGCTCGTTCTCAATCGTTATGACGGTCCGCTTGAGTTGACCGAAATCCCGCTGCCGCAGCCGGCCCGCGGCCAAGTACGCGTGCGCATCGCCGCGAGCGGCCTGAATCCGCTGGATACCAAGATTCGCGCGGGCAGCGCCGCACACGCAAAGCATCCGCTGCCACTGGTGCTGGGCATCGACATGGCAGGCGTGGTTGATGCGGTGGGACCCGGCGTGACCACGTTCCGCATCGGTGACGAGGTCTATGGCATGACCGGCGGCGTGGGTGGCATCCAGGGTTCGCTGGCCCAATATGCGGCGGTGGATGCGGATCTGCTTGCCATCAAGCCGGCAAACCTCTCGATGCGTGAAGCGGCGGCGCTGCCCCTTGCGTTTATCACGTCCTATTCGGGCATCGTCGACCGCGCGCACCTGCGGGCCGGTCAGACGGTGCTGGTGCAAGGCGGCGCGGGCGGTGTGGGCCATGTATCGGTGCAACTGGCGCGCGCACTGGGCGCCCACGTCTTTGCCACGGCGGCATTGCGCGATCACGACCTTGTTGCGCGCCTTGGCGCAACGCCCATCGACTACCAGTCACAGACGGTGGAGTCGTATGTGGATTCGTTCACGCAGGGCGCTGGCTTCGATCTCGTCGTTGACACCGTCGGCGGTCCATCGCTCGATGCGGCGTTTACGGCGGTGAAGCACTTTGGGCATGTCGTCAGCGCGTTGGGATGGGGCACGCATGCGTTGGCGCCCCTATCGTTCCGCGAGGCCACGTATTCCGGAATTTTCACCCTGTATCCGCTTCTCACGGGCCTGCATCGCGCCCACCACGGCGACATGCTGCGCGAGGCCACACGGCTGGTTGAAGCGGGCAAGCTCGTGCCCCATCTCGATCCCCGCCGGTTCGACCTGCGCTCCGCAGAAGCCGCCTACGACGCCATCACCCAAGCAACGGCACGCGGCAAAATCGTGGTGGATGTCGCATGAAGCATGATTGAAGGCCGGGCGCCGACGCTTGCCTTGCGGGCGTTGGCGGCGCCGACGGCGAAACCCTTAGAAATTCGCCCCTGCCAACGCCACGCCGGGGGCCGCCCCGTGGCGGGACGCACTCGCCACCTCCACCCGGTTCCGCCCGCCCGCCTTCCCGCGATAGAGCGCCGCATCGGCCTCGCGCAGCGCTTCCTCCAGCGCATCCGCCCCATCAAATCGTGACGACACGCCGATCGTCACGGTGCAGCGCAGCCGCTCGTTCGCGCCGGTGACACGGATCGGCTGGCTCTCGATGCTGGCCCGCAGCCGCTCTGCCAGCACCATCACATCGGCCACGTCCGATTCGAGCAGAATGGCGACAAACTCCTCTCCCCCGATCCGGCCGGTCAGATCCCCCCGGCGCACGCCCGCACGCAGCAACCCCGCCACATGGCAAATCACCTCGTCCCCGGCCTGGTGGCCGTAGGTGTCGTTGATGCGCTTGAAGTGATCGACGTCCAACACCAGTAAATACGCGGGCTTTGCACTGCGCCCATTGAAATACTGGACGAGCGCATCCGAGAGCCCGCGCCTGTTGAGCAGATCCGTCATCGGATCCCGCGCCGCCATATTCCGCAGGCTGTCCGTCAAACGGCGCAGCACCAGCCAGACAATCGACGGCGGCACGATGGTGGCGAGGGTGGACATATAGATGTAGAAAATCATCTGGAAGCGGCTGTCCATGTGCAGCGCATCCAGGCCGCCCTCCATGATTTTCAGGAACTTCAACGCGTTCAGCACGCAGATCCCGCCAATCAGGCACGCGAAGAAGACCATTTCCGCGCGCAAGTCCTTGGCGAAGGTCCGTGTGCCGCATAGCACCGTGACCGACATCGCAAAGAAAAGCAGCGTGGCCGACGCCGCAAGCATGGCGTAGCGGGCTTCCGGGCCCATCTGCCATTGCACCCACCATTGCGCCATGCCGTACACGAGACAGAACGCCAGCAGCGGCTGCCACAAGCGGACCTGATGCCCGAAGAACCGCATGGCGCCCAGCAGATAGGCGATTGGGGCGGCCAGCGTGAGGCAGTGGTTGACGACGCTCATGAGGCTCCACGCGGGGCCGCCTTCGATGAGTTGAAGAATGTAGGCGGCCGCCAGCAGCAGGTTGCCGACGGCAAAGAAGTCCATCCCCATCCTGTTGCCAGGCAGACGACGGCTGATAAGCAGAAACATGCCGGAAAAGCACAGCAGGTGTGCGCACAGCATGCCGACGAGCGTGGAGGCAACCATGAGAGAGACGTCAAGAAAGGAAGCGGATTTCCATCACCGGCGTGAAGCCGGCGCTAATCGCGCCGCCGCCAGACGCTCGCCAGCCACGGCTGCTGCTCGCGCGGCAGCCCATCGGGCCGGTAGTAATGCTCCAGCTCCTCGAACCCGGCGGCCTGCATCAGCGCCCGCCAGCCTTCAAGATCGTGATAGGCGCCATAGCGCCCGCGATTCCAGCCTTCCTGATTGCCGCCTCGCGGATTGGAGCTGAACAACACGCCGCGCGGCCGCAGCGTGGCGCGCAGTTCTTGCAGCACCCGAGGCAGTTCCTGCCCCGGCACATGGAACAGCACGGCGTTGGCGAAGATGCCGTCAAAGCGCGCCGCGGGCAGTTGAAGCTGCAGGAAATCCTGCTCCCAGACCTCGCAACCGCTTGCCGCGCGGGCCATTTGCACAAAACGCGGCGTGCCGTCCAGGCCGACGGGCCGGTGCCCCATCGCCAGGAACGTCTTCAGGTCACGGCCCGGTCCGCACCCGAGATCCAGGATGTCAAAGGGCGGCTCGCCGTCGATGTGATGCAGCAAGGCGGCGATGTTCTGGCTGACGTCGTGATCCTGCGTGCCGGCCTGGAACGAATCGGCGTTCTCTTCGTAATGGGCGAGCGTCAGGGACGTGATTTTGGCGAGGTCTTCGGGATCCAGGTGCATGGGGCGATTGTGCATCAAACAGCGCAGGCCGGCGAGACAGAGCGCGCCATTCAGGAAATCGGCTGCGCCTTGATGAAGTCGATCAGCGCCTTGAGCGGCGAAGGCACCAGCCGGCGGCCGGAGTAATACAGAAACGGTCCCGAGAACTGCGGCCACCAGGGTTCCAGCACGGGTTCCAGCGCGCCGCTTTCGAAGTGCGGGCGCAGCCAGTCTTCGAACAGATACATGACCCCGGCGCCCGCGATGGCCGCATCCACGGCCAGGTCGACCGCGCCGCCGATCTGCACGACCAGCGGACCCGATGCGTCGATGCGCACCCATTCCCCGTCCCGCTCGAACTCCCACGGCGGCATCGACCCGCTGGGAAACCGGCCGCGCAGGCAGGCGTGCTGCATCAGGGCTTCGGGATGGGCGGGCCGTCCGTGCCGGTCCAGGTAGGCGGGCGAAGCGCCGGCCGCAAAGCGCTGCACGCGCGGGCCGATGGGCACGGCGATCATGTCCTGTTCCAGCCGGTCGTCGTAGCGGATGCCAGCGTCGCACCCAGCGGCGAGCACGTCGACGAAGCTTTCCTCGGCCACGACTTCCAGGCGGATGTCGGGATAGGCGGCCAGGAAGGCCGGCACGATGGACGGCAGCACGAGCCGCGCGGCGCTGAGCGGCACATTGAGCCTGAGCGTGCCGGCGGGCTTGTCGCGAAAGACGTTGACGGCGTCCAGCGCGGCCTCCACTTCCGTCAGCGCGGGCGCCAGCCGGGCCAGCAGTTCCTGGCCGGCCTGCGTCAGCGCGACCGAGCGCGTGGTGCGGTTAAAGAGCCGCACCCCTAGTTGCGCCTCAAGGCGGCGCACGGTGTCGCTTAACCGCGAGGCGCTGGTGCCGGCCGTGCGGGCCGCTTCGCGAAAGCCTTGCGCGCGCGCCACCGCAACGAAGGCGTTGAGGTCATCGAGGTCGGTCGCCATTGTTCATTTTTCCGTACAAGCCGTGCGGATTGTATTGGCTTATCAGGCGGCGATGGAAGTTCTATCGTTTGACCCATGCCTCCCTTTCATCGAAAACAGGATCAGACATGACTCAACTTGCAGACAGCGGCACCTACGCGCTCGGCTCGCGCCAGGTTTATCGGCTTGGCTACGGCGCCATGCAGCTTGCCGGCCCCGGCGTCTTCGGGCCGCCCAAGGATCGCGACGCCGCGCTGGCCGTCCTGCGCGAGGCCGTGGCCGCGGGCGTCAACCACATCGACACCAGCGATTTCTACGGCCCGCACATCACCAACCAGCTGATTCGCGAGGCACTGGCCCCCTATTCCGATGACCTGGTGATCGTGACCAAGGTGGGCGCGGTGCGCGGCGACGATGCGTCCTGGAATCCCGCGTTCTCGGCCGAACAGCTGACCCGCGCGGTGCACGACAACCTGCGCAACCTGGGACGGGACGTGCTGGACGTGGTCAACCTGCGCGCCATGTTCGACGTGCATGGTCCGGCGGAAGGCTCCATCGAGGAACCGCTGTCCGTGCTGGCCGGCCTGCAGCAGCAAGGGCTGATCCGGCACATCGGGCTGAGCAACGTGACGCCCGCGCAGGTGGCGCAGGGCCGCGGCATCTGCGAGATCGTGTGCGTGCAGAACCAGTACAACGTCGCGCACCGGGGCGACGACGCGCTGATCGACGACCTGGCGCGCGAAGGCATTCCCTATGTGCCGTTCTTTCCGTTGGGCGGCTTCAGCCCGTTGCAGTCGTCCATCCTGAACGACGCCGCGGCGCGGATCGGCGCGACGCCGATGCAGACGGCGCTGGCCTGGCTGCTGCGCCGATCGCCCAACATCCTGCTGATTCCCGGGACGTCGTCCCCGAAACACCTGCGCGAAAACCTGGCAGCCGCGTCGCTGCAATTGCCGGATGACGTGGCCAAGGGGCTGGACGGGATCGCGGCCAGCAAGACGGCTTAAACCCCCGGGCTGAACCCGCGGGACGCAAAAAAACCCGCCTGCGCAAAGCAAGCGGGTTTGTTCAGACCACAGGATCCAGCAGCCTCAGGCCGCCAGACGGCCTTCGATCTCGGTCTTGGTGGTGCGCAGTTCGTCGGGCAGGCCTTGCGACAGCTGGCCGAAGAGCTCGTGATGCAGCGCCAGTTCTTCGCGCCAGGCGTTTTCGTCCACCGACATGACTTGCTCGAACTTGTCCGGGCTGAATTCCAAGCCGGTCCAGTCGATGTCCTGGTAGCTGGGCGACACGCCGAACACCTGGTCCACGCCCTTGGATTGGCCGTCGATGCGGCCCAGCATCCAGCGCAGCACACGCATGTTGTCGCCAAAGCCCGGCCAGACGAACTTGCCGTCCGGACCCTTGCGGAACCAGTTCACGCAATAGATGCGCGGCAGGGTCGCGCCGGCGGCTTCGAGCTGCTTGCCCAGATTGAGCCAGTGGCCGAAGTAGTCGCTCATGTTGTAGCCGCAGAACGGCAGCATGGCGAACGGGTCGCGGCGCACCACGCCTTGCTGGCCGGCGGCCGCGGCGGTGGTCTCGGAGCCCATCGTGGCGGCCATGTAGACGCCTTCGACCCAGTTGCGCGCTTCGGTGACGAGCGGCACGGTGGTGGAGCGGCGTCCGCCGAAGATGAACGCGTCGATGACCACGCCCTTGGGGTTTTCCCACTCGGGGTCGATGGACGGGCACTGCGAGGCGGGCGCGGTGAAGCGCGCGTTCGGGTGCGCGGCCTTGCGGCCGGTTTCGCGCGCGATCTCGGGCGTCCAGTCCTTGCCCTGCCAGTCGACCAGGTGCGCCGGCGGCGTGTCGGTCATGCCTTCCCACCAGACGTCGCCGTCGTCGGTCAGCGCGACGTTGGTGAAGATGACGTTGGCCTTGAGCGTGGCCATGGCGTTGAAGTTGGTCTGCTCGCTGGTGCCCGGGGCTACGCCGAAGTAGCCGGCCTCGGGGTTGATGGCGTGCAGGCGGCCGTCCGGGCCGGGCTTGATCCAGGCGATGTCGTCGCCAATGGTGGTGACTTTCCAGCCGTCCATGCCTTGCGGCGGGATCAGCATGGCAAAGTTGGTCTTGCCGCAGGCCGACGGGAAGGCGGCAGCGACGTGGTACTTGCGGCCCTTGGGCGAGGTCACGCCCAGGATCAGCATGTGTTCGGCCAGCCAGCCCTGGTCGCGGCCCATCGTGGATGCGATGCGCAGCGCAAAGCACTTCTTGCCCAGCAGCGCGTTG
The DNA here is from genome assembly GCF_019091095.1 of Achromobacter sp. GbtcB20. Taxonomy (NCBI): domain Bacteria; kingdom Pseudomonadati; phylum Pseudomonadota; class Betaproteobacteria; order Burkholderiales; family Alcaligenaceae; genus Achromobacter; species Achromobacter sp. GbtcB20. Next base: position 287,918 of record NZ_JAGXJZ010000003.1, on the reverse strand, counting down.
CCGCCGTAGCCGGAGCCGTAGCTCCAGATTTCGCGGGTCTTGGGGAAGTGCACGATGTACTTGGTGGGGTTGCACGGCCAGGCCACGTCGGCCTCGCCCTCGGCCAGCGGCTTGCCGACCGAATGCAGGCAGGGCACGAAGTCGCCATCGGTGCCCAGCACGTCATACACCTGCTTGCCCATGCGCGTCATGATGCGCATGTTCACGGCCACGTACGGGCTGTCGGACAGTTCAACGCCGATGTGGGCGATGTCCGAACCCAGCGGGCCCATCGAGAACGGCACCACGTACAGCGTGCGGCCGCGCATGGCGCCGTCGAACAGGCCGTTCAGCGTGTCGCGCATTTCGGCCGGGTCGGCCCAGTTGTTGGTGGGGCCGGCGTCTTCGGCGCGGTCCGAGCAGATGAAGGTGCGGTCTTCAACCCGCGCCACGTCGGACGGGTCGGACCACGCGAGATAGGAATTGGGGCGCTTGGCGGGGTTGAGCCGGCGCATGGTGCCGGACTGGACCATCTGCTCGCACAAGCGGTCGTACTCTTCCTGCGAGCCATCGCACCACACGACGCGATCGGGCTTGGCCAGCGCGACGAAACTGGCAACCCAGTCGATCAGTCCGCGGTGCTTGACGTACGCGGGCACGTTCAAGGCTGCCAGTCCCCCGTCCAAAGGCTTATTCATTGGGGTTATCTCCATACTTTGGCTAAAGGTGATACGGCCCCAATTGAGTGGGGCCGTATCCAGTTTGCGCCATCATACTTGCAGCGCCGGGCAACCCGTCAACCCATCCACATGGAGGAGATTGTCACCGGGTGAGACGGCTCAGCCCGGGTAACCGGCGCGCAACTCCCGGCGGATAATCTTGCCCGTCGCGGTCGTCGGCAAACTGGTTACAAACCGGATCGTGCGCGGATATTCATGGGCGGCCAGCCGGGTGCGGACATGCGCCTGCAGTGCCTTGACCAGCGCCTCGTCGCCTTCGACCCCCTCTTTCAGCACCACATACGCCACCACGATTTCCGTGCGTTCGGCGTCCGGCATGCCCACCACCGCCGCCATGCGCACGGCGGGATGCCCGAGCAGGCAGTCTTCGATGGGGCCCGGACCAATCCGGTAGCCGGCGCTGGTGATGACGTCGTCGTTGCGGCCCACGAACCGGATGAAACCTTGCGCGTCGCGCACGCCGATATCGCCGGTCAGAAGATAATCGCCGGCAAATTTTTCCGCCGTCGCCGCCGGGTTGTTCCAGTACCCCAGGAACATGACCGGATCCGGGCGCATTACGCCGATGTTGCCCTCTTGTCCATCGGCCAACTCGGCCCCGGCGTCATCCACAATAGCGACCCGGTGACCGGGCGCGGCGCGGCCGATGGCGCCCAGGCAAGGGTCGAACAGCGACGAGCACGAGGACACGATCATGTTGCATTCGGTCTGGCCGTAGAACTCGTTGATGGTCACGCCCAGCACCCGACGGCCCCAGTCGATGAGTTCCGCGCCCAGCGATTCGCCGCCGCTGGCCACCGAGCGCAGCGTGCGCGGCCCGGCGTCCCCGGGCCATTCGCAGCCGCGCATCATCTTCAGCGCGGTGGGCGGCAAAAAGGTGTGCGTGACGCCGTGGCGTGCCATGAGCTCCAGCGCCGAGGCGCCGTCGAATTTCTCGAACCGACGCGCCAGCACGGGCACACCGTGGTGCCAGGACGGCAACAACACATCCAGCAGCCCGCCGATCCATGCCCAGTCGGCCGGCGTCCACATCAGGACGGCGTTTTCCGGAAAGAATTCATGCGACATCTCGACGCCGGGCAGATGGCCCAGCAGCACACGGTGCGCATGCAGCGCGCCCTTGGGCTTGCCGGTGGTGCCCGAGGTGTAGATGATGACGGCCGGATCGTCGGCCGCCGTCGCCACGGGGTCGAACGCGTCAGCCTCCAGCGCCAGGCTTTGCTGAAACGGCAGCGCATTGACCGCGGCCGCCGGGCCTTCCATACCCCCCGCCTCGCCGTCGATGCAATAGATCACTTTCAGATCCGGCAGGCTGTCGCGGATCTCGAGCAGCTTGCGGCAGCCTTCGGCGTCCGTAATGAGCGCCGATGCCCCGCTGTTGGCCAGCCGGTACTGGATGGCGTCCACCCCGAACAGCGTGAAAAGCGGCACCGCCACCGCGCCCATCTTGTAGACGGCGACATGGGCGATGGCGGTTTCAGGCGCCTGCGGCAGGTAGATGGCCACGCGGTCGCCACGGTGGATGCCGTAGCGCGCCAGGCTGTTGGCCAGCTGGTTCGACTGCGACTTGATCTGGTCGAACGTGTAGCGCGTCTGCGCCCCATCGCTCTTTTCAAAGATCAGCGCCAGCCGGCCGCTGCCGTCCGCCCACTTGTCGCACACGTCGACGCCGATGTTGTAGGCCGCGGGCACCTGCCACTGGAACGTGGACAGGACTTGCGCGTAGGAATCTGCTCTATGCAGCATGGTTGTCTCTTGATGATTATGGTTGTTGCCATGAAGGAGCCGCGGTGGCGGGTTGCATCCCGCCTTGCCACGGCGTTGACCCTCGCTCAATAATAGGCGCTCGCGCGGACGGCCAGGCAGGCCGCCCGCCCCTTTTTCGCCTTTTGCCTGCATGGAAAATAGCCCAGCCGTCCCGATGCGCCGCCCGCCGGCCAGCGCCAAGTCCGAGCAACGCATCCGCGACATCCTGCGGGTCGCGCGCCAGGTGTTCTCCGAAGCGGGCTTCCAGGCGGCCACCACCACCGAGATCGCGCAGCGCCTGGGGGTTTCGGAAGCCACCGTCTTTACCTACTTCGGCGGCAAGCGCGAACTCTGCGTGCGGGTGATCAGCGACTGGTACGACGAAATCATCGCGCGGGTGGAAGACCATCTTCCGCATATCCATGGCACGCGGGCCCAACTGCATTACCTGGTCCATACGCACCTGCGCCATTTGCTGGCCGAGGGTCCCGGCCTGTGCGCGTTCATCCTGTCCGAAGGGCGCGCGCGCAACGACGACTTTGGCGAGATCTACGCCGGCCTGCAACGCCGCTACACCGCGCCCCTGATGCGCATCCTGGCCCAAGGCCAGGCCGATGGCGACATCCGCCAGGACATGCCGCTGCGGCTGCTGCGCTCGGCGGTCTACGGGCCGATGGAACACGTGCTGTGGGACGCGATGCTGCGCGGCACGGGCGTGGATGTGGCGGCCACCGCCGACCACCTGGTGGGCTTTTTGTGGCAGGCCTTGCAGCCGCCGCGCCAGGATGCGCTGGCGCTGGCGCAGTTCCGGGGCGAAGTCCAGAATGCGCTGCATCGCCTTCAATCTTCGGAAAACAGCGACGGCGGCACGTACTGAGGAAAGCCGTTGTAGGCCAGGCCGCGCTCGGCCGGCTGCAGGTTCCAGGAATGGCGCGCGTTGGGCACGCCGCCATCGACGCGGATGACGCTGCCATTGATGAACGCCGCCGCGGGCGACAACAGGAAAACCACCGCCGCGGCCAGCTCGGCCTCGGTGCCGAAACGCTGCAGCGGGACCTTGGTCTTCAGTTCGCGCAGCACGCCGCGGTAATGTTCGTCGTAGCTGTCCATGCCGCTGGAAGCGATCCAGCCCGGCGCCACCGCGTTCACGCGCACGCCGGCATGCGCCCACTCGCAGGCAGCGGTTTCGGTCAGGTTCCACACGCCCGCGCGCGCCGCGCCGGAATGCCCCATCCCCGGCATGCCTCCCCAGATGTCGGCCAGCATGTTGACGATGGCGCCGCCGTGCTGGCGCATGTGCTGGGTATAGACCTCGCGCGACACCAGAAACGTCCCGTGCAGGTTGTTCTGCACCACGGCATTCCAGCCGTTCAAGCTGATCCGGTCCAGCGGCGCGGGAAACTGCCCGCCCGCGCAATTGAATACGCCGTCCAGCCCGCCGTGCGCGGCCAGCGCATCGGCCACGGCGCCGCGAACGCCGGCCTCGTCGCGGATGTCGCACGCATGCTGGCTGATGCGGCCGGCGGCTTCGGGGTAGATGCCGGCGATTTCCTCGGCCACGGCGCGCAGCTTGTCGGGGTTGCGTCCCACCAGCGCCAGACGGGCCCCCAGCGCCGCCAGCTCATGCGCGGTGCATCGGCCCAGGCCGCTGCCGCCGCCGGTCACCATGACGGTCTTGCCGTCGAACAATCCCGGCCGGAATACCGATGCGTAACGCTGACCGGCGGTCGCGCTGTCCTGATGCTGGCTCATGTCTGTCTCCGAATTTTTTGTTGAGGATAACTCAATATATCCAAACGAAGTATCGCGAAATCACGCTTTTACCCATAGAATCAGCCAGGAAAATGGCCACGCCGATTGAGCCATCATCAATAACACTGGAGACCGCGCATGACGCCGAACGCACCGCTGGACCTGGCCCTCGACGGCCCAATCGCCCGCCTGACGCTGAACCGGCCGGACATGCGCAACGCGTTCGACGAGACGCTGATCGCCGCGCTGACGGCAGCGGTCAAGACGGCCGTGGACGACGCCCAGGTCCGGGTCCTGCTGTTGACGGGTGCGGGCACGGCGTTCTGCGCCGGCGGCGACCTGAACTGGATGCGCAAAATGGGCACGCTGACCGACGCGGACAACCGCCAGGACGCCACGCGGCTGGCGGACATGCTGCACGCGGTCTGGACCTGCCCCAAGCCCATCGTTGCCTGCGTCAACGGCGACGCCTACGCGGGCGGCATGGGGCTGGTGGCCGCCTGCGACATCGCGGTGGCGGCGGACAGCGCGCACTTCTGCCTGTCCGAAACCCGGCTGGGCCTGCTGCCCGCCACCATCAGCCCCTATGTGATCCGAGCCATGGGCGAACGCGCGGCCAACCGGTACTTCCTGACCGCGGAACGTTTTGACGCCGCCACCGCGTTGCGGCTGGGGCTCGTGCACGAGGTGGTTCCCGCCGCGCTGGCGCTCGCGGCTGCCGAAGCGCTGTGCCGCACCTTGTGCGCCAACGGGCCGGGCGCCGTGCAGGCCAGCAAGCGGCTGGTGCGGGACTTCGCAGGCCAGCCGCTGGATGCAACCCTGATTGCCGACTCGGTCGAACGCATCGCGGCCATCCGCAGCACCGAGGAAGCGCGCGAAGGCGTGACCGCCTTCCTGGAAAAGCGCGAGCCAGCCTGGCGCCGAACGACGTAGGCGGCGGCCCGGCGCGCCGCGGCATGGACGCCATGGCATTGATGCCATAATCCAGGGCGATCTTCTGGAAGTCTCATGCCGCAAGCCACACCGCCCGCCTTTCCTCCCCTGAACGCCGAACGCCTCTGGGCGCGCGTCGACACCCTGTCCAAATTCACCCTGCCCGACGTGCCCTGGACGCGCCGCGCCTTTTCGCCGCTGTTCGATGACGCGCGAGCCTGGCTGCGCAGCGAGTTCGAAGCCGCGGGGCTGGCCACGCGCCTGGACGCGGGCGGCAACCTGGTCGGCACGCGCGCCGGGCGCGACGCCGCGCGCAAGCCGATCGCCACCGGCTCGCACTGCGACACCGTCATGAGCGGCGGCCGCTTCGACGGCATCATCGGCGTGCTGGCAGGCATCGAGGTCGCGCACACGATGCAGGAACACGGCATCACCCTCGACCATCCCTTCGAGGTCATCGACTTCCTGTCCGAGGAACCCAGCGACTACGGCATTTCCTGCGTGGGCAGCCGCGCGCTGTGCGGCCAGCTCAGCGCCGACATGCTGGCCGCGCGCAATCCGCAGGGCGAGACGCTGGCGCAGGGCATCGCCCGCATCGGTGGCGATCCGGCGGCGCTGAATGCGCCGCTGCGCCGCGCGGGCGAAACCGCTGCCTTCGTCGAACTGCACATCGAACAGGGCCCCGTGCTCGAGAGCCGCAACCTGCCGATCGGCGTGGTCACCAACATCGTCGGCATCCGACGCGTGCAGATCGTGGTCGAGGGCCAACCCGATCACGCGGGCACCACGCCCATGGATATCCGGCGCGACGCGCTGGTGGGCGCGGCCCGCATCATCGACGCCGCCCACCGCCAGGCCAGCGCCGCCAGCGGCAATCCGCACTACGTCGTCGCCACGGTGGGCCGGCTGGCCATGACGCCCAATGCGGCCAATGCGGTGCCCGGCCGGGTCGAGATGACGCTGGAAATGCGCAGCGACAGCAACGCCGTGCTCGATGCCTTTCCGGAAACCCTGATGGCCGGCGTGGCGGACGACCTGAAGGCGCTGCGCCTGACCGCCGGTTTCACGCAGCTCAGCCGCGCGCAGCCCACGGACTGTTCGCCCCTGGTGATGGACGCTGTCAAGGCTGCCGCCGACCAATTGGGCTACGCGTCGATGCGCCTGCCCAGCGGCGCCGGCCACGACGCCGTCTACATGGCGCCCACGGGCCCCATCGGCATGATCTTCATCCCCTGCCTGAACGGCCGCAGCCACTGCCCTGAAGAATGGATCGAACCGGCGCAACTGCTGGACGGCACCCGCGTGCTGTATCAGTCGGTGCTGGAACTGGATCGCGTGCTGCGCGGCGCTTGAGAGTCCTCACACCATGGAACAGATAACCCTCAACGACAGCACCGCCGACCGCTATCTGCTGGACGCGCCCGGCCTGTCGCTCATCGTCTTTCACAGCCGCACCTGCGGCACCTGCCGCGTGGCGCGCGAGCAGCTTCCGGCCGTTGAACTGCCGGTCGAGCGCATCTGCTGGATCGATGCCGGCGACAACCGCGGGCTGGTCGAGCGCTACGAGGTCTTCCATCTGCCGGCCATGTTCGTCGCCCGCGACGGCGCCTTCTACGGACCGGTGCAATCCACGCTGGCCGAATGGGACCTGCGCCAGCAGATCGGGCTGGCGCTGGACAGCTACCCCGCCGAACTGCCGTGAGCGTCGCCGCCGCAAGGCCGCAACGCCTTCCCCTGGACACGCTGGCCACCAGCGCCATGCTGGCGCTGTGCGTGTGCTGGGGCTTTCAGCAGATTGCCATCAAGCTGGTGGCCGATGACATCGCCCCCATCATGCAGATCGGGCTGCGCTCGACGTTCGCGGCCCTGGTACTGGCGGTGGTGGTGTGGCGTTCAGAGCGCGGGCGCGCGTTCACCGACGGCACCATCCTGCCCGGCCTGATCGTGGGGTTGCTGTTCGCGGGCGAATTCCTGTTCGTCGCGCAGGGTCTGGTCTACACCACGGCCTCGCACATGGCGGTGTTTCTATACACCGCGCCCATCTTCGCGGCGCTCGGCTTGCACTGGCTGCTGCCCGAAGAGCGCCTCAAACCGCTGCAATGGGCAGGCGTGGCGCTGGCCTTCTGCGGCATCGCGGTCGCGTTCCTGGTCAAGGGCGGCGAACCCGCCGTCCACGAGGGCGCCCGCAACATGCTGCTGGGCGACGCGATGGGGCTGGCGGCCGGGTTGCTGTGGGGCGCCACCACGGTCGCGATCCGCAAGACGGCGCTGTCCGAGGCCGCCCCCGCCAAGACGCTGTTCTATCAGATGGCCGTGGCCGCGGTGGGGCTGCTGGCCTTCGCCGTGGCGACCGGCCACCACGGCATCCGCTACACCCAGGCCGCCGTGCTGAGCGTCGCCTTCCAGTCGGTGGTGGTGGCGCTGTCCAGTTATCTGGTCTGGTTCTGGCTGCTGCGCCGGTATCTCGCCTCGCGCCTGTCCATTCTGTCCTTCATGACACCCCTCTTTGGCGTGAGCTTTGGCGTGCTGATCCTGGATGAGCCGCTGGATGCGGGATTCGTGATCGGCGCGGTGATGGTGCTGGCCGGGATCACGCTGGTCAGCGGCGCGGAAATGGTGCGGGAACGGCTGCGCAGGCGGCGCGGCGGCGCGTCTCGTGGTTGAACTGGCCATCATGGTTGACTCGGCCATCTTGGGTTGAACTGGCCATCATGGTTAACTCGGCTTTCACCCTGCGGTCCGGGCGGATATAACGGACGTTTGCCGCCCCGGACGCTTGCCGCCCCCCTCCCGGCGCGGGGCCACGGCCTGGAGTCCCCATGCAACCCTGGCACAGCGACAACCCCGCCCTGACCCGTGCGTTCGCACCGGTCTTTGACGAACGCGACGACGCGAACCTGCCCATTGAAGGCGACCTGCCCGCCGGCCTGTCCGGCGTCTTCATGCGCAACGGCCCCAACCCGCAATTCGAACCGGGACCAAGCTACGCCTATCCTTCCGACGGCACGGGCATGATCCACGCGCTCTACCTGGAAAGCGGCCGCGCGCGTTACCGCAACCGCTGGGTGCTGACCGCCGAACTTCAGGAAGAACGGGACGCGGGCCACCGCATTTACAACCCGACGTTCGGCCCGCCCCCGCAAGCCAACCTGGCCAACACCAACGTGCTGCGTCACGCCGGGCGGATCCACGCGCTCTACGAAGGCGGATGCCCCTACGAAGTGAACGACGCGCTGGGCACGCTGGGTCCCAATACGTTCCACGGCAAGCTCGCGGGCGCGTTCTCGGCGCATCCCAAGGTCGATCCGCTGACCGGGGAAATGCTGGCGATCAACTACGACCTCATGGCCGGCACGCTGCAATACATGCGGCTGGACGCCACCGGCCGGGTGGACCGCCAGGTGTCCTTCTCGTCCCCCTGGCCGGCGCTGGTCCACGACATCGGCCTGACCGCCACCCACGTGGTCGCGTTCGTCTGCCCGCTGGTGTTCGACTTCAGCCGCGGACCCGCGGCGCCGGCCTGGGAGCCTCAACGCGGCACGCACGTGCTGCTCGTGCCGCGGGACTGCAACGACGCGGCGCAGATCCGGTGGATCGAAGCGGATCCCTTCTTCAACTGGCACGTCGCCAATGCCTGCGTGGACGGCAACGTGATCGAGGCGGTGCTCCCCTGGCACGACGGCTACGGACCCAGCTCGCGCAAGCGGCTCGAAATGCACCGGCTGCGCATCGATCTGGACAGCGGACGCGTGGACGATCAGATGCTGGACGATCAGCCCTGCGAGTTCGGCCGGGTCAACGATGCGTGGCTCGGGCGGCGCGCCCGCTTCTGCTATGCCGGCCTGCGCGACCCGCGTCCGGGTGAAACGCCGCAGCCCGGCGCCTTCGAAGCCTTTGCCCGCTACGACCTGCAGACGGGTGAAAAGTCCGTGTTCCGGCTGCCCGCCGGGCAGACCGCGTGCGAACCGGTGTTTGCGGCCGACCCGGCCGGCGCGGGCGAAGCGGACGGCTACATCCTGAGCTTCGTGCATGCGGAAAACGACACCGGGGGCCGGTTCATCGTGCTGGACGCCCGCGACCTGGCCGCCGGTCCTGTCGCGCAGGTTCGACTGCCGCGCCGCGTGCCCGCTGGGCTGCACGGCACGTGGATGCCGTCGCCGCCCGAGGGTGCCGGTCAGGCGCGCCGCTGACCCAGGTTCAGGACGATCAGCCCCGCCCCGGCCATGACGAAGGCGAAGCCCCACCAGTCCGCCGGGGCCGGCCGGTCGCCCACCAGCGCCATCGCGCCCAGCACGCCCACGACCGGCACCATCAGCGTGGTCAGCGCGGCGACGGTGGCGCTGACGCGTTCGCTCAGCACGAACCACAGCCAGTACGCCACCGCGGTGCCCAGGATGATGTGAAACGAGAGCGCCCCCGCGACGCTGGCGGTCCAGCCGCGCGTGGGGAAGGACTCGCCGGCGATCAGCGCGCCGGCCAATGCGCAGCTGGCGCCGACGACGAGCTGCCACGCGGTGATGACGATGCGGTCACCCGCGACGGGCCAGCGCTTGAGATACACGGTGCCGGCCGCCCACCCGAACGCCGCCACCAGCGGAAACACCAGCCCCTTGGCGGCGGCTACATCGTTGCCAGCGAACACCGCCTGCAGCACCGGCCAGGCCAGCACCGCCACCCCGCAAGCGCCCAACAGCAGCGCCAGCCCCCGACGGCGATCCAGGCGTTCCCCCAGCACCAGCCACGCAAGCAGCGCCGACATCATCGGCATCGTGAAGGTCAGCACCGCCGCGCGCGACGTGCTGGTGCTGAGCTGCGCCCACGCCACGGCCAGGTTGAAGACGGCCACGGCCAGGACGCCGCCCACCACGATCCCGGGCCACGCGCTGCGCGGCGGCAACAGCGGCAAGCGTTTGGCGCCCGCCAGCAGCAATAGCAGCAACGCGCCGCTGCCCAGGCCGAGCACGCGCAAGGTGAACGGCGGGAAGATGGACAGAATGATCTTCACCGCCGGCCAGTTCAGCCCCCAGAAAAGGGCCAGTGCCACCGGAATCAGGCGCACGCAGCCGGGTCTCCTGCGCCGTTGCCCCGCCGATTGCTGGCCACATCGTTGCCCGCGCCGGCGGCCGCTTCGGCCGCGATCAACGCCGCCAGGCCCTGGCGTTGCTTGCCCTCGGCGTCGAAGTTGTCCGGGCTGAGCCAGCGCTCGTAGGCCGCGCGCCGCGCGGGCCATTCGCTGTCGATGATCGAGAACCACGCCGTGTCGCGGCTACGGCCCTTGTAGACGGTGGCCTGCCGGAAGATACCTTCAAAGGTGAAGCCCAGTCGCAGCGCGGCGGCGCGCGACGGCGCGTTCAGGCTGTCGCACTTCCATTCATAGCGGCGGTAGCCCAGCTCGTCGAAGGCGCGGCGCATCAGCAGGAACTGCGCTTCGGTGGCGATGCGGGTGCGCTTGAGCTGGCGCGAATAGGACACGAAGCCGACCTCGATGACGCCGTTGGGCGCGTCGATGCGCATCAGCGCCAGCGTGCCGACGGCGCGGCCCGTGGCCAGGTCGATGATGGCGTGATGCATGGGGTCCGGACTGGACTGCGCGGCGTCGGCGAACGTCCGGTAGGCGGCCTCGTCCGCGAAGGGGCCGGCGCCCATGTAGGTCCAGTCGCTGTCGTCGGGCGCCCGGCTGAAGGCCTGGTACAAGTCTGCCGCGTGGCGCTCGGCCGACAGCGGCTCCAGACGGCAATAGCGGCCGACGGCGGGCGCGAGCGGCGGACGCGGACGCGTCGTCCAGCCGGGCAGCGCCGGGCCGATGGGTTGCTGGAAATCGTTGGTGCGCGGTTGCATGCGGGCGGTGCCTCGGCGATCGGTTCAGGGCGCGCCGCCGACGGTGGCGGGCGCAACACCCAGGGCCTCACGATATCGGAACCGTGGCATCATAAAAAGCGCCACGAACCAGGAATTTAATAGGGCCATGACCGACTCTGCCTTGCGCGACGCCGCCCATGCTTCACTCCTGTACAGTCCGCTTGCGCGCGGCCCGGGTTCGCTGCCGCGCCAGCGCCAGCTCATCCAGCGGCTCAAGCAGGCCATCCTGGCGGGCCAGCTTCCGGCAGGCGGCAAGCTGCCGTCGTCCCGCGCACTGTCCGAGGACCTGGCCATCTCGCGCAACACGGTGCTGATCGCCTACGAGCAACTGACGGCCGAGGGCTACGTGATCGCCGACCGCCAGGGCACGCGCGTGGCGCCGCTGTCGGCCGCGGCCCGCCACGCCGCCCGCCAGGCCGTGCCCAGCCCCACACAGGCCCCGGCGACCGCCCGCCGCCTGGCCCGCATCGTCTCCACACGCCATGCCGCGGACGCCACGCTGCCGATGACGCCCGGCACGCCCGCGCTGACCCAATTCCCGCTGAATGCCTGGCGCCGCGCGCAGGACCGCGCGCTGCAGGCCGCCCCGGCCGCCGCGCTGGGCTATGGCGATCCGGCCGGCGAGCCCGCGCTGCGCGAGGCCATCGCCCAATACCTGCGCGTATCGCGCGGCGTGCATTGCGACGCTTCGCGCATCGTCATCACGGAAGGCGCGCAGGGCGGGCTGGCGCTGTGCGTGCAACTGCTGACCAATCCCGGCGACACGGCCTGGCTGGAAGACCCGGGGTATCGCGGCGCCAAGGCCGCCTTTCATGCGGGCGACCTGAATGTCGTGGCCATGCGCGTGGATGCCGACGGCATCGTCATCCCCGAAAGCGCCTGGGCGCGCCAGCCGCCCCGCCTGATCCAGACGACCCCGTCGCATCAGTACCCCACCGGCGCGGTGCTGTCGCTGACGCGCCGGCTCGACCTGCTGGAACGCGCGCGGCGCGCGCACGCGTGGATCATCGAAGACGACTACGACAGCGAATTCCGCCATCAGGGCGAACCGATCGCCGCCATGCAGGGCCTGCTGCCGGACGCCCCGGTGCTGTACGTGGGCACATTCAGCAAGACCATGTTCCCCGCCCTGCGGCTGGGCTTTCTGGTGCTGCCCGAGGCCATCGCGCGCGAGGCCATGCCGTCCATCGTCGAAATGCAGCGCGGCGGCCACCGGCTGGAGCAGCTCACCATGGCGGCCTTCATCGAAAACGGCCAGTTCTCGCGCCACCTGGGCCGCATGCGGCGGCTGTACCGCGAACGCCAGTCGGCGCTGCGCGAAGCGCTGGCGCAGCATCTGGGGATCGAACACGAGGTGCTGGGCGGACACTGCGGATTGCATCTGACCGTGCGGCTGCCGTCCGAATATGCGGATACGGCCATCGTGGCCGAAGCGCGCAAGCTGGGCATGAATCCCGGCGCGCTGTCTTCGTTCGCGCTCACGCCGCGCCCCGAGGACAATGGTCTGGTGATCGGCTATGGCAACACCGGCGCGGAACGCTTTCCAGCGATGGTGCGGCGGTTGCGAGAGGTTGCCCAAGCGATGGCAAAGGCGGTGCCGCGGGCCCGCTAGTCCACCAGCCCACCGAGCACCAGCAGCGTCATGAACAGCCAGAAAAGGAACCCCAGAATCGAGCGCCGCAGCAGCGCCTTGACCGCGCCCCACAGGAACATGAGGCCCAGCGCCAGCAGCACCAGATTGAAGATCGACGGGCTCATGCCCATCGCGCCGGCCAGGCCGGCGTAGAAGTCCGCCAGCGCGCCGCCCAGGCCGCCCAAGAGCCATTTGATTCCTGCAACGATGGCGCGCAGGCCCTCGCCGAGCATGCCGCCCAGCGTCGCGAAAAATCCGTCCTGGGCCGGCATCAGCGTCGCGTATCCACGAGCATGCGCACCGCCAGGCCGGCCAGCACCGTGCCCATCAGCCAGCGCTGCACCACCATCCACAGCGGGCGGCCCGCCAGGAAACCGGCAATGGAACCCGCCATGATCGCGATCAGCGCGTTCACGGACAGGCTGATCACGACCTGCGTCATGCCCAGCGCCAGCGACTGGGTGAAGACGCTGCCGTGATCGGGCTGAATGAATTGCGGTAGCAGCGACACGTACATGACCGCGATCTTGGGATTGAGCAAATTGGTCAGGAGACCCATCGTGAACAATTGCCGCGGGCTGCTTTTGGGCAGGTCATGCACCTGAAACGGTGACCGGCCGCCCGGGCGGATCGCCTGCCACGCCATGTAGAGCAGGTAGAGCGCCCCGCCGATGCGCAGCGCGTCGTAGGCGTAGGGCACGGCCATCAGCAAGGCGGTGATGCCGAACGCCGCACAGGCGACGTAGAAGATGAACCCGACCGCCACGCCGCCCAGCGAAATCAGGCCAGCCTGCGGCCCTTGCGAGATGGAGCGGGACACCAGGTAGATCATGTTGGGGCCGGGTGTGAGCACCATGCCCAGCGCTACCAGGGCGAAAGTCAGCAGATGTGTCAGGTCGGGCATGGGAAGCCGGCGTGCGCCGGACAAAAGTCGGATCGTGAATGCACACCTTAGCCGAAAACTGTACCGGAACAGCGGAATTTTCCGATGGGGTTGGCGGCTAGTCGCGCCGGCGATACAGTGGACCGCTCGACCCCTTTCGTGGAGCGCAGTCCATGCCGAAACGTCATCCGTCCCCGGCGGGCCGGGCCGCCGCGATCCGCGTTGGCATCGGCGGCTGGACCTTCGAGCCGTGGCGCGGCGGCGTCTTCTATCCCGACGACCTGCCGCACGCGCGCGAACTGGAATACGCCAGCCGGCAGGTCACGGCCATCGAGATCAACGGCACCTACTACGGCACGCAAAAGCCTGCCACGTTTGCCAAGTGGCGCGACGAAACGCCCGAGGATTTTGTGTTCTCGCTCAAGGCGTCGCGCTATTGCACCAACCGGCGCGAGCTGGCGGGCGCGGGGGACTCGATCGATCGCTTCATTAAAAGCGGCATCGCCGAACTGGGCGCGAAGCTCGGCCCCATCGTGTGGCAGTTTGCCCCGACCAAGCAGTTCGATCCAAAGGACTTCGGGGCCTTCCTGGAATTGCTGCCGGACAAGGTGGACGGACTGCCCTTGCGGCATGCGCTGGACGTGCGTCATGCCAGCTTTGCCTGCGAGGAATATCTGGACCTGGCGCGCCGCCATCGCGCAGCGACCGTCTACACCGACAGCGACGAGTTTCCCGCCATTGCCGACCGGACGGGCGACTTTGTCTACGCGCGGCTGATGCGCGCCAGCCCCCGATACAAGGCCGGATATGCGCCCAAGGCGCTGGACGCCTGGGCAGAGCGCCTGCAGGCCTGGTCGCGCGGCGACCATCCGGACGACCTGCCGCACATCGGTGCGCCGGCCAAGCCTCCCAAGGCTGCCAAGGTTCAGGACGTCTTTGCGTACTTCATCAATGGGGCAAAAGAACGCGCGCCGGCGGCGGCGCGCGTCATGATCGAACGCCTGTAGCGTCAGGCGTTCGCGCGTCTTACTGCGCGACAGGCGTGCGCATCGTGACGAACTCTTCGGCCGCCGTGGGATGGATGCCGATGGTGTCGTCGAAGACGGCCTTGGTTGCGCCCGCCTTCAGCGCCACGGCAAGCCCCTGCACGATCTCGCCGGCCTCCGGGCCCACCATGTGCACGCCCAGCACGCGATCGGTCTGCGCGTCGACGATCACCTTCATCAGCGTGCGTTCCTGCGACTCGGTCAGCGTCAGCTTCATGGGCCGGAAGCGGCTTTCGAAAAGCCGCAGCTCGTACCCGGCGTCGCGCGCCTCTTCGGTGGTCAGGCCCACGGTGCCGATATTCGGCAGGCTGAACACGGCGGTGGGGATCAGCTTGTAGTCGACCTTGCGATACTCCTGCGGGCGGAACAGCCGGCGCGCAACGGCCATGCCTTCGGCCAGCGCCACCGGGGTAAGCGGCACGCGGCCGATCACGTCGCCGATGGCCAGGATGGAAGGTTCCGCGGTGCGATATTCGTCATCCACGTCAATGAAGCCGTCCTCGCGCAGCTTCACGCCGGTGTTCTCCAGCCCCAGGTTGTCCAGCATCGGACGGCGGCCCGTGGCGTAGAACACGCAATCGGTCTCGATGACGGCGCCGTCCTTGCAGGTGGCGGCCAGCGAGCCGTCCGCGCGCTTGTCGATGCGGGCGACCTCGGTGTTCATGCGCAGGTCGATGCCCTTCTTGACCAGTTCGTCGCGCAGGTGCTCGCGCACGCCCAGGTCAAAGCCGCGCAGGAACAGCGGACCGCGGTAGGACTGGATGGTCTGCGCGCCCATGCCATTGAAGATGGACGCGAATTCCACGGCGATGTAGCCGCCGCCCACGACCAGCACGCGGCGCGGCAGGTCTTTCAGGAAGAAGGCCTCGTTGGACGTGATGGCGTGTTCCTTGCCCGGAATGTCGGGCACCAGCGGCCAGCCGCCGGTCGCGACCAGGATGTGCGCGGCGCTGTAGGTCTTGCCGTTGATGTCGACCGTGTTCGGGTCGACGATGCGCGCGTGGCCTTCGAGCAGCGACACGCCGCTGTTGACCAGCAGATTGCGGTAGATGCCGTTCAGGCGTTCGATCTCGCGGTTCTTGTTGGCGATCAGCGTGGGCCAGTCGAACTTCGGCGCGTCCGCGGTCCAGCCAAAGCCATGCGCCTGTTCGAAGTCTTCGCTGTAGTGCGCGCCGTAGACCAGCAGCTTCTTGGGCACGCAGCCCACGTTCACACACGTGCCGCCCAGGTAGCGGCTTTCGGCCACGGCCACGCGCGCGCCGAAGCTGGCCGAAAAACGGGCTGCGCGCACGCCGCCCGAGCCCGCGCCGATCACAAACAGGTCAAAGTCAAATGCCATGGAGTTTCCTTCGCGCGGCCTGGCGGCCGGCGTTCACTGTCCGGGAAAGCTGTATTTAACACCACCGCGTCGCGGACTGCCGGGTCTTGGATGCCCGCCGCCCTGGTTCTCAGGCCGCCCGGTTGGGATACATTGGCCGCAGCCGGCCCCACGCGCCGGTCCCTCTTGCGGAGTTCCTTCCATGTCTCTCGAAACCTGGCTGGCCTTCCTGGGCGCCTCGGCCCTGCTTGTCATGCTGCCCGGCCCCACCATCCTGACCGTGATCAGCTATTCGCTTACCCACGGCAAGCGCGCCCGCCTGCCGCTGGTGCTGGCCGTGGCGCTGGGCGATTCGACCGCCCTGGTGCTGTCGCTGCTGGGCCTGGGCGCGCTGCTGGCCGCGTCCGCCTTCTGGTTCACGGTGGTCAAGACCGTCGGCGGCCTGTATCTGCTGTATCTGGGTTACCGGCTGCTGCGCGCCGGCGTGTCGCCGGCCACGCTGCCCGCCGCCAAGCCGGTGGGTTCGCGCTGGAAGCTCTTTGCCAACACGTATCTGGTGACCGCGCTGAACCCCAAGGGCATGATCTTCTTCGTGGCCTTCCTGCCGCAGTTCATCGATCCGGCGGGCGATGTGACGCGGCAGTTGTGGATGCTGTCGGCCACCTTTGTGGCCTGCGCGGGCATCAATGCCGCGGCCTACGCCATCTTTGCGGGCTCGGCCCGGCGGATGCTGGTGTCGCCGCGCGCGCAGCGCGGCTTCAACCTGGGCGGCGGCGCGCTGATGTCGGCCGCCGGCGTGTGGGCGTTGCTGGCCCGCCGCGTTTAGCAGGGCGGGCGGCCAGCCGCTTGTAGCGGCGCGCGCCGCCAGCCATTGAGCGCTACTTCGCTGCCGCCATCATGTATTCCACGGCGGCGCGCAGCGTGGCCTCGTCTGCCGCCGAGCCGCCGCGCGGCGGCATGGCGCCCTTGCCTTTCAGCACGGTGACCATCAGCGCATCGGTGCCTTGCGCCAGAAACGGCGTCCAGGCTTGTTTGTCGCCCAGCTTGGGGGCATTGGCCACGCCGCTGGCATGACACACCACACAGGCAGATTTATAGAGCTTTTCTCCGGCGGGATTGACGGCGGCAAGCGTGTCGGCCGCGGCATGCTGCACGGGCAGTCCCGTCAGCGCAAGGGCAAAGGCGATTCGAGCAATAAGAGGCATGGCAGCAATTCCAGGCGTGGGGTTGATGGCAAACCGGCAGGACGCGCGGCGCGCGCCCTGCCGTCTGGGCATTACTGCGGGATGGGGCCCGGCGCCTTGATCTGCTTCATCAGGTCGTCGTTCCACTTGCCCTCGACCTTGATGTGCCCGGCCGCGCCCAGTTCAAAGGCTTCGATCAGGTTGTGGTTCAGGTAGGCATACACGCCCGGCTGCTTGAACGTGTACAGCGCCGCGCCAGCCGAACCGCCGCGGATGAACCAGGTTTCCAGGTCCTTTTCGGGCGGATTGTTGAACTTGCCGGTTTCCCAGACCCAGTCGCCGTGGCCGCCGATCAGGTGGGGCCGCGTGTCGCGATTGGCTTGCGAATGGATCAGCAGCACGGTTTCGCCGACCTTGGCGGTAAGCGCGTTGTCGCCGGTCAGGGCGCCAACCTTGCCGTTGAAGACGATGTGCGACGGAGTCAGCTTGCGCATGACTTCCACGGTGTCGCCATAGCTTTCAGCGAGGGTCGCGTAGTCTTTGTACTTGCCGTTGGCGTCCTTGGGGATGTACAGGTCGAACTCGCCGATGGTGTAGACGCGGTCGTACTTGAGCGGCTTGCCTTGCGGGTCCTTCAGGCCTTCGCGCGGCAACACCATGATCGTGCCGCTCATGCCGGACACCACATGCCACGGCACCATGCCTTCCGGCGCGCAGTGATAGACGAAGGTGCCGGCGCGGTCGGCCTTGAAACGCATGGTGGCTTGTTCGCCGGGGTTCACGTTGGTCAGCTTGGCGCCGCCCAAGGCGCCCGTGGCGGCGTGGAAGTCGACGTTATGCGGCATCGCATTGGACTTGGGATTGACCAGGGTCAATTCCACGTAATCGCCCTCGTGCACGACCATCGTGGGGCCGGGCATGGATCCGTTGAATGTCATGGCCTGCAGCGTGGTGCCCTTGCTGTCGATGACCATCTTCTTTTCTTCGATGGTCATGGTGAATTCGACAACCTTGGGTCCCGACTTGGCCACCTGCTCATGCGGGTGAACCAACGGCGGGGCGACCAGCGTGACCTTGGCGCGCGGCAGCGTGTCTGCGTTCTGGGCGGAAGCCAGGCCACCCGCCATTGAGAACATCAGGGCGGCGGCAAGCAAGGTGGGGCGCAACGCGTTCATGTGCTACTCCTCTTTCGGTTTCTTCAAAGCCGAGTCTGTCGGCACCTCCATTGAAGAACCGCGAGCGATCGCGTTCTTTGCTGTAGCGCAAATTCGGGATAACCCTGCGGCCGCCCGCAAGTTGTCATGGTGCCCCTCAGGTGTCACCATCGATCCGTGGAAAATCCCTCCACGTCCACACGCGGACCGCCATGCCATCGCCTTTATGCCATGCCCTGCTGCGCAACCTGGATCTGTTCAGGCCCTTGTCCGACGCGCAGCTAGACACCGCGCTCAACGACGCCGTTCCCTGCCGCCTTGAAGCCGGCGAAGCCGCTTACCGGCAAGGCGCCGAAGGCGCCCATTTCTTCGTGTTGCTGCACGGCTGCCTCAAGGTCACCCAAATTACATCGGAAGGCGATCAAGTTGTCGTGAGATATGTCAATCCGGGCGATATGTTTGGCCTGGCTTGCGCGATGCGGCAGTCCTGTTACCCGGCCAGCGTATTGGCCGTGCAGGAAAGCGTGTGCCTGGCGTGGCCGGCGTCGGCCTGGGAAGGCTTCATGGGCAGCCATCCGCAATTGGGCGCGATTGCGCTGCAGACCATGGGACAGCGGCTGCAGGATGCTCACCTGCGCATCCAGGAACTGTCCACCGACGAAGTCGAACAGCGCGTGGCGCGCGCCATCCTGCGGCTGGTGCAGCAATCCGGGCAGCCCATGCACGACGGCATCGGCATCAGCTTTCCGATCACGCGGCAGGACGTCGCCGAAATGACCGGCACCACGCTGCACACCGTCAGCCGGCTGCTCAGCGACTGGAAGCAGCGCGGCATCGTCAGCAGCGGCCGCAAGCGCATCGTGCTTCGCTCGCCCGCCGCCCTGGCCAGCCTGTCGCAGAACGCGCAGCCGGCCATGGACTGCGCGTCGTGCCTGTCTTGCCGCAACGGGTCACCGGCAGCAACAAACCTCTAGCCCTCTTCCAGCACCAGCCGCATTCCCAGGTTCGCGGGCGGCACGCCGACCGAACACGCGCCGTTCTTGGGATCGCGGATGAAATCAGGCAGGTACGCAATATGCCGTCCGGCCGCGACGCGTATGCCGCAATTGCGGCTCAGGTCCGCGTCTTCGGGAGCGTCCGGCGCCGCGTCCAGCACGCGGCGCGAGTGGCAATCGGACGTCCAGTCCCACACGCTGCCCGCCATGTCCTTCAGGCCGGCCGCGTTGGCGCCATACTGGCCAAACGGCCGCACGTCGATGTCGGCGCCCTGCTTGCCGCGGCGGATTTCCTGTTCGTATTCCGCCAGCCAGCGCTGCGCGGGGTCGTTGGGCGCCTGGCCGTTGTCTTGCAAGGCGGCAGGCGGCGCTTCTTCGCGATAGGCCTCGCCGGCGGCGTAGATCCATTCGGCATAGCGCGGCAAGCGATAGCGCTGGCCGGTCGAACCCGATAGCCACGCGGCGTAGGCCGTCGCGTCGGACCAGCTGATGCCCGTGGCGGGCAGATCGGCAGACGCGTCCTTGCGGTGCGCCGCGTCCAGCGGTTTGCAGGCGCCGGCGGCCACGCACGCCGCGTATTCGGCCTGGCTGACCTGCCGCGTCATGATGGCGACGCCGCGCGGGTGGCGGGTGGTGACCGGTGCGGGGGTGACGGGATAGCCATTGCGCAGCGCCTCGCCGGGGGGCTGATGCGTGACCTCTCCGGGCGGCAGCCGCGTAAGGTCAGGCAACGCAAAGCGGGCCCGGTCTGCGGGCCCGCAAGCGATCAACAACACTGTCATGGCGCCGGCAATGGTTGCGGCAATGGGCAGGAAGCGCATGCGGAGTTTCTCCGAAGCGCCTGCGCCAGGCCGGCGCAGGCTTTGCTTCCATTGGACCGGGAGGTCCCCTTCGCAACGTTGCGCTGGCGCAAAGTCGCGAAGGTACGCAGGTCAGCCGCGTGCCGCCTTGGGCGTCAGGCGCGGTTCGACCAGCGCGGGCTTGCTGCTGAGAAGGCCCAGGATCACTTGCATGACCATGGCCAGCGCGCCCAGCAGGAACACGACGTCGCCGAACGTGCGGCCCCAGCGCAGGGTCTTGAGCAGGTCCTGCTGCATGAAGGCTTCGCTGCGGGCGTACCACATGCCTTCGCTGACGCTGGCATGGAACTGGATCAGGCCCACGGGCAACAGGCTGGTGAAGATCATCAGGGCCAGACCGATGTTCATGCCCCAGAACGCCAGCTTCATCAGACCCGGGTTCAACGCGTACTGCGGGCGGATGTAGCGCAGGACCAGCAGCGTGAAGCCAAGCGCCAGGAAACCGTACACCCCGAACAGCGCGGCGTGCGCGTGCACCGGCGTGGTGTTCAGACCCTGGATGTAGTACAGCGAGATGGGCGGGTTGATCATGAAGCCGAAGACGCCGGCGCCCAGCATGTTCCAGAAGGCCACGGCCACGAAGCACATCAGCGGCCACTTCAGGTTGTCCATCCAGGCGGCGCGGGTCTTCAGGCGCCAGTTTTCCCAGGCTTCATAGCCCAGCACGATCAGCGGCACCACTTCCAGCGCCGAGAAGCTGGCGCCCACCGCCATCACAGGCGTGGTGGTGCCCGCGAAATACAGGTGGTGGAACGTGCCGGGAATGCCACCCAGCATGAACAGCGAGGCCGAAGCCAGGCTGGCCGTCGTCGCCATGCGGCGCGACACGAGACCCAGCGTGGAGAAGATGAACGCGAGCGCCGTGGTGGCGAACACTTCGAAGAAGCCTTCGACCCACAGGTGGACGATCCACCAGCGCCAGTACTCCATGACGGTCAGGTGCGTGCGTTCGCCGTAGAAAAAGCCCGCGCCGTAGAAGAGACCAATGGCGCCGACCGATGCCGTCAAGAGCGCCAGCAGGTTCTTGTCGCCGCCCGGCGTGCGCAGCGCGGGCACGATGCCGCGCAGCATCAGCACCAGCCAGAAGCAGATGCCCGCAAACTTGCCGATCTGCCACAGGCGGCCCAGGTCGACGTATTCATAGCCTTGATGGCCCAGCCAGAAGTTCAGCTCGGGCGGCATGATCTGTGCAATGGCCAGGTAGTTGCCGGTAAACGAGCCGACCACGACCAGCACCAGCGCCCAGAACAGGATGTCCACGCCGACCTTCTGGAACTTGGGATCGCGACCGCCGTTGATCAGCGGCGCCAGGAACAGGCCGGCGGCCAGGAACCCGGTTGCGATCCAGAACAGGGCGCTCTGGATGTGCCAGGTGCGCACCAGCGAATACGGGAACCACTGAGAGACGTCGATGCCATAGAACTTCTGTCCTTCAACGGTGTAGTGCGCGGTGAACCCGCCCAGCAGCACCTGGAATCCGAACAGCGCCACGACCAGGAACAGGTACTTGCCCAGCGCGCGCTGCGAGGGCGTCAGGGCGAAGGTGGTCAGCGGATCGCGGGCGGGCGGTTGCGGTTCGTCTTCTTCCTGGCCGCGCAGGAACGCCCACGCCCAGACCAGGAAGCCGATGCCTGCCAGCAGCACGACGACGCTGATGATGGACCACATGACGTTTTCAGCGCTGGGCTGGTTGCCGATCAGCGGTTCATGCGGCCAGTTGTTGGTGTACGTGACCGGCTTGCCTTCGCGTTCGGTTGCCGCGGCCCAGGCCGTCCAGAAGAAAAAGTGCGTCAGCTGCTGGCGGCGCGTGGCGTCCGGCAGGGTGTTTTCCTTCATGGCGAAGCTCTCGCGGCTGCCTTGCAGGGCCGGCGCATCGGAGAACAACTGGTCGTAATAGGCCGCCGTCTGCTCGATGGCCTTGGCGCGGCGCGGCGTGATGGTCAGCGTGTCGGTCGCGGCGTCGCTGCGATTGGCGCGGTACTCGGCCTTGAGCGTTTCGCGCAGCGCGGCCTGCTGCGGTTTGGACAGGTCGGCGTAGGCCTGGCCGTGCTCGTCGCGCGCGGCCAGGTCCAGCCAGGCCATCAGCTCGCGGTGCAGCCAGTCGGCCGTCCAGTCGGGCGCCTGGTAGGCGCCGTGGCCCCAGATCGAACCGAGCTGCATGCCGCCCACGGACTGCCAGGCGGTCTGCCCATCCAGGATGTCTTCGCGCCCGAACAGCGCACGGCCGTCGGACGTCACCACATGACCGGGAATCGGCGGCGCCTGGCGGTAGACCTCGCCGCCGTAAAACCCGAGCAGTGCAAATGTGATCGCCACCACGGCGATCAACGTGAACCATAATTTCCGATACGGACCCATGATGGGAACGCCCTCCTGTGTTGCGGTTGGTTGGGTACGTGTCCTCATGCGAAATCCGTGCCAGAAAAAAACCACGCAAAATCAACAGGTTGAATTCTTTGTGGTGTTTTTTACTATCGCGATTGCGGGTATAAACAACCCCTGCATGGTGAATTTGACCCTGATCCGCCCGCCATCTGGTCCATTGGACCCTTACAGAAGGAATCGCCTGGATGAACGCCACGCCGCTGCACATTGGCATCGTCGCCTGCTCCGCCGAAGGCGCCGCGCTTTGCTACCGCACCCTGTGCGCCGAAGGCGCGCGGCGCATGGGCCCGCATGCGCATCCCGAGATCTCGCTGCACACGCATTCGCTGGCGGACTACGTCGCCTGCCTGGATGCCCGCGACCTGGATGGCGTGGCCGCCCTGATGCTTTCGTCGGCCAGCAAGCTGGCGCGCGCCGCGCTGGACCATGCGCTGGGCGGCCTGGCCGCCTGACGGCGGTCAGATCTGATCCAGACCGTACTGGCGCAAGCGCGACAGGTCCAGCACCTTGATCTGGTTGTAGGCGAGCGCCAGGATGCCCTGGTCGGCCAGCGTCTGCAGCGCCTGGTTGACCCGCTGGCGCGACAGCCCCGTCAGGTAACCCAGTTCTTCCTGCGAAATCGCCAGCGTCAGGTCGGTGGACGGATACAGCTGCGGATTGAACAGCTGCGCCAGCGATTGCGCCACGCGCGCGTCGGCATCCAGCAAACGGTGGTTCTGGATGGACGCGATGAACTCGCCCATGCGGTCATTCAACTGGCCGATGACAAAGTGCGAAAACGGCAGGCTGGCCGACAGCAGCGCGTGGAAGGTCGCGGTGGGCACCATCATCACCAGCGACGGCTGGATGGCCACGACATCGTATTTGCGCAGCTCGCGCTTGATGACGCTGCCCTCGCCGAACCAGCCGCCCGGCGGCACGCCCGAGAACGTGCAACTGCGGCCGGATTCGTTATAGATGGCCAGCTTGAGCAGCCCTTGGCTGACGCCCAGCCAGTAGTCCGACGGCGCGTTGCGCCGCGCAATCCACGCGCCGCTGGCCACGTGTTCCGCGCGCGAGGTCGCCAGCACCAGCGCCTGGTGCCGCGCATCCAGCGCCCCGAACCACGTACAGGCGCGAAACAGCGCAGGCAGTTCGTCGGCGGAAACTGTGTTTGAAACATCGGACATGGGAAGAACCGTGTAAAACTTGAGGAATGCGCAACCGGCCGGGGGTCTGTCATGCAGGCGACAGACGCCATTTTCCAGCCGGCCATAAGCTAGGGCAAGCGACGGGGATCAACACCCCGCGGACTTGATAAGGGGTCAACCCGCCCCATTGGAGACAAGCATGACCGGCATGTTCGATCACGGCCTTGAACGCCGCGAGGCCAACTACGAAGCCCTGACCCCCGTGGATTTCATTGCCCGGGCGGCGCAAGTCTATGGCCAGCGGCTGGCCATCGTCCACGGCAAGGTCCGCCGGACCTGGGCGCAAACCTACGCACGCGCCCAGCGCCTGGCCGGCGCTCTGGCCCAGGCCGGCATCCAGCGCGGCGAAACGGTCGCCGTCATGCTGCCCAACATTCCCGCCATGGTCGAGGCGCACTTCGGCGTGCCCATGCTGGGCGCCGTGCTGAACACGCTGAACACCCGCCTGGACGCGCCCAGCGTGCTGTTCATGCTGGGCCACGGCGAAGCCCGGGCGCTGATCGTCGACACCGAATACGCCGACGTCGCCCAGCGCGCCCGCGCCGAATTCCCGCACCTGAAGATCATTTCGGTGCACGACCTGGAAAGCGCTCCCGCCACGCTGCCGGGCGCCACCGACTACGAGGACTTCCTGGCGGCCGCGCCCGCCACCTACGACTGGAAACCGCCCGCCGACGAATGGGACGCCATCGCGCTGAACTACACGTCCGGCACCACGGGCGATCCGAAAGGCGTGGTCTACCACTACCGCGGCGCCTACCTGAACGCGGTCAGCAACATCCTCGAATGGGACATGCCCAAGCATCCCGTCTACCTGTGGACGCTGCCGCTCTTTCATTGCAATGGCTGGTGCTTCGCCTGGACCATCGCGGCGCGCGCGGGCGTGAACGTCTGCCTGCGCAAGTTCGACCCGAAGACGGTGTTCGACCTGATCCGCGACGAAGGCGTCACGCACTACTGCGGCGCGCCCATCGTGCAGAGCGCGCTGGCCAACGCCCCGGCCGAGCTGCGCGCCGGCATCACCCACACCGTGCGCACCATGGTGGCGGGCGCCGCGCCCGCGCCGGCCGTGATCGACAAGATGCGCGAGATCGGCTTTGAGCTCACCCACGTGTACGGCCTGACCGAAGTCTATGGACCCGCCGCGGTCTGCGCCCACCAGGACGCGTGGGACGCGCTGGACCCCGAGCGCCGCGCGTTGCTGACCGCCCGCCAGGGCGTTCGCTATCACCTGCAGGCCGGCGTCTCGGTGCGCGACCCCGACACCATGCAGGAGGTGCCGGCCGACGAACAGACCATCGGCGAAGTCATGTTCCGCGGCAACATCTGCATGAAGGGCTACCTGAAGAACGCCCGCGCGACCGAGGATGCCTTTGCCGGCGGCTGGTTCCACACCGGCGACCTGGGCGTCATGACGGCCGACGGCTATGTCCGCATCAAGGACCGCAGCAAGGACATCATCATCTCGGGCGGCGAGAACATCTCCAGCATCGAGGTCGAGGACGCGCTCTACCGGCATCCCGCCGTGGCGGCCGTGGCCGTCGTGGCGATGCCGGATCCCAAATGGGGCGAGACGCCCTGCGCCTTCGTCGAGCTCAAGCCCGGCTGCACCGCCACCGCCGAGGAAATCATCGCGCACTGCAAGCTGCTGTTGTCGGGCTTCAAGGTGCCGCGCGCGGTGCGCTTCGGAGAACTGCCCAAGACCTCCACCGGCAAGATCCAGAAATTCGAGCTGCGCGCCGCCGTCGGCGCCACGTCCGCCATCGACGTGGCCGACCCCGGCAAGCCGGCCTGATCCGCTAATTCCATAAAACCAGGAGCGCCTACGCCATGACGTACCAAGCCCCCGTGAAAGACATGCTGTTCGTGTTGAACCATCTGGCCGGCCTGCCGCAAGTGGCAGCCCTGCCCGGTTTCGAGGAGGCCACGCCCGACACCGCCCAGGCCGTGCTGGAAGAATCCGCCCACTTCGCCGCAGAAGTGCTGGCGCCGCTGAACCATCCGGCCGACCGCGAACCCAGCGCCTGGCACGACGGTGCGGTGACCACCGCCCCGGGGTTCAAAGAGGCTTTTCGCCAATACGCCGACGCCGGCTGGCAAGGCCTGGCCCACCCCGCCGAATACGGCGGCCAGGGGCTGCCGGGCCTGATCGGCTCGCCGTGCTCTGAAATGCTGAACGCCGCCAACCTGTCGTTCGCGCTGTGCCCGCTCTTGACCAACGGCGCCATCGAGGCCCTGATGACGGCCGGCTCGCCCGAATTGCGCGAGCGCTTCATCGGCCCCATGATTTCCGGCCAATGGACCGGCACCATGAACCTGACCGAGCCCCGGGCCGGTTCGGACCTGGCCATGATCCGCACGCGCGCCCAGCCGATGGGCGACGGCACGTACCGCCTGTCCGGCACCAAGATCTTCATCACCTACGGCGAGCACGACCTGGCCGAGAACATCCTGCATCTGGTCCTGGCCCGCCTGCCGGACGCGCCCGACGGCGTGAAGGGCATTTCGCTCTTCCTGGTGCCCAAGTTCCTGGTCAACGAAGACGGCTCTTTGGGTGCGCGCAACGACGTGGCCTGCGTGTCCATCGAGCACAAGCTGGGCATCAAGGCCAGCCCCACCTGCACGCTTCAGTTCGGCGACGGCGGCGGCGCGCTGGGCTACCTGGTCGGCCAGGAGAACCGCGGCCTGGACGCGATGTTCATCATGATGAACGCCGCGCGGTATGCCGTCGGCGTGCAAGGCATCGCCATCGCCGACCGCGCCTACCAGCATGCGGTGGCGTACGCCGCCGACCGCGTGCAGAGCCGCCCCGTGGACGGCTCGTCGCGCGAGGCCGTGCCCATCATCCAGCATCCGGACGTGCGCCGCATGCTGGGCACCATGCGCGCCCTGACCGAAGCCGGGCGTGCGCTGGCCTACGTCACCGCGGGCCATGCGGACCTGGCGCATGCCAGCCCGGATGCGGACGAGCGCAAGCGCCACTTGGCGATCCAGGAATTCCTGGTGCCGATCGTCAAGGGCTGGTGCACCGAAATGTCGATCGACGTGGCCAGCCTGGGCGTGCAGGTGCACGGCGGCATGGGCTTCATCGAAGAGACCGGCGCGGCGCAGTACTACCGCGACGCGCGCATCCTGACCATCTATGAAGGCACGACCGCCATCCAGGCCAACGACCTGGTCGGCCGCAAGACGCTGCGCGACGGCGGCGCCGTGGCGCGCGCCCTGCTGGACGCGGTCCGCCAGACCGAGGCCGACCTGCAAGCCCGCAGCGAGCCCGCCGCCGCCCGCATGCTCAAGCCGCTGCGCGAGGCCCGCGAAGCGCTGGCCAGCGCGGTCGAGTTCATTCTTTCCAACGCGGCCGGCAATCCCAACGCGGTCTTTGGCGCGGCGGTGCCCTACCTGCTGCTGGCGGGCACGACCTTCGCCGGCTGGCAGATGGCCCGCGCGCTGCTGGCCAGCCTGGACCTGCAGGCCGAAGACCCGGACTTCCACAACGCCAAGATCGCCACCGCGCAATGCTTTGCGCTGCACAAGCTGACGCAGGCGCCGGGCCTGGCGGCGGTGGTGCTGGGCACGGCGGAGTACGAGGTTCAGCCGTAACACGGCAAGCGGGCGCACACGCCGTCAGACGCCCGCCCGCCCCTGCCCCGCACAGTTGGCGCGCGGCGCCGTTGCCGCCCAGAACACCAACGCCGTCACGCTGATGCCCGCGCCCAACGCGCAAACGCCCAGCCACCCGGCGCGCGCATACACGGCCGTCGCGGCAATCGAGCCCAGGCCGCTGCCCACGGCGTAGAACATCATGTAGCCCGCGACCAGGCGGCTGTGCGCCTGCGCGCTGATGCTGAAGATCATGGCCTGGTTGGTCACGTGCAGCGCCTGCGCCGCCAGGTCCAGCACCAGCACGCCCAGCGCAAGCAGCCACAGGCTGTGGTCCAGCAAGGCAATGGGAACCCAGGCCACGCACAGCAGGGCCAAGCCCAGCGCGGTGGTGCGCTGGCCGTGCCCGGCGTCGGCCAGTCGGCCGGCGCGCGCCGCCATCAGCACGCCCGCGACGCCCACCAATCCGAACGCCCCCACCGCCGTGTGCGACAGCGAATGCGGCGGCGCGCTCAGCGGCAGCACCAGCGCCGTCCAGAACGCGCCGAACGCGGCAAACATCAAGAGCGCGATCATGCCGCGCACCCGCAGCACGCGCTCGGTCGCGAGAAGCGTGAAGACCGAGCGCAGCAATGCGCCATAACCCAGCCCGGCCACGGGCAGGCGCCGCCGCGGCAGCCAGCGGGCCAGCACCAGCGCCAGCACCGCCGAAAGGCAGGCCGACACCACGTAGACCGCGCGCCAGCCCCACAGATCCGCCAGGGCGCCGGCCAGCGTGCGAGCCAGCAACAGGCCGATCACCACCCCGCCCTGTGCCGCGCCCACCACGCGCCCCCGCTCTGCCGGTGCGGCCAGGGCCGCGGACAGCGCAAGCAGACCCTGCGTCATCGCCGTGCCGAGCAAGCCCAACGCCACCATGCCGGCCAGCAGCCAGGGCGAACTTGCCGACGCCGCCACCGCCGCCAGAGCCAGCACCAGCAGTGCCAGCTGCGCCAGCATCAGTCGCCGCCGGTCCAGCAGGTCGCCCAGCGGCACGACGAAGAACAGTGCCAGCGCGCAGCCCAGTTGCGTGGCCGTGACGACGATGCCCACCGCCCCCTCGTCCATGCGGAACTCGCGGCCGATCGCATCGAGCAGCGGCTGTGCGTAATACACGTTGGCAACGCTCAGCGCGCAGGCCGCGGCCAGCAGCAGCACCAGCGCGGGCGGCATCGAGGGTGTCTCGTCGTATCCCGGCGCGCGGGATCTGGCGGTTGGCGTCATGATCTATCTGGTTGTATAACGAAACCAGAATGCTAGTTCATGAGGTTTTATAATGCAACCAACTTCACCCTCAGCCAGCGCAAGGAGTCCGCATGGTCAAACGCACCAGCCTTGAAGGCGCAGCCTGTCCGGTTGCCCGCTCGCTCGACGCCATTGGCGATTGGTGGTCGCTGCTTATCGTGCGGGACGCCTTCGACGGCCTGCGCCGGTTTGGCGAATTCCAGAAGAACCTGGGCATGGCCAAGAACATCCTGAGCGACCGGCTGCGCACGCTGGTCGCGCACGGCATCCTGGCCGTCGCCCCGGCGTCCGACGGCAGCGCGTATCAGGAATACGTGCTGACGGAAAAAGGCGAGGCGCTGTTTCCGGTGATCGTCGGGTTGCGCCAATGGGGCGAGGACCACTACTTCGGGCCGGACGAGGCACACTCGACGTTGATCGATCGCCAGCGCGGCCAGGCGGTGCAACGCATGGAGATCCGCGCGCAGGACGGCCGGCCGCTGCGCCCCGGCGACACGGTCGTGCGCAAGGTGGCGCAAGACAGCCGTTAGGCCGCGGCAGGCCAGCGCCCCGTCGCCAATGCCGTGGGCGACCAGGCATCGAAGCGCCAGCGCAAGGCCAGCGCGCCAGGCCGCCTGACCACCCGGCGCACATGCACGCGCCACAGGCGTTCGGCGCCTTGGAAGGCCGAGATTTCCGGGCTGTCCAGAATCACCTCCGCCCTTCCCGTCAGTTGCAGCACGTCGCCGCGTTCGAAGTCGATGAACAGCAGCCCCGCGACGGGATTGGCGGCCAGATTGCCCAGCGTATTGAAGAACCGGTTGCCCGAGAAGTCCGGAATGGTCAGCACATCGCCATCCACCCGCACGAAGCCGGGCTTGCCGCCCCGGTGCGAGACATCGACGGCGCGTCCGCCCACGCTTTCATCGCGGTCCGCATAGCTGGCCACAAAGAAGGTGTCGGACACCGAGATCAGGGCGCGCGCCGCGTCGTCCTGCCCCGCGCGCTCCTCCCGCGCGGCGGCAAAGCGCAGCGACGGCGAACGCGCAAAGAAAAAATCGCGAGACTGGATGTACTGCGGACAGTTGCCAAACGACTGCGCCACCGCCACGTCAAAGCGCTTGCCGTCCCACGCCGCAATGCGGCCGTTCATGCGGTTGCGCCGGCGGGTGTGCAATTCGATACCCAGCAATCCCACCGGCTTGCCCAGTCCCATTCCTGCGCGCAACGGGTCGTCCGCGTCCGGCATGGCGGCGATGCGCAACGTGTGCGGGTCCGGCGACACGGCAAAGCCGGGCTGCCCTTCCAGGATGCCGGCCCACGGATCGCCGTGGTCGTCGACCGCGCCGGCCACCACGAACGGCAACTGCGCGAAGAATTCGCGGTGTTGATCGGGCATGTAGTCGCGGATGACCTTGCGGCCGACCATGTCCATGCGCGCGGCAACGCCCGCGTGCGCTTGCAGTTGCAATTCACCCTCGTGCCAGGGCGACGGCATGGTGTTTTCGGGAAGGTTCATGGCAATGTCCTCGCGGTCGATTGGCGGGAATCAGGCGGCCAGCAGGCCCACTGGCGACGATTCCATGGGAACGAAGCGCGGCAGGTTCTCGATGCGGCTCAGCCACGCGCGGATCCGCGGATAGTCCGCCAGCGACACGTTGCCTTCAGGCGCATGCGCCACGTAGGCATAGCAGGCCACATCGGCGATGGTGGGCTCGCTGCCAGCCAGGAAGTCGCGCTGCGCAAGTTCGCTTTCCATCACGGCAAGCAGCGCATGCGCGCGCGCCAGCGTGGCGTCGACATCCAGCGGCGCGCCAAACAGCGTCACCAGCCGCGCCGACGCCGGACCACCCGCCAGCGGCCCGGACGCCACCGACAACCAGCGCTGCACGGCCGCGGCGCCCGCCGCATCCTCGGGCAGCCAGGCCCCGCCGCCGTAGCGCTTGGCCAGGTACACCAGGATGGCGGTCGAGTCGGCCACCACCACGCCGTTGTCGTCGATGACCGGCACCTGGCCGAAGGCGTTGAGCGCCAGGAATTCGGGACGCTTCTGCTCACGCTGACGCAGATCCACGTCGATGCGTTGGTGCGGCACGTCCAGCAGCGACAGCATCAGCGCGACACGATGCGCGTGGCCGGAAAGCGCGAAGCTGTAGAACTTGAGCGGAGCGGCGGCTTGCGCCGGGGCGGAGTGCGAGGAGGTGGATGGCATCGGAGGCTCTCAGGTGGATTCGAGCCACCATCTTGAGCCTGCCCGCGCCAATGGAGAACGGCCGGCGCCGGCAAGACACTCTTGCCGGAAATGAAATAAACCGGTCAGGCCGGCAGCGCCGCCAGGTCGCGGCGCAGCGCCTCGACACAGAAATCGACAAAGCTGCGCACCTTGGCCGAGCTTTTGCGCCCTTCCGGATACACCAGATGGACGGGCACGGGCGGCATCTCGAAGTCGCGCAGCACCATCTGCAAGGCGCCGCTGGCCAGGTGCGGGGCCACCTGATAAGACATCACCTGGGTCAGGCCCCACCCTTCCCGGGCAGCCGCCACGGCCGCCTGGAACGAGGTGACGGTCAATTGCGACTGCATGTTCAAGCGAAGGCTCTGGCCGTCCTGCAGGAAGCGCCATTGCGGCCCGCGGCCTTCCATGGCCGCGGTGATGGTGCAGAAGCGATGCAGCGATTCGGGGTCGGCCGGCTCGCCATGGGCGCTCAGGAATCCCGGCGCGGCGCACACCACCCGGCGCACGTGGCCCACCGGCACCGCCGTCAGCGACGAGTCCGGCAGCGCGCCGATGCGCACGGCCACGTCGATGTCCTCGTCCACCAGGTTCACCACGCGGTCCACCAGCAGCGCGCGCAGCGACACCTGGCGATGCCCGCGCAGATAGCCCAGCACCGCCGGCATCACGTGCAGCTCGCCGAACAGCGCGGGCGCGGTGATGGACAGCGCACCGCGCGGCACCGCCATCGCGCCCGCCGCGGCGTCATCGGCCTGCTCGACCTCGTCGAGAATGCGGCGGCAATCGGCGGCGTAGCGCTGGCCGGCCTCGGTCAGGCGCAGGCTGCGTGTCGTGCGCACCAGCAGCAAGGCGCCCAGGCGGCGTTCGAGCGCGGCGACGCTGCGCGTGACGCTGGGCGCGGACATCTCCAGCCGGCGCGCTGCCGCGGCAAAGCCGCCCGCGTCGGCAACCGCAAGAAATACCGTCATTTCGTGGAATCGGTTCACGGCGGGGCGCACTCCGTAGTCTGAAAACGCGAATGCCGCACACGGGCGGCGACGTCAATGTACCCGCTCGTGCGCCTCCTGTCCCGCCGCGCGTACGCGCACCACGGATGCCGCGCGCGGCCGGCCACTAGCCTTGGAAGGCCTTGCGCAACCATGCAAGGAATGCCTTGACGGGCGGATGACGCTCGCGCCCCGGCGCGCACAGCGCAGTGTAGGCCGCGCCCGGCACCCGGACCTCGGGCCGATAAGGCGCGAGCGTGCCCGCGGCCACGCTGTCGGACACCATCACCGAACTGGCCAGCACCAGGCCCTGCCCGGCAATGGCGGCCTGCAGCGCGTAGTGTTCCTCGGTGTAGGCGTGCTCCGCCACCGGCCGCTTCCATGCCGGCAGGCCGGCGGCTTCGCACCACGCCTGCCACCCCTGTTCGTATAAGGGCGAGTCGCGCCAGCGCACCGTCACCAGGGCCGGCGCCCGCCGGCCCGCACGGGCAACCTGCGCCGGCGCGCCGTATACCCCGAACCATTCGGGCAGCGCGCAGGCCGCGTGCAATGCGGGATAGCGCGCCCGGCTGTAGCGGATGGCGACGTCCACGCTGGCGTCCTTCAGCAGGTCCACGGGATCAGGCGACGTATCCAGACGCACTTGATACTGCGGGTAGGCCTCGTGAAAGCGCCCCAGCCGGGGCACGAGCCACAACGCCGCAAAGGAATGCGTCGTGGACACGGTGAGCGCGCCGGATTCCGGCGCGGGCCGCAAGGCGTCCAGCGTCTGCGCCACGTCCAGCAACGCGCCGTGCACGCCGGCAAAGAGGCGCGCCCCCTGGTCCGTCAGCCGCACGCCGCGCGGAACGCGATCGAACAGCGCGCACCCCACATGGCGTTCCAGTGCCTTGACCTGATGCGACACCGCCGTCGGGGTGACGGACAGTTCGGCCGCGGCCAGCTTGAAACTGCGCAGCCGCGCGGCAGCCTCGAACGTGCGCAGCGCAGTGACGGGAAGCGTGGCAAACATGGGCGATTCCTGGGATGAACAGGATTCATCTTAGTGAAGGAATCGTCAGTTGTCGCGGCCCTGCCTGGAGATCAGGATTACCTATCCGAACGTAGTCCCAGCATTTCACCAAGGAGCCAAGAATGAATTCAAATCACCCAAAACAGCGATTGCTGATCCTGGTGGGCAGCCCGCGCCGCAATGGCAACAGCGCGGCGTTGGCCCACGCCGCGCGCCAGGGCGCGCAGGCGGCTGGCATTTCGGCCTCCCTCTTTTTCCTGGATGACTACATCCAGGGCCTGCTGCCCGATCTGCGCCATGCCAAACCGCCCGCCGACCGGTACGCCGAACTCTTCCTGGACCATTTCCTGCCGGCCGATGGCGTGCTGTTCTGCACGCCGATCTACTGGTATGGAATGTCGGCGCAGACCAAGGCGTTCTTTGATCGATCGTTCAGCCACTACGCGGGTTCCGGCCCCGAACCCGAACGCGTCAAGACACGCATGGCCGGCAAGCGGCTCGGACTGACGGTGGCGTCCGAAGAGACCTATCCCGGCGCGGCGCTGGGCATCGTGCATCAAGTGCAGGAGTTTGCGCGCTACACGCATTCCGACTTCGTGGGATATGTGCACGGCGCGGGCAACCGGCGCGGCGAGGTGGCGCTGGATCCGCGGCGCCCGCTGGCCGCCGCGCAGGCGCTGGGCGCGGAATTCTTCACGCGCAAATATTCGGATTACCGGCTTGAAACGCCCCGCAGTCACAACGTCTGGGAGCCCACCGCGCCGGCTCTCACCAGCACGCCGGGCGGACTGCCGTAGACCTGCTTGAACACCCGCGTCAGGTGCGCCTGATCGGCAAAACCCACCGCCTGCGCCGCGTCCGCCAACGGCAAGCCGCCGCGCAGCAGCACCCGCGCGCGCGCCACGCGCCAGTTGCGCAGCCACGCTTGCGGCGGTAATCCGTAACGCCGCGCAAACTGCTTGACCAGCGTGGTCCGATGACGATCCTGCGCCTGCGCCAGCGCTTGCAGGTCGGGCGCGCAGGACGGATCCCCGGCCATGCGCGCAAGCAGCATGGCGCAGACGTCGGTGATGGCGGATAGGTCATCGGAGGGGGGGGCTGCGGGCTTACCGGCTTCGGGCGTACCGGCAGCGGGCGTCCCGCTTTCGTCCAGCGCCTCGCCGTGCGCGGCCAGCGTGCCGAACAGGGCCGCGGACAGGCGTGCGCTGCGTTCGGCGGGCGCGATCTCGTCGGGCGTCAACGCCTCCAGCCATTGCGCGCACAGGGCGGCATCCGCGATCACCGGTCCCGCCAGCCGCGCACCCTGCGCATGCAGCGCGCGAGCATGGTCCTGGAACCAGGCAGGATCGATGTACGCCATGCGATACGCGAGCGGTCCGGCGGCCGTGCCGCCCGTGTGTACCTGTCCCGGCGCGATCACCACCAGTTCGCCCGCGCAGGCGGCGTGGGTCTCCCCCTGCACGGTGAAGTCGCACCGGCCATGCTCGATGGCGCCGATGGACTAGGCGTCGTGAAAATGCGGCGCGTACCGGTAGGCGCGCAGGTCCGCGATCAGCACGTCGCCGGGCAGTCCCGCGCCGCAATGCCAGATGTGTTGAGAAACCGCCATGTTGCGCCAGCCAGTCGCGGCTATCCGAAGTAATGCCCGTCCGAGGTGAGCGAACGGGCCAGGAGCCACGCATTGCGAGGATTTTCGCCGACGCGGCGGATGGCATACGGCCACCAGTCCGCGCCGAACGGAAGATAAACCCTGACGTTATAGCCCAATCCGCGCAGCGCAATCTGCCAGTCCGGACGCACGCCGTAGAGCATTTCGAATTCAAATCCCTCGGCGGGCCAGCCGCGCTCGCGCGCCAGATCGACGATGGCCCCGGCCAGCCGGTCGTCGTGCGTGCCGAACACCGGGTAAAAGCCCGATTCGCGGGCCTCGCGCGACAACATGATGGACGCCGCGTCCAGATAGGCCTGGTCGATGCGCGCGCGCCCGGCGTGGTCCAGCGCACGCTCGGGGAAGGCGCCTTTCACCAGCCGCAGCGATGTGCGCTGGCGGATCGCCCAGACCAGATCCTCGGGCGTGCGCCGGCGCGGCGCCTGCAGCGTAAGGCCCGCCGGCAGGCCCTCGGCCAGCAGTGTCCGGTGCAGCGCGCACGTGCGGTCGCGAATGCCGGAATCTTCCATGTCCAGCACCAGCCAGTCCCGCCCCGTGTCCGAGACGGCCTGCACCGCCCTGCCGATACGTCGCGCGTTTTCCTCGCCCAGGGCATCGGCGTGCATGTAGCCGATGGCCGTGGGGTCGACGGAGACATGCACGTCCAGGCCCGCGCCCGCCAACGCCCGGCAGGCGTCGATGGCTTGCCCGACGTTGTGGTCGATGGCGGCGCGATCCGCCACGTACTCGCCCAGATAGAAGAGCGACGCGCGGATGCCGTGCGCCTCGCGCAGTCTCACGGCGGTGCGCACGGCTTCGTCCACGCCGGCGCCGCCGACGAACCGGCGCGCCAGCGATGTCCGGGCGGCCATCGCCCGCATCGCCTGGCCGACCGCCGGGCTCCGGGCCAGCGCAATCGTGGTCTTTTGAAAAATGCTCATCGCCTCACCGCGCAAAGCGGCCACTATGCGTCGGCGGCGGGCGCCTGTCTTGAACGCCCGTGAACGGCGGCGCTACGCCTTGCCGACCGCCAGCGCGCGCCCGGCGCCAAACAGCGGCCGCTGCACGGTCTGCGCCAGCAGCACGCCCGCCAGCGTGACCGCGCCGCCCAGGACGTGATAGCGCTGCAGGTGCTCGCGCAGCATCACGAAAGCGGCCAGCGCGGTAAAGAGCGGCAGCAGATTGATGAAGATGCTGCAGCGGTTCGGGCCCAAGCGGTGCACGCCTTCGATCCACAGGTACGACAGCAGCACCGACGAGAAAATACCGGCGTACAGGATCAGCGGAATGGTATTGGTGTCCAGCGCGGCCTGGGCGGCCGGCACCCGCAGGTAGAGCGGAAGCATATAGATCAGCGCAAAAATCGACTCCACGAAGGTGGACTGACAGGCGGGCACCGGCACCTTCCAGTGGCGCAGCAGCACGCCGTACAGCGCGTACGACAACGCGGCCAGCAGCATCAGGCCATCGCCCACATGCACGCCATGCTGGAACACGCTCAGCATGTCGCCCTGCCCCACCAAATACAACAGTCCCAGAAACGACAACGCCCCGCCCGCGGCCATGCCGAGCGTCAGCGGATCGCGCAGGATCACGACGCTGCCCAGCATGCTGAGCAGCGGGATCAGCGCAGTCAGAATGGCCATGTTGGTGGCGGTGGTGGTTTCGGCCGCCCGGTACGACAGCGCCTGGAAAACCGCCGACGACAGCGCGCCGTACAGCGCCAGCTTTGGCCAGTGGCGCAGGATGACCCTGCGATTGCGCCACGCGGGACGGGCCGTGAACAGCCCCATGAGGAACAGCGCCAGCAGCAGGCGGTAGAAGGTGATGGCGGTGGGAGAGATGGCGCTGGCGGCCATCTTGGAGACGATGACGTTGCCCGCCCAGAACAGGATGGCGAACAACGGAAACAGATAGGACATGATGGAAGGCTCGAAGGAGGGATCGGCTCCTTCGAGCCCGCAAGAATGCGGTCTGGCGAAGGAGTGATCCTCATCCTATTGAGCCCGCGTCAGCCCGTCTGCCGACGAAATGGCACGCGCTATCGCAAAATGGACATTGCCCTTGCCGGCGCCGCGTTCACGCTTCGAGGTTCAGGGCTTGAACGGCGCCGGATCCAGCGGCAGCTCCAGGCCGCCCATTTGCGCCGTCAGCAACGCCGCGCTGCCGCAGGCCAAGGTAAACCCCAGCGCCCCCTGCCCCACGTTCAGCCACAGATTGTCGGCTGCCGGGCTGCGGCCGATCAGCGGCTTTCCGGTGGGCGTGGCCGGGCGCAGGCCCGCCCACGGAATGGCCTGGCGCAGGTCCAGTTGCGGGAAAGCTTCGAGCACCTGTTTCTTCAGAAGGCCAACGCGAGCGGGGTCGATGTCGGCGTTGTTGCTGCCGATGTCCACCATGGCCGCGATCCGCAGCACGCCGCCGACACGGGCGTAGACGATGCGCCGTTCGTAGTCGGTCACGCTGATGCGCGGCGCCACGGCGTCGTCGTCTGCCAGCGGCACGGTCAGGCTGTAGCCCTTCAGGGGGTACAGCGGCACGTCGTGACCGAGGGGCCCAAGCAAGGCGCGGGTACCGATGCCCGTGGCCAGCACGACGGCGTCGGCGCCGATGTCGCCGTCGCGCGTGTTGACCGCGACGATGCGGCGGCCTTCGCGCTGCAGACCGGACACCGGGTTGGACATGGCGCACTGCACGTTGCCCAAGCCTTGCAGGCGGTCGAACAGCGCTTCGGTGAATTGCCGGCAGTCGCCGGCTTCTTCGCTGGGGGTATAGATGGCGCCCGCCAGGCTGGCGCCCATGCCGGCCAGCGCCGGTTCGCGCGCCACGGTCTGGGCGGCATCGAGCACCTGCTGGTCCGCGCCGTGCGCCGCCTGGTACGCCACCAGCGCGCGCGCCTTTTCCAGCAGGTCGGGGCTGCGATAGGCGATGAGCTTGCCGTTCTTCAGGTGGCCGAAAGCCAGGTCTTCCTGTTCCAGCAGCGAGTGCATGACATCGCGGCTGAGGTAGGACAGGGTCAGCATCTGGGCGGTGGACGCCTTGGCGACCGACGCGCGGCAGGCCAGCGCAAATTGCAGGCACCAGCGCCACTGATGCGGGTCCAGGCGGGGCCGGAACCGCAGCGGCGAATCATGGCGCAGCAGCCAGCCCGGCACGCTGGGCAGCACGCCGGGCCCGGCCAGCGGCGCCACATAGCTGTAGCTGAGCTGACCGCCATTGGCATAGCTGGAGACTTCCGCCGGGCGGGGCTGGCTGTCAACCAGCACCACGTCATGACCCTGGCGCGCCAGGAAATAGGCCGACGTCACACCGACGACGCCGGCGCCAATTACGCAAACGCGCATACCGTTATCCAAGTAGACCGCGAACACGGCCATTCTGTAACGGCCGCCCCCGCGCCGGCAAATGCCAAACGCCGCAGGAGCCATAACCAAACATCATGTCTCCGATTCAGGCGACGCGGTGCAGCTTGATGATCGCGGCGGCGGTCGGTTCCCGGACCAGATCGGCCAGCGTGTAGCCATTGAGGGTGTCGTAGAAGGCCTGCAGCGTCTGCGCCAGCACGCCCGACAGCCGGCACACGCCGTCCAGCGCGCACGGGGGTTCGCGGCAATCGATGAGCGGACCCTGCTGCTCGAGCTCGCGTACCAGATCACCGACGCGGTATTCCGTGGCGGCGCGGGCAAGGCTCAGCCCGCCCCCCTTGCCGCGCGTGGTGCTGACCCAGCCGCGCTGCGACATGAAATGCACGACCTTGACCAGATGATTGCGCGACAGGCCAAAGCGGTCAGCGATCTCGGGGATCGTGACGGCTGCGGACCGGTCGCGGCATTGCGTCAGATACATCAGGACGCGCAGGCCGAAGTCGGTGAATCGGTTCAGTTGCATGGTGGTCAGGACATGTGGACCGGGCGGCCCGGAAACGTCGGGCCGCCAGGATACACCGGTCAGCCGGCGACGCCGCCGGTGCCGAAGGCTTCGGCGTGGATGCGGTCTTCGGTCACGCCCAGCCCCAGCAACGCCTCGCGCTGCGCACGCATGAAGGCCGCCGGGCCACACAAGTAGTAGTCCGCGCCCGGCACGATGGCCTCGTCGCGAATGGCGTGCAGATCGACGCGCCCCTGGTGATCGTAGTCGCGGCCGGCCTGGTCGCCATGGCCCACCTCTTCGTAGAACACCGCCTTGCGCACGTTGGCGCGCTTTGCCGCGATGTCGTTCACGTGGTCGCGCATGGCGTGCACCGAACGATTGCGGCAGCCGTGCACGAAGCGGATCTGGCGCGCGTCATTGGCATGCACCAGATGGTTCAGGATCGACACCATGGGCGTCAGACCCACGCCGCCGCTCAGCAGCACGACGGGCGCATCGCCGTCCTCGCGCAGGTGGAAATCGCCCTGCGGGGGTGCGACGTCCAGCACGCCGCCTTCTTCCAGGCGGTCATGCAGCGCGTTGGACACGCGGCCCGCCGGCGTCTGGTCGCCGGCCGGCTCGCGCTTGACGGAGATGCGCAGGCGATCCTGACCGGGCGCGTCCGATAGGCTGTATTGGCGCGGCTGCATCAGGCCCAGTTCCGGCACGAACACGCGCACGGACACATACTGGCCGGGCCGGTAAGCCGGGACCGTGCCGCCGTCGGCCGGGGCGAGGTAGAACGAGGTGATTTCGGCGCTTTCGGGCTGCTTGCCCACGACGCGGAACGCGCGCCAGCCGGTCCAGCCGCCGGGCTTGTTGGCCGACTCCGCATACAGGCGGGCCTCTTCGGCGATCAGCAGGTCGGCCAGTTGGCCGTACGCCGCGGCCCACGCGTCCACCAGTTCGTCGGTGGCGGCTTCGCCCAGCACCTCACGAATGGAAGCCAGCAGATGCTTGCCCACGATGGCGTAGTGCTCGGGCCGGATGCCCAGGCTGACGTGCTTGTGCACGATCCGCGTCACCACCGGCATCAGCACCGAGGGGTCGTCGATGTGCTCGGCATAGGCGGTGACCGCGCCGGCCAGCGCGTGCTGCTGCGCGCCGCCCGCCTGGTGGGCCTGGTTGAACACGTGCTTGAGTTCCGGGTTGTGCTGGAACATGCGCGCGTAAAAGTGCTTGGTCAAGGCGACGCCATGGACCTTCAGGACGGGGGCCGTGGCTTTGACCAGCTCGCGGATTTGGGGGCTCAACATCAACTGCTCCTTGAATGGCGAACAGGATCGCCTTTAAACATATATTCATAATACATCTTTAAATGCGAGCGGCGAAACGTCAGGGCGGTTTCAAGTCGTATCGGGCGGCCAACAACCTTGTATCAGGACATCAGGCAACTGACAGCCGGCCGCGCCGGTCCACAGGGGTTGCGCCAAGTCCCCTGCTGATCCTTCTGGGGCCTGCCACACCACCGAGGCCATCCAGCCGGCGCCCACCCGATAGGAGCAGGCCCGCCAGCGTCCCGGCGGCGGGCGCAGCGCAAAACCGGACAGCGCCGGACACAAGCCCACCGACGCCATGTCAGCCGGAAAATCCAGGCCGGCGGCCTTGATGAAGGCCTCTTTCAATGTCCATAGCTGGTAGAAGCGGAGCAGGCGCGCCTCGTCGGGCAGTCCCGCCAACAGGTCGCGTTCGGCGGCCGAACACACCCACTGGGCCAGCCCCTGCACGTCGCGCGGGGAGATTGCCTCGAGGTCGGCGCCGATTTTCCAGCCGGCCGGGGCGGTGGCCACGATGGCGTGGCCGTTGCTGTGGCTGAGCGAGGCCGGGCGGGAATCGGGCTGGCGGCTGCGCACGTCATGCAACAGCGCGCGGCTGGCCTTCCAGTCGCGCAGCGCCTTGCCGCTGCGGATCGCAACCGCTCGGGCAGCGTCTTCGGCGGACAGCTGCTCGGGGCTATATAAAGAGGCGGCGCTTTGATCCGCCCACCAGATTAAAAGTTCCTGAATATCCAACGGAGAAAGTAACTATTTAGAAAATAATGCGAGAAATCTAAGCCAATTTGTGTGATGTGTAACTATTCAAAACAGTTTGAGCCGAGTTTGCCATAGTAGAATCGCGCGCTATGTTGACGTTCTCCATCGCGCATTGGCAAGGTTGGACACCAGGATTTCAAGACCCGAGCAGTTGGCAGCACTGGGCGGAACACCCGTATTGCCCCCTCGGAGATCAGGCCGCCGCCCGCCTCGACTTCTTGCCCCCCATGCAGCGCCGCCGCCTCAGCCCTCTGGCTCGCGGGGTGTTTGCGTGCGCGTGGCCGCTTGCCGACGGATACCCGGACATGCCGTTCGTCTTCGCCTCGCGGCACGGAGAAACCACGCGCAACTTCGGACTGCTTGAGTCGCTGGCGGCGGACGAGCCGCTGTCGCCCACGGCATTTGGCCTGTCGGTGCACAACGCGATAGCCGCGCAATGGTCGATCATACGCCGCGAAACGGCCGAGTCCGTGGCGCTGTCCGTCGAGGACGACGGCCTGGAGCACGCCTTCCTCGAAGCCGCCCTGTTGTTCGGCCAGGGGCATGACAACGTGCTGGTGGTGCTGGCCGAGGAAGTGCCGCCGCGCCCGTACGCGCCCTGGGTGGGCGACGCGCCGTTTTCCTACGCCGCCGCGTTCCGCCTGTGCCCGGGCACGGACTGGGCGCTCTCGATGGGTCCGGCTGGCAACAGTGATGCGCCGCCGCAAGTCTGGCCCAATCCGCTGAATCTGGTCCGCCACCTGACGCTGCAGACCCCAAGCTGGCGGCATGCCAACCGCAGCCGCCAATGGACCTGGACACGTAACGCATGACCTCCCCGGCTCAAGTTCGTCAAGATTTCTGGCTTTGGCGCCTGGTCGCCACCGGCATGGCCTTCACCATGTTCGGGGTGGGCGGCGTGCTGCTGCGCCTGATGGTGTTTCCGCCCCAGCGCCTGCTGCCGGGCGACCGCCAGGACCGCCAACGCCGGGCCCGCTGGGCATTGAATGGCACCTTCAGGCTGTTCATCCGGTTCATGGTGCGCGTGGGCATCCTGACCGTGGAATTCAAGGGCGCCGACCGCCTGGGCCGGCCGGGCCAGATGATTCTTGCCAACCATCCGTCGCTGCTGGATGTGGTGTTCCTGGTCGGGCACGTCAAGAACGCCAACTGCATCGTCAAGCATGGCCTTGCCACGAATCCCTTTACCCGCGGCCCCGTGGCCAATGCCGGATACATCACCAATGACGAAAGCTTCGACATGTTCGACCGCGCGGCTGATGTGCTGCGCAATGGCGAAACGCTGATCGTCTTCCCGGAAGGCACGCGCACGCCGCCGGACGCCATGCCGCAGTTTCATCGCGGCGCATGCGCCATTGCGCTGCGCGGCGCGCAGGTCGTGACGCCGGTCGTGATCCGGATGAATCCGCGCAGCCTCACCAAGGGCGAGCCCTGGTACCGGATTCCGCCCTCGCGCATGCGCTATGTCATCGAGGTCGGTGAAGACATCGACCCGGCGACCTGGAGCCAGGCCCATCCGCTGCCGATCGCCGGCCGCAAGATGAATGCCTACCTGCACGCCTATTTCGAAGCCAAGCTGGCGCCGCAGGCGCCGCAGGGCGCCCCAATGAACGCGCCGCCGCCCACGGCGGCGCAAGTGGAGTCAAAGCTGGATGAATCAACTGGAACTTGAGCTCAAGACGCTCGTCATCGAGTCCCTCGGGCTCGAAGACATCACGCCCGACGACATCGACCGCGAAGCCGCGCTGTTCGGAGATGGGCTGGGCCTGGATTCGGTCGACGCGCTGGAGCTGGGCCTGGCGCTGCAAAAGCGCTACGCCATCACCATCGATCCCGAAACGCGCAACATGCGCGAGCATTTCGCCAGCATTGCCAGCCTGGCGGCATTTGTCACTGCGCAACGCCGCGACTGACGCATACGGAGTCACCATGCACACCCGCGACGAAATCTTCAACACGCTGCGCGGCGCCCTCGTCGAACTGTTCGAAATCGAACCGGAACGGATCACGCCCGACGCGCATTTGTATACCGATCTGGAAATCGACAGCATCGACGCGATCGACCTCATCGACCACGTGCGCCGCCAGACCGGCCGCAAGCTGGACGCCAACGACTTCCGCACGGTCCGCACCGTCGAAGACGTCGTGCAGGCCATGTGGCAAAAGCAGGACCCGGCCGCATGAACCGTGGCGTTGCGGCCGCCTTGGCCGCCGCCGCAGTGGCTTACCCCTTCGTCGTGTACGCGATGCTGGGACGCGTGAACGCCGCCTGGCTGGCCTTGCCGCTGGCCCTGTTGTGGCTGGCCCGCGGCCTGACCGCGCGCGCCGCGCAGCCCGGCGACAAGCTGCTGCCCGCCGCCGCACTGGGCTTCTGCCTGATCCTGGCGGTAACCAATTCCGAGAGCTGGCTGCGCTGGTATCCCGTGCTGGTCAACGCCATGATGCTGGCCATTTTCGGCATGAGCCTGCGCGCCGGACAGCCCGTGGTGGAACGCCTGGCGCGCCTGCGCCACCCCGATCTGCCGCCCGAGGGCGTGCGCTACACCCGCAACGTGACCCGCGCCTGGTGCGTGTTTTTCGCCTTGAACGGCACGATCGCCGCCGCGCTGGCGGCCTGGGCGCCGTGGAGCTGGTGGGTGGCCTACAACGGCTGCGCCAGCTACGTGCTGATGGGCATGATGGCCGCCGGCGAATGGCTGGTGCGCCCCGCCGCCGCGAAGGCCGCCTGAAGCCATGGCCTGGACGCCCCTGCCCCGCCTGCTGATGCCCGCCCCTGGCGGCATGGACGCCGCCATCGCGGATGGCCCGGCGATCACCCGTGAGGTCTTTGCGCGGAACGCCCTGTCCGTGGCGGGCGCGTTGCGCGCGCGCCCGGTGCGCCGCGCCGCGCTGTGGTTCGACGACGCGGTGGAACTGGCCTGCGCGCTGCTCGCGTGCTGGCGCGCGGGCGTCGTGGCCGTCCTGCCCGGAGACAACCAGGGCCAGACCTGCAACGGCCTGGACTGCACGGTCGATGCGTGGCTGACCGACACCGATCTGCCCGTGCCTGCCGGGCGGCAATGGCGGCTGGCGGACCTCTTGGACCAGCCGCCGCTCGCGCCGGCCGAACTGGATGCATCGGTGACGCTGGTGCTGTGCACCTCGGGGTCCAGCGGCGCGCCCAAGCACATCGTCAAGCAATGGCGCCAGCTTGCGGCGGAGATCGACGCCTTGCAGCGCCAATGGCCCGACACGCACACGCCCGTGCTGGGCAGCGTGTCCGCCCAGCATATGTACGGCCTACCCTTCCGCGTGCTGTGGCCGCTTTGCGCGGGCCGCCAGATCGACCGCCGCCAGCGGCTGTACCCCGAAGACCTGCAACAGGCCAGCCTGCGCTTTCCCACATTCGCCTGGATCGCCAGCCCCGCGCTGTTGCGCCGGCTGGGCCAGCGCCTGGACGCGGCGCAACTGCGCGGGCGGCTGACGCGCATCCATTCGTCGGGCGGCGCGCTGCCGCTTGACGTATCCGACGACATCGAAAGTTCGCTCGGACTGCGCCCCACCGAGATCTACGGCAGTTCCGAAACGGGCGCGGTCGCCTGGCGCACCGGCGACACCGACTGGCAGCCGCTGCCGGGCGTCAGCGTCGACCTGAACGACGCAGGCGCACTGCGCGTGTCGTCGCCCTGGGTGCAGTCCAGCGAGGCGCAGACCGCCGATGGCGCCGAGCTCACAGCGACGGGTTTCCGGCTGCTCGGCAGGCTGGACCGCATCATGAAGATCGAAGACAAGCGCGTGTCACTCCCCATGATCGAACACGCGCTGATGGAACATGCCTTCGCGACCGACGTCCGGCTCGGCAAGGCCGCCGGCGCCACGCGCCTGGCCGCGCTCGTTGCGCTGTCGGCCCACGGCCTGCATGCACTGCGCAACCAGGGCCGCAAAGCCGTGGTGGACGCGCTTCGCGGCCATCTGGCCGCGCGCTTCGAATCGCTGGCGATTCCGCGCACCTGGCGGCTGCTGCCCCACCTGCCCGCCAACGCCCAAGGCAAATTGCCGCAAGCCGACTTCGAGGCCGCGGCCGGCCCGCGCCCCGTGGCGCCCGCCGCCATCCCGGCTGGCCTGCCCGGCCAACCGGACAACGAACGCCGCTATACGCTCGACATTCCCTACGACCTGGCTTACTTCAGCGGACACTTTCCCGCGGCGCCGGTCGTGCCGGGCGTGGCGCAGATCAGCTGGGCCATGTCGCTTGCCCAG
This sequence comes from Achromobacter sp. GbtcB20, assembly GCF_019091095.1. Lineage (NCBI taxonomy): Bacteria > Pseudomonadati > Pseudomonadota > Betaproteobacteria > Burkholderiales > Alcaligenaceae > Achromobacter > Achromobacter sp. GbtcB20. The sequence continues at coordinate 243,338 of NZ_JAGXJZ010000003.1, read as the reverse complement.
CGCGACCTGCACCCCGGCCTGAACTTCGCGGGCATGGAAGCGCTGAAGTTCCAGCGTCTGCTGCGTCCGGGCGACGCCGCCGTCCTGACGCTGAAATGGGATACCGCCAAACAGAAGCTCTACTTCACGTTCACGGTGAATGACGCGCCGTGCTCGTCCGGGCGCATTCTCCACGGAGCAAGCCATGACGCCGCATAAGCTCTGCGCGGTCGTGCCCGTGTACAACCACGGCGGCACCGTCGCCGCGGTCGTCGCACAGCTTGCCGCGCAAGGCCTGCCTTGCGTTTTGGTGGACGACGGCTCGGCCCCCGCATGCGCCGCCGTGCTGGACGCCTTGGCCGAACGGCCCGACACCCACCTGGTACGCCGCCCCGTCAACGGCGGCAAGGGCGCCGCTGTGCAGGATGGCTTGCGGGCCGCGCTGGCATTGGGATACACGCATGCCCTGCAGGTGGACGCCGACGGCCAGCATGCGCTGCAAGACATCCCGCTATTCGCGCAAGCCTCGCGCGAGCAGCCGGACGCCGTGATCTGCGGCGCGCCCGTGTACGGCGACGACGTGCCGCGCAGCCGTCTCTACGGCCGCTGGCTGACCCGCGTGTGGGTCTGGATCAACACCCTGTCGCTCGACATCCCCGACGCCATGTGCGGGTTTCGCGTCTACCCGCTGGCAGCCGTGCTGCCGGTGATCGACGGCGCCCACGTCGGCCAGCGCATGGACTTCGACATTGCCGTGCTGGTGCGGCTGCACTGGCGCGGCGTGCGCATGGCCTGGCTGCCGACGCGCGTGGTCTACCCCGAGGGCGGCATTTCGCATTTCAAGGGCCTGCAAGACAACGTGCTGATCAGCCGCATGCACGCGCGCCTGTTTTTCGGCATGCTGGCCCGGTCGCCGGCGCTGTTGTGGCGCCGCGTGTCCCGGAGCGCCCAGCCATGAGCGTGGCCGATCCGCATTGGGCCGGGCAGCGCGAACGCGGCAGCCCCGTGCTGATGCGCCTGACGGCCTGGGCCGCGCGCAGGCTGGGACGGCGCGCGGTCGCGCCCGTGGTCTGGGTGGTGGTGCTGTACTTCTACGCGTTTGGCGCCCGCGCGCGGCGCGCGATCGCGGTGTACCAGTCTCGCGTGGCGGCCTCCGGCGAACTGGCCGCGCCGCTGCCGCGCGCCCTGCCCGTGTACCGCCAGTACCTCGCCTTCGCCACCGCCATTCTGGACAAGCTGGACGTATGGCAGGGCAAGATCACGATGGCGCGTCTGGATATCGCGGACCCGGACGGCCTGCATGGCCAGATGGGCCACGGGCGCGGACAGATTCTGGTGGGCTCGCACCTGGGCAACCTCGAAATCTGCCGCGCGCTTGCGGAGCAGACCGGCGCGCTGCGGCTCAATGTGCTGGTGCACAGCAAGCACGCCGTGAACTTCAACCGCCTGCTCGACGAGGCCGGCGGCGGGCTGCGCATGATCCAGGTCAGCGAGCTTGATGCCGCCGTCATGCTGGATCTGGCCGAGCGCCTGGAGCGCGGGGAATGGCTTGCCATCGCCGGCGACCGTGTGCCACTGCGCGGCGACCGCACGGTACCCGTGCAATTCCTGGGCGCCACCGCCCTGTTCCCCCAGGGCCCGTGGCTTCTGGCGGGCCTCTTGGGCTGCCCCGTGAACCTGCTGCGCTGCACCCGGCACGGCGGCCGCTATCGCGTCTCGATGGAGCGCCTGACCGAGCGCGTCGAATGGACGCGCGCGACCCGGCAGGCGCAGATCGCCGTCTGGACCCAGCGCTATGCCGACCGTCTGGCCGCGCATTGCCGCGACGCGCCGCTGCAGTGGTTCAACTTCTACCCCTTCTGGAAAGACGATGCGTAAACGTGGCGCGATCGGCGCGCAAGTCGAAATCCGTGTGCCCTTCTTCGATGTCGATTCAATCAACGTCGTGTGGCACGGCCATTACGTCAAATACCTGGAACAGGCGCGCTGCGAACTGCTGGACCGGATCGGCCACAACTACGACGCGATGCGGGCAAGCGGCTACGCCTGGCCGGTGATCGACCTGCATCTGCGCTACGCCCAGCCCGCGCAGTTCGGCCAACGCCTGGTCGTGCGCGCCGAACTGGTCGAATGGGAGCACCGCCTCAAGATCAACTACCTGATCCAAGACGCGGCCACGGGCCAGCGGCTCACCCGGGCCACCTCCGAGCAGGTCGCCGTGTGCCTGACCAGCCGCGAAATGCAGCTGACCTCGCCCAACGTCTTCGTTGATGCGGTCCAACGCGCCCTTCAATCCCAGGAGGCCGCGACATGCGCCTGATCCGATTTCTCTTTCTGCTGGCGATGGCGCTGCTGCCCCTGAGCGCCCAGGCGTTCGACCTGAACGCCCTGCAACAGCAACTGCGCGCCACGCCGATCGTGCGCGGCCAGTTCGTCCAGCAGAAATTCCTGCGGTCGCTGCCCCAACCCCTGACCAGCCGGGGCGACTTCACGCTGGCGGCGGGCAAGGGCCTGCTTTGGCGCTTGCGTACGCCCATCGCCCAGGACCTGCGCATCAACGCCGACGGCATCGCGCGCCGCGACGAATCGGGCGCCTGGCAGGCGCTGCCCCAGCACACCGGCGCGGGACGCGAGAACCAGCTGTTCCTGTCGGTCCTGGCTGGCGACACGCGCGGGCTCGAAGAGAACTTCGACCTGGCGCTGACGGGCGAGGCGACCGCCTGGAAACTGACGCTGACGCCGCGGTCGGCGCTGCTCAAGCAGATCTTCAGCACGATCCAGATCGACGGCGGCGCGCTGGTCGATCGCATCGAATTGCGCGAGACGCAAGGCGACCGCAGCGTCCTGCAGATGACGGGCGCGGTTGCGGCCGATGCGCTCACGCCCGAGGAACAGCGTGCATTCTCGGACTGAACGCTGGCTGCCCCGCCTCTTCAAGCTGGGGCTGCTGCTGGTGCTGCTTGCCGGCGCCTGGCAATGCCGCAATGGCTGGCCGGTGTCGGCCAACCTGATGGAGCTGGTGCCGCAAAGCGCCAGTGACGCCACGCGCCAGCTGGCCGAGGCCCGCATCCAGGAACCGCTGTCGCGCCAGCTCATCGCGCTGGTGTCTGCTCCGGATGGCGCCGACCCCGCGCAGCCGGCGCGCCTGCTTGCCAAACGCTGGTCGGACAGCGGCCTCTTTTCGGTCGTGCAGGTGGAAGTCAATGTGGACCTGGCCGCCCTGCGCGAACAACTGCTGGCCGGCCGCCTGGCGATGCTGCCGCTGGCGGACCGCCAACTGCTTGAGACGGATCCCGCCGCATTCGCACAGCGCCGCGCGCGCGAGCTGTCCGATCCTTTCTCCTCGTCGGGCCTCGTGCCCGCCGATCAAGACTGGCTGGGGCTCACGCGCCGCGCCGAGCAATCGCTCAGGCCCGGCGGACCCGTGCATTACGACATGGGCTCGGGCACGCTGCAGGCGCAGCAGAACGGCAAACGCTGGGTGCTCGTGCGCGCCGAGACGCGCGGCGACGCGTTCGATGCCGATGCGCCGCAACGCATCGCCACGCAGATCGCCAAGGACCGCGAGGCCCTGGAGGCCGGCGGCGCCCAGATGCTGGTGGCGGGCGGCGCGCTGTACGCGGCGGCCGGCAAAGCGCAGGCGGTCGCCGAAAGCAGCTGGATCGGGTCCGGCGCCACGATCGGCATCGTGCTCGTCCTGCTGCTGGCGCTGCGCCGCTGGCGCGTGCTGCTGGCCTTCGTGCCCGTGGCCGTGGGCCTCGTGACCGGCGCGGTCGCGTGCGTCGCGGTGTTCGGCTCGATCCACGTCCTGACGCTGGTCATCGGCGCCAGCCTGATCGGGGTGGCGGTCGACTTTCCCATGCACTGGCTGGGCAAGCGCTTCGGGATGCCGGACTGGCAAGCGTGGCCCGCGCTGCGCCGCGTGCTGCCCGGTCTGACGATCAGCCTGGCCGCCAGTCTGGTGGGCTATGTCGTGCTGGCGTTCACGCCGTTTCCGGCGCTGACCCAGACCGCCGTGTTCTCGGCGGCCGGCCTGCTTGGCGCGTATGCCTGCACCGTGTGCCAGCTTCCGGCGTGGATGCGGGGCTGGCAGCCGCGCCCCTGGCTGCCGCTGCTTCACTTTGCCCAGGCCGCGCTCGCCACGCGCGAACGGCTGGGCGCCCGGCGCGGCCTTCTGTGGGCCGGGGCGGCCGTCCTGGTGGCGGTGACGGCGGGCGGCATCGCGCGGTTGGGCATCCAGGACGATCTGCGTCAATGGCTGAGCCTGCCGGCGCCGCTGATGCAGCAGGCCCGGCAGATCGGCGAGATCACCGGTTTTGTGCCCACAAGCCAGTTCTTTCTGGTGCGCGCCCCCGATCCCGACGAACTGCTGCGCCGCCAGGCGCGGGTCGCGCAAGCGCTCGACACGCTGGTCCAGCGGGGCGGCCTGGCCACCTACAACGCGCTCAGCCAGCTTGTGTCGCCCGCCGCCGACCAGCAGGCCCTGGGCCGCCGCCTGGCCGAGCTGGCCGGACAACCGCAAGTGTGGAAGCCCATGACGGACCTCGGCATTCCGCTCGAGGCCGTGACACAGGAGCTGCAGTCGCTGGCGGCGCTGCCGGTCGTCACCATCGACGGCGCGCTGCAAGGCCCGCAGGCCGAACGCTGGCGCGCGCTGTGGCTAGGCCAGCACGACGGCGAATACGCCGGCATGATCTCGCTGCTGGGCCTGACCGATCCGGCCGCGCTGCCAACCATCGCGCAGGCCGCGCCGGGCGTCACGCTGGTCGACCGCAGCGGCGAGTTGAACCGCATGTTCGCCGCCACGCGGGTCGAAGCCGCCGAACTCAAGCTGCTGTCCTACGTGGCCGCGGCCGTGCTGCTGCTTCTGACGCTGGGACGCGCCGCCACCTGGCGCATCCTTGCCGTGCCGCTGGCGGCCACCGCCTGCAGCCTGGCCGCGCTGGGTTACCTGGGCCAGCCCTTGACGCTCTTCAGCCTCTTCGGCCTGCTGCTGGTGTCGGCCATCGGCGTGGACTACGCCATCTTCATGTATGAGCGCGTCGCTGGCGCCGCCGCCAGCCTCGTCGGCATTCTGCTGGGCGCCGTCACGACGCTGCTGTCTTTCGGACTGCTTGCCCTCAGCCACACGCCCGCCATCGCCAACTTCGGGCTGGCGGTGGCACTGGGCGTCGCCTTTTCGCTCCTGTGGGCGCCCTGGGTCGGGCCGCCCCGGCGGGCCTGACATCTGCCTCTTTCACCAAGGAATCATGGAAACCTCCAGCATGGAACATCGGGAAGTTGTGGTTATCGGGGCGGGCCCCGCCGGCGCGGTTGCCGCGGCACTGCTCAAGCGGCAGGGCCATGACGTGCTCATGCTGGAGCGCCAGCAGTTCCCCCGGTTCTCCATCGGCGAAAGCCTGCTCGCGCATTGCCTGGAATTCGTGGAAGAGGCCGGCATGCTGCCCGCCGTCCAGGCCGCGGGCTTCCAGGTCAAGAACGGCGCCGCGTTCGCCTGCGGCGACGCCTACACGTACTTCGACTTCCGCGACAAGTTCACCGCCGGGCCGGGCACGACCTTCCAGGTGCAGCGCGCGCATTTCGACAAGGTGCTGGCGGACGACGCCGCGCGCCAGGGCGTCGAGGTGCGTTACCAGCAGGAAGTCACCGCCGCGGACTTCGGCAGCGCCGGGCCCTTGCTGGACGTGCGCCGCGCCGACGGCAGCGCCTACCAGGTCAAGAGCCAGTTCGTGCTGGACGCCAGCGGTTACGGCCGCGTGCTGGCCCGTCTGCTGGACCTGGAACGCCCGTCCGGCCTGCCGCCCCGCAAGGCCATCTTCACGCACATCGAAGACCGCATCGACGATCCCGGCTTTGACCGCGAGAAGATCCTGATCACGGTTCACCCCGAACAGCGCGGCATCTGGTATTGGCTGATTCCCTTCTCCAACGGCCGCTGCTCGTTCGGCGTGGTGGGCGGCGATGACCTTTTTGGCGGCCCCGCCGAGGACCTGATGACCACATTGCGCGCCATGGCCGATGCCGCGCCCAACCTGAAGCGCGTCTTGAAGAACGCCGTCTGGGACACGCCGGCCAACACCATCGGCGGATACTCCGCCAGCGTCACCCGCCTGCACGGCCCCGGCTACGCCCTCTTGGGCAACGCCGCGGAATTCCTGGATCCGGTGTTCTCGTCCGGCGTCACCATCGCACTGCGCTCGTCCAAGCTGGCCGCGGACGCCTTGCACCGGCAACTGGGCGGCGCGCAGGTGGACTGGCAAGCCGAGTTCGCCGACCCGCTGATGATCGGCGTGGAAACCTTCCGAGCCTACGTGCAGGGCTGGTACACCGGCGAATTCCAGGACGTCGTCTTCTATCAGCAGGCGCAACCGGAAATTCGCCGCATGATCAGCTCCATCCTGGCCGGCTACGCCTGGGACACGGCCAATCCCTTCGTCGCCAACCCGCAGCGCCGCCTGCGCATGTTGAGCGAGCTGTGCCGCAGCGGCGACAGGCTCGCCCAGCCCGCCTGAACCCGTCATGACCGCCCATCCCGCCTCCTTCCTGTCCGCCTGCCGCGCCCTGGCGATGACGCTGGCCTTGCTGGCGCTGGCCGGCTGCGCGGGCGCGCCGCCCCTGCCCGCGCGCGACGCCGGCTTTTCGCTGCCGCGCCAGTTGCACGTGGTGCAGGCCGCGCCGGGCCAGCCCGCCCAGGACCTGCTGCTGGTGGTCCAGCGCGAAGACGCCGCCTTGCGGTGGTCGCTGTTCGACCCCATGGGCGTGCCGCAGGCGCGCCAGATGCTGGAGCGCGGGCAATGGCGCAACGATGGTTTCATGCGGCCCAACGCGCAGGCGCGCGATCTGTTCGCGGCGCTGATGTTTGCCTGGACCCCGCAGGCCGAACTTGACGCAGCCTACGGCCAGGCGTCGTGGCGCGCGGCCTCGCAAGGCGGCGCCACGCAACGTCTGCTGCTCGATGGCGGCAAGGTGCGCTGGACGGTCACCTATCCCGCGGACTCGCAGAGCCAGGCGTTGTCGATCGGCAGCGCCAGCGGCGTGACGTGGCGCATCACCCCACTGAAGGAGCAGCCATGACGACCTGGCTTGGCACTCCCGGCATCGTCTGCGCGCTGGGTGCTGGCGTGGACGCCGTCGGCCGCGCCGCTTTCGCGGGCGACACCAGCGGCATGCGCGCCCAGGACGGCTGGGTGAACGGCCGCACACTGACGCTGGGCGCCGTCACCGCCGCGCTGCCGCCGGCGCCCCCGCACATGCCCGTGCATCACCACAGCCGCAATAACCAGTTGCTGCTTGCCGCAGCCCTCCAGATCGAGGACCGGCTGCGCGGCGCCATCGCCCGGTACGGCGCCGCGCGGGTCGCGGTGGTGCTGGGCACCAGCACGTCCGGCGTGAACGACAATGCGCCCGCGTTCCGCCATCTGCGCGCGCACGGCGCCTGGCCGGACGACTACGACTACCGCCGGCAGGCCCTGTCCTCGCCCGCCGCCTTCCTTGCGGACTGGCTGGGCGTGACGGGGCCGGCCTACACCCTGTCCACCGCGTGCACCTCCAGCGCCCGCGCCCTGCTGTCGGCGCGCAGGCTGCTGCAGCTGGGCCTGTGCGACGCAGTGATCTGCGGCGGCGCCGACACGCTCTGCCGCCTGACCATCAATGGCTTCGCGACGCTCGAAGCGGTGGACGAAGCGCTGTGCGCGCCCTTCTCGGCCCATCGCCGCGGCATCAACATCGGCGAAGCCGGCGTGCTGTTCCTGATGGAACCCGATCCGGCCGATGCCAACGCCGTGGCGCTCTTGGGCGGCGGCGCCAGCTCCGACGCCTGGCACATGTCCGCGCCCGACCCGACCGGCGAAGGCGCGCGCCGGGCCATGCAGGCCGCGCTGCAATCGGCCAACGTGGACGCCGCCAGCATCGGCTGGCTCAACCTGCACGGGACCGGCACGCCGCACAACGACGCCATGGAAAGCCACGCCACGCACGCGGTGTTTCCGAACGGCGTGCCCTGCGCGTCGACCAAGGCGCTGACCGGCCACACGCTGGGCGCGGCCGGCGCCCTGGAAGCCGCGCTGGCCTGGATCACGCTGTCCGCCGCCAACACGCAGGGCGCGCTGATGCCCCATGTGTGGGATGGCCAACCGGATCCGGCGCTGCCCGCGCTGGACTTCAGCACGTCAGCGCACCGCTACCCGGCGGGCCAGCGGCGGCTCGCCATGAGCAACTCGTTCGCCTTCGGCGGCAACAATGCCAGCCTGGTGCTGGGAGGCCAGCCATGACGACGTGGCCCATCGCCAGCCTGCTGCCGCACGCAGGCGACATGATCCTGCTCGACGCAGTCACCCACCATGACGCGGACAGCCTTACCGCTCAGGCCGTCGTGCGGCCCGGCCCCTACTCGCTGCCCGACGGCTCCCTGCCGCCCTGGCTTGGCATGGAACTGATGGCGCAGGCCGTCGGCGCCTGGGCGGGTTGCCAGGCCCGCCAGGCCAACGAAGCCGTCAAGCTCGGCTTCCTGCTTGGCACACGGCGCTACGAATGCCACGACGCATCGTTGCCCGCCGGCGCCGCCCTCACCATCCACGTCGAACGCGGCCTGATCGACGCCAGCGGCATGAGCGTCTTCGAATGCGAACTGCGCGAGGGCACGCGCGTGCTGGCCCAAGCCCGGCTCAACGTCTATCAGCCCAGCGACCCCAACACCCTTATGCAGGAACAAGCCCCCCAATGAGCGCCGACCCCATTCTCGTCACCGGCTCGAGCCGCGGCATCGGCCGCGCCATCGCGCTGGCTCTGGCCGACGCGGGCCACGATCTGGTGCTGCATTGCCGCCAACAGCGCGCGCAGGCCGAGGCCGTCCAGGCCGAGGTGCAGGCCCGTGGCCGCCAGGCCCGCATCCTTCAGTTCGACGTGGCCGACCGCGCGCAGTGCGCCGCGGTGCTGCAGGCAGACGTCGACGCGCACGGCGCGTATTACGGCGTGGTGCTCAATGCCGCCCTGACGCGCGATGGCGCGTTCCCCGCCCTGACGGGCGACGATTGGGACCAGGTGCTGCGGACCAACCTGGACGGTTTCTACAACGTGATGAGCCCGCTGGCGATGCCCATGATCCGCCGCCGCGCGGCGGGCCGCGTGGTATGCATGACCTCGGTCTCCGGATTGGTCGGCAACCGCGGACAGGTCAACTACAGCGCCTCGAAGGCCGGCCTCATCGGCGCCGCCAAGGCGCTGGCCGTGGAACTGGCCAAACGCCACATCACCGTCAACTGTGTGGCGCCCGGTCTGATCGATACGGACATGATCGACGAGCAGGTGCCCGTCGAAGAAATCCTGAAGGCCATCCCGGCGCAGCGCATGGGCCGGCCCGAAGAGGTGGCCGCGACCGTGGCATTCCTGATGTCCCCCGGCGCCGCGTACATCACGCGCCAGGTCATCGCTGTAAACGGAGGACTTTGCTGATGAAACGCGTCGTTGTCACCGGCATGGCCGGCATCAGCGCCCTGGGATCGGAATGGCAGGCTATCCAGCAGGCTTTCCAGGAGGGCCGCAGCGCCATTCGCGTCATGCCCGACTGGTCGCGCTACACGGAACTGAACACCCGTCTGGGCGGCCCGGTCGAAAACTTCCAGCCGCCCTCGCACTGGACGCGCAAGCAGCTGCGCAGCATGGGCCGGGTGTCGCAGCTGGCGGTGCGCGCCGCCGAAAACGCCCTGGCCGACGCCGGCCTGCTGGGCGAGCGCAGCATCACCGACGGGCGCATGGGCGTGGCCTGCGGATCGTCGGTCGGCAGCACCGCGGAAATCCGCGCCTTCGGCAACATGCTGCTGAACGGCGTGACGGATGACCTGAACGCCAATTCCTACGTGCGCATGATGCCGCACACCACCGCGGCCAACATCGGCATCTTCTTCGAACTGAAGGGCCGGATCATCCCGACCTCCAGCGCCTGCACGTCCGGCAGCCAGGGCATCGGCTACGCCTACGAGGCCATCCGCTACGGCCGTCAGGACCTGATGCTGGCGGGCGGCGCCGAAGAACTGTGCCCCAGCGAAGCGCTGGTGTTCGACGCGCTGTACGCAACCAGCCAGAAGAACGACACGCCGGAACTGACGCCCCGCCCCTACGACCGCGACCGCGACGGACTGGTCATCGGCGAAGGCAGCGGCATGCTGGTCCTCGAATCGCTGGAACACGCCCAGGCCCGCGGCGCGCGCATCCACGCGGAGATCGTGGGCTTTGGCAGCAATTCGGACGGCACGCACATCACCCGGCCCGAGGCGGCCACCATGCGCATCGCGATGGAGATGGCGCTGGCCGACGCCGGCCTGCCGCCCGAGGCAATCGGCTACGTGAACGGGCACGGCACCGCGACCGAACAGGGCGACGTGGCCGAAACGCAGGCGACTTCCGGCCTCTTTGGCAGCCGCATGCCGATCAGTTCGCAGAAAAGCTACCTGGGCCACACGCTGGGCGCCTGCGGCGCGCTGGAATCGTGGTTCAGCATCGAGATGCTCAGGAACGATTGGTACGCGCCCACGCTGAATCTGCAGAATGTCGATCCGCTATGCGGTGAGCTCGACTATCTGGACGGAGACGGCCGGCGCATGAGCAACGAATACGTGATGAACAACAACTTCGCGTTCGGGGGCATCAACACGTCCCTGATCTTCAAGCGCTGGCCCTGACGCGGGCCAGCGCCGCTGGTACCGCTTCCCCGCTTCCCCGCTTCCCCGCTTTCCCGCTTTTCCAACGTCTCATCAAGGAATGCAAGTCATGACCCTCCATTGCAAGCTCGCTGGCGCGCTGGCCGTGTCGTTTGCCCTGACCGCCCCGGTCCTGGCCGCGGATCGCACCGTCCACCTGCCCCTCGCGGCCGCCATCAAGGCCGCGCAGGACGCCGGCAAGATCGACGGCAGCGTCAAGTTCTACCTGGCGGGCACGGGGCCCAAGGGCAAGGTGCTGGAGGCCGGCGTGGTCACCAACCGCAAGACGAACGCCTTTGCCAAGAAGGACGAAGAGGCTTGCGTGTGGGTGGCCCAGTCCGCCGTGATCGCGCTGCATGAAGCCGCGAAGAAGGCCGGCGCCAATGCCGTCACCAATATCGTCAGCTACTACCGCAAGAACGAATACCGCAGCACCACCGATTACGAGTGCCACGCCGGCGCCATGGTGGCAGGCGTCGCGCTGCGCGGCGACCTCGCCACGGTGAAGTAAGCGCAACGGGCCGGGGCCGCCCGGTGCGCCCCGGCCCGGTTTACACTTCCCGATTACCGCAACACCACAAAGGTTTACCGATGAGCACTGCTACGCTCAAGACCCGCCTGTCTGACGCCGTCAAGGACGCGATGCGCGCCAAGGCCGCCGAGCGCCTGACCACGCTGCGATTCCTGCTGGCTGCCGTCAAGCAGAAGGAAGTGGACGAACGCCGCGATCTGTCCGACGCCGAAATCACCGCCATCATCGAAAAGCAGGTCAAGCAGCGCCGCGAATCGATCGCCGCGTTCGAGCAGGCTGGCCGCACGGAAACCGCCGAGCAGGAAAAGGGCGAACTCGCCGTGCTGCAGGAATTCCTGCCCCAGGCCGCGACGCCCGAGGAAGTGGCTGCCGCCATCGACGCCGCGCTGGCGGAAGTGGCCGCGCAAGGCGTGACCGGCGCGCCCGCGATGGGCAAGGTGATGGCGATCCTCAAGCAGAACCTGGCCGGCCGCGCCGACATGACCGCGCTGTCGCAGCAAGTGAAAGCCCGCCTCGCAAACTAAAACGCCCCCCCAAACAGATCCGGCTGGCGCGACTGCTCCGCCGGGTCTGCGAAGTTGCTCATGCCCACGCCCGCCAGCCGGTACAGCGTGTCCGGCGGCAGTTCGACCCGTTCGCATAGCAGCCGAGCCAGCGCGGCCAGTTCCAGGGCGGATGCTGGCGGCTGCGCGCAGGTCTGGCTGCGCGTCAGAATGCGGAAGCGGTCGGTCTTCAGCTTGAGCACCACCGTGCGTCCCAAGGCGCCCTTCTTCAGCGCCTGATCCCACACTTTTTCCGCCATGCGGTCCAGCGCGTCTCCCACGGCATCCAGCCGGACATCGTTGGAAAACGTGGTTTCCGCGGACACCTGTTGCAGCGGCTGGTCCGTCTGCACCTCGCGTTCGTCGATGCCGCGCGCCAGTTCATACAGGCGCCGGCCATAGCGGCCGAAATAGTGCTCAAGTTCCTGCGCGCTGTGCGTCGCCAGGTCGCCCACCGTCTGGATGCCAAGCTGCTCCAGGCGCGCCTGCGTGACCTTGCCCACGCCCGGCACCTTGCGCACCGGCAAGGCCTCCAGAAACGCCAGCACCTTGTTGGGCCGCACCACGAACAGTCCATCGGGCTTGTTCCAGTCAGACGCGATCTTGGCCAGGAACTTGTTTGGCGCCACGCCCGCCGATGCGGTCAGGCCGGTTTCCTCGCGGATCTGCTGGCGGATCACCTGCGCCACCTCGGTGGCCGACGGCAGCCCGCATTTGTTGACCGTGACGTCCAGGTAGGCCTCGTCCAGCGACAAGGGTTCGATCAAATCGGTATGGCGCGCGAAGATCTGCCGCACCTGGCGCGAGACGTCGCGGTAGCGGTTGAAATCGGGCGGCACGTAGATCGCGTGCGGGCAAAGGCGTTCGGCCTTGATGGCCGACATCGCGGAATGGATGCCGTAGCGCCGCGCCTCGTACGAGGCCGCGCACACGACCGAGCGCGGGCCCGTCCAGGCCACGACCACCGGCTTGCCACGCAGGTCGGGGTTGTCGCGCTGCTCCACGGATGCATAGAAAGCATCCATGTCCACATGCACGATCTTGCGCGCGGACTGCGCGGGCGCCTGCCCCGTCATGGCCTCAATCCCGTGGCAAAAACATATATTATGACCGGCGACAATTCGCTATCCCTTCTTGCCCCCGACGGATCCATGACTGCACCCGCCCGCGCCAACACCGACTACTTCGGCCTGACCATTCCTTTCATGAGTTTCATCGGCCTGGTGCCGGAAAGCATCGCGCCCGCTTACGCCCGCACGACGCTGCCGTGGCGCGAAGACTTGACCAACAGCCGCGGCGATGTGCACGGCGGCACGCTGATGAGCGTGCTGGACTTTACCCTGAGCGCCGCCGCCCGCGGCTCGGCCGACGCCACCGAAGGCATGGCCACCATCGACATGAACACCACGTTCCTGTCGCCCGCCACCGGCGATCTGGTCATCGAGGCGCGGTGCCTGCGCCGCGGCGCTTCCATCGCCTTCTGCGAGGGCGACATCCGCCGCGCTGACGGCGAACTGGTGGCGCGCGCCACCGCCACCTTCAAGATCATCCGCCGCCGTCCGGGCGGCGACTGACCTTACCAGGCTCCCTGTCCTACCTGGGCAGGTCGCGCGACGGCTTGACGGGCGGACGCGGATCCAGCGGCATGTACGTGCTGCACGACACCAGCCCGTAGTACACCGCGTCCTGCATGGCGCGCATCGCGGCGGCATCCCACGTGCCCTTGCCCCACATCACGACGCGCACGTCCGTGGACTTCGGGCCCAGCGACTTCAGGTCCACGCGCGACATTTCCCGATCAGAGTACGGCGCCAGCACGCGCACCACACCGGTTTGCGCGCTTTCGTTCAGGTCGGACACGACACGGTAGGCGTTGTCGGTGCTGCGCAGGCAGGCGTTGGACTGGCGGATGACCGCATCGTAGGCGTCCTTGAACGCCACCGGCGCCTTGAATTCGCTGTGCGGCGACGCGCTGTCCGGCGAAATGCCGAGCGAGCAGCCGGCCAACCCCAGGGCCAGCGCCGAGGCCGCGACCAGATTCCTGTACATGTAAATCTCCAGAAGAATTGCCGCGATTATCCCGCAAACCGCCTGGCGGCATAAGTGGGGCCGGTTCGACACCCCTCGCGCGGCTATGGCATTATCGACCGGCCATTGCAACGCGGATCGACATCACGGAGGTTTCCCTTGTTCTCATTCCTGCGCACCGTCCTGGCGGCCGGCATTGTCGGCGCCTCATTGGGTGCCTGCGCCACGCAGCCGCCTCCTCGCGCCTATCCCCTGAAAGATTTCTTCCGCAACCCGGATCGCGGCTTTTTCCGGATCTCGGACGACGGCCAGACGCTCTCGTTCATGCAGCCGACCAGCGTGGACGGCAATCCGGCCCGCATGAACATTTATGTGCAGCCCCTGCAAGGCAGCGAGCTCATCGGCGAACCGCGCCAACTGACCCGCGAGACCGCGCGCGACATCAGCGCCTACTTCTGGAAAGGCGCGGACGTGGTGCTGTACCAGAAGGATTTTGGCGGTGACGAGAACTTCCACGTCCTGGCCGTCAATGCCAAGACCGGGACGATCACCGACCTGACGCCCTACGAGGGCGTGCGCGCGGGCATCGAGGACGACCTGGAAGACGATCCCGACCACGTGCTGATCAGTCACAACCAGCGCGACCCCGAAGTCTTCGACGTCTACCGCGTCAACGTCCACACCGGCGCGGCCGTGCTGGTGGCGCAGAACCCGGGCGACATCGTCGGCTGGCAGACCGACCACGCCGGCAAGGTGCGCGCCGCCGTCGCCAGCGACGGGCTGAACACCACCCTGCTCTACCGCGACGACGAAGCCTCAGACTTCCGCCCCCTCATCACCACCGACTACCGCACCAGCGTCAGCCCCGCGTTCTTCACGTTCGACGACAAGAAGTTCTACGCGCTCAGCAACCGCGGCCGCGACAAGCTTTCGCTCGTCGTCATTGACCCGGCCACGCCGGACGTTGAAGACGTCATCTTCACGCCCGACGCGGTCGACCTGGACGGCGCGGCATTCTCGCGCAAGCGCCGCGTGCTGACCGTCGCGTCCTACCAGACCGACAAGCCGCAATACAAATTCTTCGACGCCGAAACCGAAGCGCTGTACAAGACCCTCGCCGAGCGCCTGCCCGGCTACGACGTCGTCCTGCAGGGCGGCAACCGCGACGAAAACAAGTTCATCGTCGCCGCCTACAACGACCGCACGCCCGGTTCGCGCTACATCTATGACGCGGTGGCCGGCACGCTGACCAAGCTGGCGGACCTGAATCCGGCGATCCCCGAGGCCGACATGTCGCGGGTGCAGCCCATCAGCTACCAAAGCCGCGACGGCCGCACCATCCACGGCTACCTGACGCTGCCTGCGGGCCGCACGCCCAAGAACCTGGCTTGCGTGGTCAACCCGCACGGCGGCCCCTGGGCCCGCGACGGCTGGGGCTACAACCCCGAAGTGCAATTCCTGGCCAACCGCGGATTCTGCGTCCTGCAGATGAACTTCCGAGGCTCCACCGGCTACGGCCGCGACTTCTGGGAAGCGGGCTTCGGACAATGGGGCCTGGCGATGCAGGACGACATCACCGATGGCGTCGAATGGCTGGTCAAGCAAGGCATCGCCGATCCCAAGCGCATCGGCATCTATGGCGCCAGCTACGGCGGCTACGCCACGCTGGCCGGCGTGGCCTTCACGCCGGACCTGTACGCCGCGGCGGTCGACTACGTGGGCGTGTCCAACCTCTTTACGTTCATGAAGTCGATTCCGCCCTACTGGAAGCCGATGCTGGACAAGATGCAGGACATGGTGGGCGACCCGGTGCGGGACCGCGACCGCCTGACCGCCACGTCGCCGGCGCTGCATGCGGACAAGATCCGCACGCCGCTATTCGTGGCGCAAGGCGCCAAGGATCCGCGCGTGAACAAGGACGAGAGCGATCAGATGGTATCGGCGCTCAAGGCGCGCGGCGTCGATGTGGAATACATGGTCAAGGACAACGAAGGCCACGGCTTTCACAACGACGAGAACAAGTTCGAGTTCTACGAGGCCATGGAGAAATTCCTGACGGAACACCTCAAGCCGTAGTGCCCGCGGCTTCGGCCTCCAGGGCATTCGTGGCGGCGGCCGGCTGGCCGCCGCCTGCCCGAACCATCCCCCGGCCGCTCCAGGCCATTTCCACCCGGTCGCGCCCCTGTTCCTTGGCCCGATACAGCGCCACGTCGGCCCGCGCCAGGATCACGTCGGCGCTATCGCCGGGCTGGTAGGACGCCAGCCCCCCGCTCGTGGTCATCTGCACTTCCAACCCCTGCAGGTAAAGCGGCATGTCGCGCAAGGCGTCGCAGACGCGCTGCGCTTGCACCAGCGCGCTCGCCGGATCACAGTCGTACATCAGCAGCACGAATTCCTCGCCGCCCATGCGTCCGAAGCGGTCGCTCGACCGGACCGCGTTCTGCACCACGCGTGCGAAGTGCCGCAGCGCAGTGTCGCCGCCCGCGTGCCCATAGCGGTCGTTGATGGATTTGAAATGGTCGATGTCCAGCACCAGCACCGCCAGCTTCCCGCCGCTGCGCTCGCAACGTTGCAGCTCGCGTTCCAGCTCGTCCAGGATGCTGCGCCGCGAGTAGGCCTGCGTCAGGCTGTCGAACGTCAGCGCGGCCTGCATCTTTTCCGCCTGGCTGGACTGGATCATGAAAAGCAGCGCCAGAAACAGCCCCGGCACCGTGACGGAGCCGCACACGATGAAGAACAGTCCCCACGCCGACGGCTGCAACAGCGACACCGGCGCTTCCACGCCCGCGCCGTAGACATTCACGCGCAGCGCATGCAATCCCACCAGCCCGAAGAAGGCCAGCAGCAGGTAGAGCACGACGCCTTTGGTCTGGATGCGCCGCCGCTGCCGGAAGATGACCCACCCCGTTGCCGCCATCAGCACGCAGGTGTAGCCGGAATACAGCATCATCCGCGACAGCAGGCTGTCGTTGCGATACAGCAGCAGCGCAAAGCCAAACGTGCACAGCGAGCACAACACGGTGGTGCGCAGGATGTGCGGATGCAAGCCGAAGAACTGGCGCACGCCGATGTACACCAGCGCGGCGGACACGGCCCAGGCCGCGTTGGACACCATCACATAGGCCGCGGGCGGCATCATTTCGGCGCACGCGTAGGCCAGCATCGACAGCACGGCCAGCGCATTGGCCGCCATGAACGCGGGCACGCCTTCGACGCCGCGGCCATGAAACGGCAGCAGCAGCGGCAACGCCAGCGCCGTGGCGAGTCCCCACATCAGGAAAAACAAGCTAGTCGTCATGGTTGTTCCGGCTCAGGCCTTCTGGGCCTGCCCCGCCGTTGGGAATTGCAGTTGCACTGGGTTCGCAATCGATAACGCGTTACACGTCAGCATTTTTGATGCTTTTTGTTACCAGAACGACAAAATGACCCGCTGCGCGTTTGCCCATCGAGGCAACGCGCGCCTGTTCGTTCAGAACCTTTACCGCCCGCGCCAAGACGATCGCACGGCCTGCGACGAAAGAATACGCCAAGGCGCCCGCGCCGTGACGTTCCCTTTGCAGTAATTGACAGTTAACTTACGCAAATATCCGTAAAGTTCCGTGCGTCGACGGCCCAGCCATAAGCGCCGCGACCACGCCCCGCGGGCGTGGCGCGCACGTTTGGCGCCGGCATCCTTGCGATCCTCGCGGGCGCCCCTACACGCGCCGCATCTTCGGCAACAGGATGGCCACGACGCCCAGCAGCGGCAGATAGGCGCATAGCTGATAGACATGGCCAATGCTGGTGGCGTCGGCCAGCCGGCCCAGCACCGCTGCGCCCAGGCCGCCCATGCCGAACGCAAAGCCGAAGAACAGCCCCGCGATCATCCCCACCTTGCCCGGCACCAGTTCCTGGGCATAGACCACGATCGCCGAAAACGCCGAGGCCAGCACCACGCCGATGATGACCACCAGCACGCCCGTCCAGAACAGGTTCGCGTGCGGCAGCATCAGCGTGAAAGGCGCCACGCCCAGGATCGACACCCAGATCACGATCTTGCGGCCGATGCGGTCGCCGACCGGTCCTCCCACCACGGTGCCCACCGCCACGGCGGCCAGGAACAGAAAGAGATACAGCTGCGCCTCGCGCACCGACAGCGCGAACTTGTCGATGAGGTAGAAGGTGAAGTAGCTGTTCAGGCTGGCCAGATAGAAGTACTTCGAGAACACCAGCACGCCCAGTACCGCCAACGCGCCCATCACCTGATGGCGCGTGAGCCCATTGTCCGCGCCCTCGCGCCGCGCGCGCGGCTTGAGCAGCACGCGGTTCGCGCTGTACCAGCGGCCGATCCAGATCAGCACCCCGATGCCGAACAGTGCCGCCACCGAGAACCACGCCACGCTGCCCTGTCCGTGCGGAATGATGACCAGCGCCGCCAGAAGCGGTCCCAGCGCCGATCCCACATTGCCGCCCACCTGGAACAGCGACTGCGCCAGCCCGTGCCGCCCCCCCGACGCCATGCGCGCCACCCGCGACGACTCGGGGTGAAACACCGACGAGCCCGTGCCCACCAGCACCGCCGCCACCAGTAGCCAGCCGAAGGACGGCGCCATCGACAGCAGCAAGAGGCCCACCAGCGTGAACCCCATGCCCACCGGCAGCGAGTACGGTTTCGGATGCCGGTCGGTGTACAAGCCGATGAAGGGCTGCAGCAACGACGCGGCAAGCTGGTAGACCAGCGTGATCAAGCCGATCTGCGTGAACGTCAGGCTGAACGAATCCTTGAGCATCGGATAGATGGCGAGCAGGATCGACTGGATCATGTCGTTCATCAGATGCGCCACGCTGATGGCGCCCAACACCTTGAAGGCGGTGGAGGGATCGGACGAGGCGGCCGGTGCCGCGGGCGGAGTGGCGGCCAGGCCGGCGGCGGGATTCTGGGCGGAGTTCATGGGTCGCGCAAGAAAGATTGAAGGACAGCCGGCCAGACGCCGGAACCAGGCCTCAAGTGTAGAAATCCGGCGTCCGCGCGATCTGCCAATTTTCGTCGCCAAAGTGACAAAATAGGCGCACTGCGCTTTTGGGCGTGCCCTCATTCTTTTGCCGGAAGTGACACCATGGTCGTGCGCCCCGCCCCCGATCCCGCGCGCAGCATCAATGCCCAGGACTACCAGCATCGCCCGCGCGTCGTGACGGCAATGGCCAAGGAATTTCCCGCGGGCGCGCAGACCGGCTCGCATTCGCACCCCCGCGCGCAGCTCATCTACGCCATCGAAGGCGTGATGCGCGTCACCACGCCCAGCGGCTTCTGGGCCCTGCCGCCGCTGCGCGCGCTCTGGGTGCCGGCCGGCGTGCCGCACGGCGTGGACATGGTGGGCGCGGTCTCCATGCGTTCGCTCTACATCCAGGCCGAAGCGGCCGCGGGCTACTGGCCCCAGTGCCAGGTGATCGAGGTAAGCGGCCTGTTGCGCGAACTGATCCTGGCGCTGACGGCCGAGCCCATCGACTACCCGCTCGGGGGACGGATTGAACAGATCGCCGGATTGATCCTGGCCGAACTGGCCGCGGCCCGCGTCGTGCCGATTCAGATCCCCTGGCCGCGCGACCGGCGCCTGCAAGCCATTTGCGCGGCCATCCTGGACCAGCCCGGGCTGCAGCGCGGCATCGACGACTGGGGCAGCGAGATCGGCGCAAGCGGCCGCACATTGATCCGATTGTTTCAAAGCGAACTGGGATTGAACTACCGCCAATGGGTGCAGCAGGTGCGCCTGGCCGACGCCGTGTGCCGCCTGTCGCTGGGCGAACCCGTCTCGCGGATCGCCGCGGACCTTGGCTACCGTAGCGCCAGCGCGTTCTCGGCCATGTTCCACCGAGCGCTGGGCGCGCCGCCGCAGCGCTACCTGCAATCCGTCCCCGGCGCCGGAAGCGCCTGACATAACGCTGAATTCCTCCTGGGCGGGCAGATTTCGTTACCGAAACCTTATTGCGCCCTGGGCGGTCTATAGCGTTCTGACCTAGAATCGCCTGCAATGAGCACCCCCCAGCAATCCTCCGCCAACCCGGGCGGCAAATCGGGCCTCCCCTGGAAACCTCTCCTGGTCAAAGCGGGCATCGCAGCCGCCGGCGCAGCCGTGTGCGGCGCCATCCTGCTCGGCCTCGCGCTGGCCTTGGCGTGGCCCAGCCTGCCCGACCTGCACGCGATGACCGACTACCGGCCGCGCGTGCCGCTGCGCATTTACACGGCGGACAAGGTCTTGATCGGCGAATACGGCGAAGAGCACCGCAACGTGCTGCGTTTCGACGAGATCCCCCCGGTAATGCGCCAAGCCGTGCTGGCGGCCGAGGACGACCGTTTCTACAGCCACGGCGGCGTCGACTGGATGGGCGTTGCGCGCGCCGTGCTGACCAACATCGTCAAGGGCTCCAAGTCCCAGGGCGGCAGCACGATCACGATGCAGGTCGCGCGCAACTTCTATCTGTCGTCGGAGAAGACCTACTCGCGCAAGTTCTACGAACTGCTGCTGACGTTCAAGATTGAATCCGAGCTCACCAAGGACCAGATCCTCGAGCTCTACATGAACCAGATCTACCTGGGCCATCGCGCCTATGGTTTCGCCGCCGCTTCGCGCACGTACTTCGGCAAGCCGCTGTCGGAAGTCACGCCGGCCGAAGCCGCCATGCTGGCCGGCATTCCCAAGGCGCCCTCGCGCTTTAACCCCATCACCAACTTCCCGCGCGCGGAAATCCGCCAGCATTACGTGCTGGGCCGCATGAAGACGCTGGGCTACCTGACGCCGGAGCAAACCGAAGAGGCCCTGAACCAGCGCCTCACGATCCGCGGCTCGGACGGCAGCAGCGCGCGCGGCTTCGCGGTGCATGGCGACTATCCCGCCGAGCTGGCCCGCCAGCTGATGTACGGCGTCTTCCAGGAAAACACGTATTCGCAGGGCATCGACGTCTACACCACGATCGATTCCAAGGCCCAGGAAGCCGCCTACCGCGCCGTGCGCGACGGCATCATCGATTACACGCGCCGCGCCGTCTATCCGGGTCCGGAAGACCAGGTCGACCTGCCCGACGGCGTGGAAAAGGATCCGCAGGCGCTCGACGAGGTCCTGGATGGCGTGCAGGAAAAGTCGCCCGACAGCGAAGACCTGCTCGCCGCCGTCGTGCTGGCCGCCAGCCCCACCGAAGTCACCGTGGCGCGCAGCGGACGCGACATCATCACGATCTCGGACAAGAAGGCCCTGGCGGTTGTCGCCCGCGCGCTCAATCCCAAGGCCAGCGACACCCAGCGCATTCGCCGCGGTTCCGTCGTCTACATCCACAAGAACGGCGACAACTGGGAAATCATCAACATGCCGGCGCTGCAGGCCGCGCTGGTGTCGATGGTGCCGCAGGATGGCGCCATCCGCGCCATGATCGGCGGCTTTGACTTCAATCGCGGCCACTTCAACCGCGTCACGCAGGCCTGGCGCCAGCCCGGTTCGAACATCAAGCCGTTCGTTTACGCGGCCGCGCTGGAACGGGGCCTCACGCCCGCCACGCAGATTTCCGACCAGCCCTTCATGCTGACCGCCGAGCAGACGGGCTCGAAGGCCTGGCAGCCCAAGAACGACGGCAACAAGTACGAACCCATGCTGACCCTGCGTCAGGGCCTCATGCGGTCCAAGAACATGGTGTCCATCCGCATCCTGCAGGCGATCTCCCCGCAATATGCCCAGGACTACCTGACGCGCTTCGGCTTCGACAAGTCGCGCTGGCCGGCCGTGCTGCCGCTTGCCCTGGGCGCGGGCGGCGCCACGCCGCTGCAAGTCGTCAATGGCTACAGCGTGTTCGCCAACGGCGGCTATCGCGTGACGCCCTACCTCATCGACCACGTCACGGACCGCTCCGGCAACGTGCTGATGAAGGCCCAGCCCGTCGTGGCCGGCGATGCGCAGGCGCGCGCCATCGACCCGCGCACCGCCTGGGTCATGGACGACATCCTGCGGGACGTCACCGTCAATGGCACCGCCGCCCGCGCGCACCAGGTGCTCAAGCGCAACGACATCGGCGGCAAGACCGGCACCACGAACGACGCGGTCGACGTCTGGTTCTCGGGCTTCACGCAAACGCTGGCCACCACGGTGTGGATGGGCTTTGACCAGCCCAAGTCGCTGGGCACCAACGAGTTCGGCAGCGGTCTGGCGCTGTCCACCTGGCTGGACTACATGCAGCCCGTGCTCAAGGACGTGCCGCAAGCCAAGCCGGCGCCCCGTCCCGATGGCCTGCTGGTGGACAACGGCGAGTACTACTTCTCCGAATTCCCGCCCGGCCAGGCAGTGGCCTCGCTGGACCTGTCTTCCGGCGACGCGCTGACTGATTTCCTGAACAACAACCGCTCGACGGATGGCGTCGACACCTCGGTCAAGCCGCTGCCTCCGGGCGGCGCCGCGGCCCCGCAAGACAGTCCGATCCAACCGCCGTTGATGCCGATCCCGGTGCCGCGCGCGGACGCCGCGCCTGGCCCGCAGGCGCAGGCCATGCCCGCCGCGGGCGGCGTGCAGCCGCCGGCCCTGCCTGCCGCGGCCGCGCCGGCCGACTCGGCCGGCGTAAGCGCCAGCGCCGTGACCAGCCCCGGCACGGTGACCGCCCGGCCGCTGTAAGCGCCGCGCATCACGCAAAACGGGCGCCTCGGCGCCCGTTTTTCTTTTGGGACCCGCCCCCGCTACTCGGCGGCCGCGGCCTCGGTCACGACCTCGCGCGGCCACGCCTGCAGGGATTCCAGATTCAAAAAGGTGAAGTAGCCGCCGTTCCAGCCTTCGGTGTCGATGTGATACACGTTGCCCAGCGCAAGCGGCGATGCCACCGGGGTATGCCCCGCCACCACCGCCCTGACGCCCAGGATGCCGGTGCGGTCCATCTGGCGCAGGCGGTCGCGCGACCACTGGCACGCCGCGCTGGTGCGTTTGTAGCGGTCCTGCAACGCGGATTCCAGCCGGGGCCAGAACAGCACCGGGCAGTCGGCATGCAGCAGTCCGACCGCGCCCGACGAGGTTTCCACCTCGATGGCAATGGGCAGCCGGGTAAAGGCTTCGGCAAACACCGCTTGCCGCTCGGCAGGCAAATCCAGAAACCAGCCGCCGCCGTAACCGCGCCAGTTCTTCACGTCCACTTGCCCGGTGCGCACATGGCGAATCGCGTAGTCCTCGTGATTGCCTTGCACCGCGTAAAACCACGGCTTTTCCAGCCAGTCCAGCGCGGCTTCGTTCTCGGGCCCGCGGTCGACCAGGTCGCCCACGGAAAAAAGCCGATCGAAGACGGGGTCGAACCCCAGTTCATCCAGCGCCTGTTGCAGACGCGAAAAATGGCCGTGCACGTCGCCCACCGCAAAATCGCGGCCGGCTTCATTGCGCGGGACCTTGAGAAAACGCTGCTCCATGATGCTTCGGGTATGCCGCAAGGAAAAATCTGACCCTTCTTTTTAACCCGCTTTGCTCTGTCCCCACGGCCAGCCCGGACGCCGAAAGGGTCAAATAGCGTTACGAGAATCGCTCTTGTTCGTGATAATGTTTCCTCCTTTCCCGTTCCGTTCTTGAGGGGGTTGCGCCTGGCCGCTCCCCCGCCGCCGCCATGACCGCCGCGTCCACCATCAAAACCTGGTATCTGGTCCATAAATGGACCAGCCTGGTCTGCACGATCTTCTTGCTGATCATCTGTCTCACCGGCCTGCCGCTCGTGTTCCATCACGAGATCGAGCACTGGCTGGACGATGCCAAGCCGCTATCGGAGGTGCCTGCCGGCACGCCGCCCGCCAACCTCGACAAGCTTGTGGCGAGCGCCCGCGAGCTGTACCCGAACGAGGTCGTCGACTACCTGTTCTTCGACCCCGACGAACCGCAGGTCTTCGTCGGCATGGCCAAGACGCCCGGCGACGGGCAGGCCTCGGGCCATGCCATCCGCATGGACGCGCGCACGGGCGATGTGCTGCTCGACGGCCCGCTCTACTCCGAAGACAAGTTTTCGTTCATGGGCGTCATGCTGGCGCTGCATGTGGACCTTTTCGCGGGGCTGGCGGGCGAGCTGTTCCTGGGCTTCATGGGCCTCTTGTTCTGCGTGGCCATCGTGTCGGGCGTCGTGCTGTACGGCCCCTTCATGAAGAAGCTGGAATTCGGCACCGTGCGCGCCACGCGCTCGACACGCCTGAAGTGGCTGGACCTGCACAACTTGCTGGGCATCGTCACGCTGGTCTGGGCGTTCGTGGTGGGCGTCACCGGCGTCGTCAACGAACTGTCCACGCCGCTCTTCCGGCTATGGCAGTCCACCGAACTGCCTCGCGTCCTGGAACCCTACAAGGGCCAGCCCATTCCCACGCAACTGGCATCGGCGCAACTGGCGGCAGACACCGCGCGCAAGGCCATGCCCGGCAACGAGGTTTCGTTCATTTCATTCCCCGGCAACGCCTTCGGCAGCCCGCAACACTTCATCGCCTGGATGCGCGGCGACACGCCGCTGACGTCCAAGCTGAATACGCCCGTTCTGATCGACGGCCGGACCGGCGAACTGACGACGGTCGCGCGGATGCCGTGGTACCTGACCGCGCTGGAAGTCTCGCGGCCGCTGCATTTCGGCGATTACGGCGGCCTGCCGCTCAAGATCATCTGGGCGCTGCTCGACCTGGTCACCATCGTGGTGTTGGTGAGCGGCCTGTACCTGTGGCTGGCCCGCCGCCGCGCCACCGAAGCGCGCATCAACGACCTCATCAAGAAACACCAGGCAGCCGCCGCCCCGCAAAGGACACCCGCATGAGCCAGTTCAAAGGCAAAGGCGGCCGCGGCTTCCTGTTCGTGTGGGGCATGCCGATCCTGCTGGGCGCCCTCAGCATCTTCGGCCTGCTGGCCGCCCTACTGGGCACCGGCGCGTGGCACTGGGCGTCATGGACCGCCCTCACCATTCTGCTCGTGGTGATCCTGCGCTACTGGGTTTTCCCGCTCGATCACTAGCCGGCCGCTTGCCGGCGCAATCGGGCGGCCCAGGACTGCCGCGCGGCCCCGCTCGCCGCGCCCGCCGTGCCCGCTGCCGCTCGTTACGCGAACTTCTCGGGGTCCGGCCCCAGCCGCGGGCCTTCCTTGATGCCGTCGATGGCCGCCATCTCGGCCGGCGACAGTTCGAAGTCGAAGACGTCGATGTTTTCGCGGATCCGCGCCGGCGTGATGGACTTCGGAATCACGACCAGGTCGTGCTGCAGATGCCAGCGCAGCGTCACCTGGGCCGGCGACTTGCCGTGCTTTTGCGCCAGATCCAGGATCACCTTTTCCTTCGTGATGTTGCCCTGCGCAAGCGGGCTCCAGGATTCGGTGACGATGCCATGGCGGGCATGGAAGGCCCGCAGCGCCGCCTGCGTAAATCCGGGATGCAGCTCGATCTGGTTGACGGCGGGCGTGACGCCGGAAGCGTCGATCAGCCGTTCCAGATTCGCTTGCGTGAAGTTCGACACGCCGATCGATCGCGCGCGGCCATCTTCCTTCATCTCGATCATGGCCCGCCAGGCGTCCAGGAACTTCTCGCTGCCGGCCACCGGCCAGTGAATCAGGTACAGGTCCACGTACGCCAGGCCCAGCTTCTCCAGGCTTTCGTCCATCGCCTTGTGCGCGTCGTCGTAGCCATGCCTGTCGTTCCACAGCTTGGTCGTGATGAACAGGTCCTTGCGCGCCACGCCGGCTGACCGCAATCCCACACCCACGCCCGCCTCGTTGCCATAGATGGCTGCCGTATCCACCGACCGGTAACCTGCCGCCAGCGCTTCCTTCACGCTGGAGGCCGCCTGATCGTCAGGCACCTGCCACACGCCCAGGCCCAACTGCGGAATCTTGCCTCCGTCGTTCAATTTCACTGCGGGTACCTTCGCCATAAGACCCTCCATAGCATGCAACGCCACCGCGGCGCGGCGAAAACGCGCCCGGTCGCGCAACCAGGGGAGCAGCCGGCCGGCCCCCCGGTTGGAAGAGAAAGAAACGGGCCCGACGCGCTGCGCCCGTGTCGCGATACCGCCTTGACGCCCCCGGTTAAGGTGCACCCGTGCCCAGGGGTTCTGCCTCAAATAGTACCGCTGGTGCCCCATAATGCCCTGCAAACGGCTTAACTCCCCTGGTGGAGCCCGCCTCAACCACGGCATCCCGACCCATGAATCCTCCTGAAACGCGGCCCGGCAAGGGCGGCGGTCTTGCCACGCTTCGCACCCTCTTTCCCTACCTGTGGCCGCCCGGCAAGACCGGCCTGAAGCTGCGCGTGGTGGCGGCACTGCTGTGCCTGTTTGCCGCCAAGGCCGCGACCGTCTACGTGCCCCTGCTGTACAAGCAGGCGGTGGACGAGCTGGGCAAGGGCGCGCCCGGCACGGTGACCGTGCCGCTCGGGCTGATCCTGGCCTACGGCACCGCGCGCGTTCTGTCGCTGCTGTTCTCCGAACTGCGCGACGCGATCTTCGCGCGGGTCGGCCAGCATGCGATCCGTTCCGTCGGCCTGCAGATCTTCCGTCACCTGCACAGCCTGGCGCTGCGCTTTCACCTGGCGCGCCAGACCGGCGGGCTGAACCGCGCCATCGAACGCGGCACCAAGGGCATCCAGACGCTGCTGTCGTTCCTGCTGTTCAACATCCTGCCCACGTTCTTCGAAATCAGCCTCGTCTGCGTCGTGCTGTGGAAGATGTTCGACGGCTGGCTGGCGCTGGCCACGGGCGCCACGGTCGTCCTCTACATGGCCTACACCCTGGCTGTGACCGAATGGCGCACCAAGTTCCGGCGCCAGATGAACGAAACCGACTCCGAGGCCAACACCAAGGCCATCGAAAGCCTGCTGAACTACGAAACGGTCAAGTATTTCGGCAACGAAGAGCACGAGGCCCGGCGCTACGACGCGTCGCTCACCCGCTACGAACGCGCCGCCGTGCGCAGCCAGGTCAGCCTGTCGATCCTGAACGTGGGCCAGGCCGCCATCATCTCCGTGGGGCTGACGCTCGTGATGTGGATGGCGGCCAACGGCATCGCCGAGGGCCGCTACACGCTGGGCGACTTCGTGCTGGTCAACACCTATCTGTTGCAGCTCTACACGCCGCTTAGTTTCTTCGGCTTCATCTACCGCGAAATCAAGCAGGCGCTGATCGACATGGAGCGCATGTTCGAGCTGCTGGGCCAGGACCGCGAAGTGGCCGACCGCCCGGGCGCCACGCCGCTGCAGGTCTCGGGCGGCGCCGTCGAATTCCGCGACGTGCATTTCGGCTACGACCCGCGCCGCGCCATCCTGAAGGGCGTCAGCTTTTCCATTCCCGCCGGCAAAACAGTGGCCGTGGTCGGCACCTCGGGCGCCGGCAAGTCCACGATCGCGCGCCTGCTGTTCCGCTTCTATGACGCGGACAGCGGCGCCATCCTGATCGACGGCCAGGACGTGCGCGACGTCACGCAGGCCAGCGTGCGCGCCGCGATTGGCGTCGTGCCGCAGGACACCGTGCTGTTCAACGACACTATCCGCTACAACATCGGCTACGGGCGGCCCGGCGCCACGGAAGCGGAAATCGAGGCCGCCGCGCGCCTGGCGCACATTCACGACCTCATCCTGACCATGCCGGACGGCTACGACACCCTGGTGGGCGAGCGCGGCTTGAAGCTGTCAGGCGGCGAAAAGCAACGCGTCGCGATTGCCCGCACCATCCTCAAGAATCCGGCCATCTTCCTGTTCGACGAAGCCACCAGCGCCCTGGACACCCATACCGAACGCGAGATCCAGGCCAACCTGCGCGAGGTCAGCCAGGGCCGCAGTACGCTGATCATTGCGCACCGCCTGTCCACGGTGGCCGACGCGGACGAGATCATCGTGCTGGCAGACGGCCGCATCGTCGAGCGCGGCCGTCATCCGCAACTGCTCGCCCAAGGCGGCATCTACGCCGGCAAGTGGACCCGCCAGCAGGAGAGCGCACGGTCCGCGCCCGCGGATTGACAAGCCGCGCCCCCTGTCCGAACATCGCACCCTTTGATAGCCAGGCCTCCCATGCAGGATTCCCCCACCCTTCCCGAAGTGCTCGTCTGCGCCGCCGGCGACCTGGTCAACGGCGGCCTGGGCGTGAAGGTGCCCGTGACCGATGGCGCGGGCCGCACCACCGCCTTCTTCGTGCGCTACCAGGATCAGGTGCACGGCTACCTGAACCGCTGCGCCCACATCGGCGTGGAGCTCGATTGGGAAGGCAGCTTCTTCACCCGCGCGGGCGACCTCATCATGTGCGCCCGCCACGGCGCCACCTACCAGCCCGACACGGGCGTTTGCGTGGGCGGGCCCTGCAAGAACGGACGCCTGACCACGCTGGCCGTCACCGAGCGCGACGGCAGCGTCTTCTGGCAGCCCGCCGGCAAGATCCAGCCGCTGGACGCAGCCGCCTGACCCCATCGGCCGGCGGCGCGCCGCGCGGGGCCTTACGCCCGGGCCGGCACCGCCGCCGCCGGTTCCTCGCGCTCGGCATAGCGCCGCGCCAGCACCGCGCAGACCATCAGCTGCATCTGGTGAAAGATCATCAGCGGCAACACCACCACGCCCATCTGCGACGTGCCGAACAGCACCGTCGCAAGCGGAATGCCCGACGCCAGCGACTTCTTCGATCCGCAAAACACCAGCGTGATCTCGTTCTCCTTGGTCATCCCCAGCTTGCGGCTGCCCCACGTCGTGATCACCAGCACCGATCCCAGCAGCAAGGCGTTCACCAGCACCATCGTGGCCAGGTCGATGGCCGGAAACGCGTGCCAGATGCCTTGCGCGACGGCTTCGCTGAACGCGGTGTAGACGGCCAGCAGGATCGAGCTGCGGTCGACCTTGGACAGCGTGCGGCTGTTGCGCAGCGCCCACGCCCCGATCCACGGCCGCAGCAGACTGCCCACCGCGAACGGCAGCAACAGCTGCAACAGGATGCGGCCGGCGTCGGCCAGACCATGCCCGCCGCCCTGGCGATGCAGCAAAACGGCCACCAGCAGCGGCGTCAGCACGGTGCCCAACAGGTTGGAGGCCGTCGCCGCGCAGATCGCACCCGGCACGTTGCCCCGCGCCATCGACGTGAACGCAATCGAGGACTGCACGGTGGAAGACAGCGTGCAGACGAACAGCACGCCCAGCCACAGCGACGGCGTCAGCAGCCCGGGAAACAGGGCGCGCAGGCCCAGCCCCAAGGCGGGAAACAGCAGGAAGGTGCAGGCCAGGATCAGCCCGTGCAGGCGCACGTCCTTCACGCCGGACACGATGGCGTCCGTGGACAGCCGCGCTCCGTGCAGGAAGAACAGCAGCGAAATCGCCACATTGCTGGCCACCATCATGAACGTCGCGCCCTTGCCCACCGCCGGGAAAAAGCTGGCGAACGCCACGGTGGCGATCAGGATGAGCGTGAATTGGTCGGGCAGAAAGCGGCGCATGGCAGAGACGTGTCGAAGAAAATGCGCCCACTATAGGCGCGCCCCTTGCCATCGTGAAGGCCACTGGGTACTTTAACTGTCATCGGCATTTCCTATGACCAGACCGCGCCCATGCTCAATCCCCTGTGGCTCAAGACCTTCGCGGCCGCCGCCGGCGCGCCAAGCTTCACCGAGGCCGCGCGCCGGCTGGGCCTGACCCAGCCCACCGTCAGCGAACACATCCGGCAGCTCGAATCGGCCGTGAATCGGCGGCTGTTCCAGCGCGACACGCATTCGCTCGCCCTGACCAGCGATGGCCGCAGCCTGCTCGTGCATGCCGAAATCATCCTGGCCGCCCACGAAAAAGCCGAACGCCTGTTCGATGCGCCACGGCTGCGCGGCCGGATCCGGCTGGGCACCTCGGACGATCTGGCGATGGGTCCCCTACCCGACGTCCTGGCGGCGTTCCGGCTTGCGCATCCCGAAGTGGAGCTGGACCTGACCATCGGCGTCACCAGCGAGCTCTACAAGCTGCTGGACGACAACCGCCTGGATGTGATGATCGGCAAGCGCCGGCGTGGCGACCGCCGCGGCCAGACGCTGCACAAAGAGGCGCTGCTGTGGCGCGCCAAGGAAGGCTTGCGGATCGTGTCCGACGAACCGCTTCCGCTGATCCTGCTGCGCGAACCCAGCGTCACACGCACGCTGACGCTGGACGCGCTGGCGCGCGCCGGACGAAGCTGGCAAATCGTCTGCACCAGCACCAGCTACGCAGGCTGCCAGGCGGCCGCGCGCGCAGGATTGGGCATCACCGTCCAACCCTCGCACCTGTCCACCGCCGGCCTGTCGGCGCCCGCGGGCGCGGCCAACCTGCCCGCGTTGCCGCCGGTGGAGTTCATCGTGATCTCGGCCCCGGCGCCGGGCAAACCCACCCGCGCGCTGATCGACATCCTCATGCGCAGCACCCTGACCTGACCCGCCTGACGGCGCCCTACTCGGGCAACGGGTCCGGCACGCCGTCCGCATCCACGGACTTCACCCGGTCCAGCGCATTGCGCGCCGCCGACATGGCCTCGATCGTGCTGCGAAAGCGCCGCGAAAGGAATATCTCGAAGGCCTGGCTCTCCGGCTCGGGCGCAGCCGCTTCGGCGCCAGGCCCGGCGTCATCGGCAGGCGCAGGCGCTTCGGCGGCCTTCACGGGCAGGCGCCGCGTCTCCAGAAACGCGCGCGCGGGGATGCGCCCCTCGGGCTGGGTCGCATAGGCGACCACTGAAAATCCATCGATGATCTTCTCGGACATTGCGGTTTCCTTGGGCGCGATCGAGCGGGCGCGCCGACACGTTCACAACGGCTTGCCCCAAGAAAACTTAAGCCGGGACCAGCGCGGCATTCCGCCCTGCGCGCCGGTTATTCAAACGACTCTATTTTGTCGACGTGACCACTTGCGCGCGCACGCGCACATAGGCCGCCACCTGTTCCAGCACATGCGACAGATCCTCGCGCAACGCGTCAAAACCCGCGTTGCGTTCGCGCGTGGCTTCGTCCATGTAGAGCGGACGGCGGATCTCAACCTGCAGGCTGTGCCGGTTCAGCGCGGGCTGGCCTATCTGCGCGATGAGCTGCACGCCCTTGTACGGGTCGTTGCGCGCCACCGTGTAGCCCTTGTCGCGCAGCGCCGTCTCGATGAGCGCAATGAACTCCGGCTCGCACGTCGTGCCGTCCCGGTCGCCCAGCACAAAGTCGGCAAGCGGATGTTCGCTCTGGCGTCCCAGCCGCTCGTAGGCGTCGTTCGGCATCGAATGCAGATTCAGGTGCCATACCGCGCCGAAGCGCTCGTGGACGTGCCGGATCGCCGTGGCCAAGGCCGCGTGATAAGGCTCGTAGTACGCCTGGATGCGATGCCGCACCTGCGCCAGCGTCAGCTTGCGGTCGTAGATCGGCGTGGCCTTGTCCATCCGGCGCCAGATCAGGCCCTTGCCCAGGCGCGTCTTTTCGCCGGGGTCCAGCGGCTCGGGCCAGGGCTCGGCCAGCAGCTCCGGATCCAGATCCTGCAAGGTGCGGTTCGGGTCGATGTAGACGCGCGGAAAATTGGCCGCGACCAGCGTGGCGCCCAGCGCGGGCGCCGCCGACCACAACGCGTCCACGTGCGTGTCCTCGCCCTGGCGCAATTGCGCCAGCGTGGCCGAGGCCCCGAAGTCATCGGGATAGCGCTCGCCGCTATGCGGCGAATCACAGACCAGCGGCAACGCGGGCCCGGTGGGTTCATGCACGGAAACAGCGGGGAAGTCGGCGGTCGTCATCGTTCAATCAGCCTGGATGTTGGCGGTCTTGGCCACTTTTGCGTAGCGGGCCAGGGCCTGGTCGATCTGCACCTGGAATTCTTGCGGCGTCGTGGGCATCAGCGTACCACCCACGTCTTCGGCCTTCTTGCGGAATTCCGGATCTTCCATCGCTGCGCGGACGGCCTTGTTCAGGCGCTCCACCACGGCCTGCGGCGTGCCCGCCGGCGCGACCAGCCCGAACCAGCCGCCGGTGCCCATGTCGGGATAGCCCAGCTCGATGTAGGTGGGCACGTCGGGCAGCAGCGGCGAGCGCTCGGCGCCCAGCACCGCCAGCGGACGCAGCTTGCCGCCCAGCACCTGCGGCAGCGTCGACGACAGGTTGTCCGTGATCGCATCCACCTGCCCGCCCATCACATCGTTCAACGCCGGCCCCGCGCCACGGTACGGCACGTGCAGCAGCTTGATGCCGGACAGCATCATGAAATTCTCGATGTTCACGTGCCCCAGCGAACCCACGCCCGGCGACGCGAAGCTGTAGCGCTCGGGCGCGCCCTTGGCCAGCGCGACGAATTCGGCCATGTTCTTGGCCGGGACATTGGGGTTGATCGCAAAGATGCTGGGCACGGCCAGCACGTTGGCCACCGGCACGAAATCCTTGACCGGGTCGTAGTTCATCTTGCGGAACACCGCCGGATTCGACCCGTGCGTGCTCATGGTCGCCATGCCGATCGTGTAGCCGTCCGGCGTGGACCGGGCCACCTGTTCCATGCCCAGCGATCCGCCGGCGCCCGCCTTGTTCTCGACGACGATGGTCTGCTTCAGGTCGCGGCCCGCGTACTCGGCCACAAGCCGCGCCACGATGTCGGTCGACCCGCCCGCGGCAAACGGCACCACCAGCTTGATCGGACGCGCGGGATAGTCGGCGGCATGCGACATGCCGGCAAAGGACAACATGGCAAACATGCCGGCGAGCGCAAAGCGCGCGGACCGGCCAAAAAGACGGCGGGACATGAGGCGACTCCTGGGTTGTAGTGCTGAAGGCCGCCAGTGTCCAAACTTTACGATCCCCTTTCAAACGACTATATTGCACTCCTTCATTACCAAAGGTCATGCTAGATGCGCCTGCATTCGCCCTCGATGTCCGAGCTGCATGCCTTCGTGACCGCGGCCCGGCTGGGCAGCTTCACCCAGGCAGCAGAGGTGCTGTGCGTGACCCAGGGCGCCATCAGCCGCGCCATCTCGCGCCTGGAGGCGCACTTCGGCCAGCCGCTCATGCACCGCAATGCCCACGGCCTCACGCTGACCGAGACCGGCCGCAAGCTGTACGACGGCGCACAGGCGCCTTTGCATGCGATCGAAGCGCTCAGCACGGAATTGCGCGCTGACGACCGCCGGCTGCGCCTGACCCTATCCTCGGTGCCCACGCTGGCCAGCGCGTGGCTCGTGCCGCGTCTGCCGGACTTCCACCAGCGCCACCCGGACATACAGCTCGGCTTCTCGGCCTACCGCCGCAACGAAGACTTCTCGGGCGCCACGCCGGATGCGAGCATTCTGTCGGGCACGCCGGCCCAGTGGCCGGGCTGGCACGCGGACTACGTCATCGGCCGCGAAATGGTCGTGATCTGCCACCCGGGGCGGCTGGCGGCACGCCAGGCCAAGGACCTGTGGAGCACGCCGCAGGGCTTGTTGGGCGAGCCCCTGCTGTATCACACCAACGGCCGGGAAAACTGGGGCCAATGGTTCGCCGCGGCCGGCGTGCCTCGCGCCAGCGTCACGTTGTCGAACGGGTTCGATCAGGTATCGATCCTGATCCGTGCGGTCATGGCCGACATGGGCATCGCTGTGTTGCAACGCTGCCTGGTCCGAGACGAACTGCAGGCCGGCCGCGTCGCCGCCCCCTTCCCGGAACTGGCCATCCGTATCGACCGCGGCTACCACCTCTGCGCGCCCGCGCAGCGGCGCGACCACTACGCCCTGGCGTGTTTCCGCCAATGGCTGCTGGAAACCGCCAGCCTGGATCCTGACGTCATGGCGACCGGCGCTCCCGCCTGAGACTCAAGCGCCATGGTGCGGGGAATGCCCGCGCATGCAACCAAAAGCAACGGGCCCCATAAAGGGGCCCGTGTCGTACGAGCTGCCGGCGGATCCGGTCAGGGCGCGAGCTTGAAGCCCAGGTCCACGCCCCACTTGTCGGTCTCGCGCAGCCATTTCGCGCCGCAATTCAGGCAGCGGAAGTGGTCTTCGCGGCTTTCCTCCCGGCCCTTCTGCGTTGGGTTGGTAAATCCTTGATGTCCCAGGTGCGAATGCGGCGCAACACCGGCAAGGCCTGGATTAATGCGTTGGCAAGCCAAGCACATAACGCTCATTGATGCTTCCCCACAAACAGTGTTAGCAAATTGTAAGGGATTTCACCAATGTCTTTCTATTAATTCGCCCTGAACTTGGGAATAAAAATTGTTAACGTGATTAGGATACAACGTTTTGTAACGCGGTCAGGCAGGTCGCCAAGTGATAAGGCGAGGTCGACGGCATGTCGGCCCGCGTCACGTTGCCCTTCGCATCCAGGCATTCGTGCCAGCCGCCCGGATGCAGAAACCGCTCGCGAAAGCTTGCCAGGGCCGTTTGCAGGGCCGGCAGATCGCCCATCACGGCCAAGACCCTCAGGTATTCCGTCTGCGCCCAGATCCGGCGCGTATCGTCCGCCACGGCCCCCGATTCATCCAGCGACGCGATCACCCCCGCGGCATCCACGCCATGGGCGCGTGACCATTGCACGGCGCGCGGCAATGTTTCAGCGAGATCCAGGCCTTCGAACACCTGCGCCGATTCGTGCACGAGGGACAGCCATTCAAATTGATGACCCGGCTCCAGCCGGTTGCCCACGCTGCCCTGCAACGCCTCGGACACGCATTGCGTGGGCGCGTGGACGAAAAACTGGCTGACGCCTTGCGCAAGCTCGCGCAGATGCTGTGCAAACCCCGCCGGTTCGGCAACCTGCGCCGCCGCCAGATAGGCTTCGGTCAGGTGCATCATGGGGTTTTGCGCCGGCGGCTTCAAAGGTTGGGAAAAGTCCGCGCTCAGCGCCGCGTGGTACAGCGAATCCGTGGTCTTGAAACGCGCCTCGATCGTGCGCGCCGTGGCCAGCATCAGCTTGCGCGCCTGCGCATTGCGGCTGCGCTGGAAATACGCCGACGCGGCCAACACGATGAACGCGTGCGTGTACAGGTCCTGGGTGTCATCCAGCGGCCGAGCCTGCGCGTCGACGCTATAGCGCCAACCCCCATGCTCGTCCTGAAAAACACGACGCAGAGATTCGAAGAGGCGATCAGCGTGCTGCGCGGCCGCCTCGCCAGGCGCCTGCGCAAAAACATAAAGCTGGCGCGCGCACGCCATGGCGCGATAACGCGTCACGGGCAGCGGTTCACCGCTGGCGGCGTCCAAGGATTCGTAAGGCAGTCCGAGCGCGTCGTTGAAGCCGCGGTCCAACCACATGGGCAACACGACAGAATCAAAATGCGCCCGCAGCGCGCGGATATCATCCGCAAGAAAGGAATTGGTCTGTGCGGCAGTCATCTTGGAACGGCGCAAACCCGACGAGGGCCCCAGGTTTTGGAGCAGCAACGATAACCGAAATCGTCGTCGCCATCTCGCAGGAATCCGCCACGTGCTCATGCACACACAGACCGGTCGTGCCGATCAGCTCCGTCCAGGGTGCAAGCCCTATCGGAAGATATTTTCCTCTACCCAGTTTTGCGCGAAGATTTCCGCGCGATCACGAGCTTCGTCCAACGAAGCGCAGTTGCCCAAGTGGGAAAACGCGGCATCCACTTCGGTGCCGCCCTCAGCCGTAACCGTCAGCAATACGCCATATCCGC
Source organism: Achromobacter sp. GbtcB20 (assembly GCF_019091095.1). NCBI lineage: Bacteria > Pseudomonadati > Pseudomonadota > Betaproteobacteria > Burkholderiales > Alcaligenaceae > Achromobacter > Achromobacter sp. GbtcB20. The sequence goes on along the minus strand of NZ_JAGXJZ010000003.1, from coordinate 208,023 downwards.
CGGTGTCCATGGCCGCTGTGGAAACGTCGATCAGTACTTCCTGGTCACGATGCTGCATGTGCTACCTCCCAGTCGGTTACCTAAACGCGCGAACCACGCGTGACGTGCAACAGGACAAAATTTCCCGCGCAAGACAATAGACCTTCAGACGTCACGCAAAGTTCATCTTACTGGCGAGACGCTGGGCCGGATACGACGGAAAGATGTCAATTCGCACATTCCGTCTCAGGATATGCCGGACGGCACAGCGGCGGCGGCGAGGCGCACGAAATACTGCGAAAAGATTCGCAACCATGCGGTAATTTCGTTGCCGCCTTGGGCACGCGAACGCTGACATGGTGCGTAAGCCGGCGGTTGCCGCAAATGTGCGACGACCGCAAATGGCCTAACGCAAATGGATGGCGCCCGGCTCTTCCATGCGTAGCGAGAGCCTGCCCTTGTCGGTGATGACCCAGCGGCCGTCTGCGCCGGCCTGAATGCAGCGCAATGTCTCAAGCGCTTGCGCGACGTTTGCGGGCACGTCGGTCTGGACTGCGCCGGGCTCGTTGTTGTCGGCCACGACGCGCAGCCAATGTCCCAGTTCGCCCTTTTCGAAACGATGCAATGCCATGCGTGGTTCTCTCGTGAATTTGTCTACGATAGCATGGCCGTCAAGCCCGTCCGGCACGTGTCAGCCAATGGTCAGCCAAGCAGACGCGGCACCGACGACGCCAGCAACGCAACGCCCGAAACCGTCAAAAGGCCCAGTACGACGCGGCGGAACGCCACGTCGCTGATGCCGACATACACGCGCGTGCCCAAGAGTGTCGGCACCAGCATTGCCGGCACGATCAGCGCAAAGAGGGGCAGCATGTCGCGTGTGACCACGCCGGTCAGCACATAACTGGCCATCGTCACCATCAGCATCGACAAGTTGAAGTTCTGGATCACCGCGCGCTGCACGTCGCGGTCAAAGCCGCGCAAGGTGCACCACAACGTCGGAATCACCCCGGTGAACCCGCCCAGCCCGCCCATGACCCCGCCAATCGCGCCCGCGACGCCATCGGCAACCTTGCCGCCTACCGTGATGCGCGGGATGCGCGCCGCAAACAGCATGATCGGGCACCAGATCGCGAGCAGCCCGCCGATGAAGGCCTTGAACACCGTCGGATCCAGATGCGGCAGCACTTTCACGCCTAGCGGAATGCCCAGCAATCCGCCGGCGATGAATGGCAGCAGATGCGCGGCGGCAAAGCCCCGGCGCACGGTAAAAGCCGCCAGCAACTGTCCGGTCAACGCGCCAAACACCGCCATCGCCGCAGCCAGCCGCGGGTCCACGGTCCAGGCCCAGAACGACATGGCAACCATGCCGAAACCAAACCCGGACAAGCCTTGCACGAAGCCCGCGGCCATGGCGCCCACCACGACCACTACATATAACGAGTCCATATCCGCTGCGCGTTCCGCATGACGTGCCGGCACCATTTCCGGCGCACGCCATTCTAGAGCCTTCTATGAAGGTCGCAGCGCCAACGGCCGCAGGCGCGCGGCCAGCGCCGAGGCCGCCACGCTGGCCGCGATCAGCGCAAGCCCAAGCGCCAGGTCCGGCGAGATGCGTTCGTGGAACACGACGGACGACACGATCAGCCCGATCACCGGCACGCACAGCATCGCAATGGACGTCGCGGCCGGCGGCAGCTTCTGCGTCATGCTCAGCACGACAATGAACGTCAGCGCAGTGGCAAGCGGTCCGGTGTAGAGGATCAGCGGCCAGGCTTGCGCATCGACCAGAAAGGTCGGCGCGCCGTCACGCATCCAGGCCAACGCGGCCAGCGGTATCGTGGCCAATGCGGTCTGCCAGGGAATCATGTCGGCGCCCAGGCGAACGTGGCGATTGGCGCGCAGCTGGATGATGTTGCAGGCCCATGCGAACGATGCGCCAAGCAGCATCACCAGACCGATGACGGTGTGCGCCTGCCACGGGCTGAACGCGGGCGCCACGATGACGCCGATGCCCGCGTAGCTCAGCGCCGTCGCCAGCCATTGGCCCATCGACAGGCGCTCTTTCAGGATCAGCGACGACAGCGGGATCACCCAGATGGACGTCGCATAGGCAATGACAGACGCGCGTCCAGGCGCCACATACTGCAACGCCCACAGCGCGAGGGCGGTGAAGGCGCCCATCTGCAGCAAGGCCACACCCGCGACCAGCGGCCATTCCTGGCGTGTCGGCAAACGCAGGCGACCCAGCAGGGCCAGCACCAGCACGCTGATGAGCGCGGCGGATCCGAACCGGCTGGCAGCCAGCCACAACGGGCTCATGTGGGCCAACCCCAGTTTCATCACGGGCCAGTTTCCTCCCCAGATGGCGACCGCACCCGCAAGCGGGAGAAACCTGCGAAGACTGCCTTGCTGACTCATCACTACCCTGCTCTGCCGCTGAATATTCTGCATTCCGACCAAATGGCCGAAGAACGGAACAGTCTACAGGGTAAACCCCAGCATTTTTGACCGCTTTATGCGTCGTTTACCGGCATACTCGGCACACCTGCACCGTAAAACCGCCGTCTTGAGGTGACTTATGCCGGAAATCAACCTGGATGCCACCGACATCCGCATCCTGAACGAACTGCAACGCGACGCCAGGCTCACCAATGTCGAACTTGCCGCCCGCGTGAATCTGTCCGCCTCGCCTTGCCTGGCGAGAGTGCGGCGCCTGGAAACCGAAGGACTCATCGACCGCCGCGTCACGCTCTTGAACGCGCGCAAGCTTGGCCTGAAGGTGAACGTCTTCATTCAGATCTCGCTCGACAAGCAACGCAAGGCCGCGCTGGATGTGTTCGAACGCGAGATCGCGGTGCTGCCCGAAATCATGGAGTGCTACCTGATGTCGGGCGACGCCGACTACCTGATCCGCGCGCTCGTGCCCGACGTCGATGCGCTGGAACGACTGATCGTCGAACACATCACGCGCATTCCCGGGGTGGCAAGCATCCGGTCCAGCTTTGCGTTGAAGCAGGTGCTCTACACCACCGCCGTGCCGCTGGCCTGACGCCGCATCTGGTATCCATCGAGCGCTTGCGGGATAGCGGCGGCAAGCCCACAATCAAATTGCATGGCGCCGTTTCGTTCATTCCGGCGCCAGCATCCCTCCCATCGCTTAGCAAGGAGCACACCATGCCCGAAACCGACTGGTTCCCCGGCAACACGCTACCCGATCGTCAGGGTTACTTCGAAGTGGAGTTCGCCTCCGGCGAAACTGAAATCACGCGCTACGGCATGCTGGGCTGGGAGCCCGAAGAAGAGCGCGGCCACATCCTTCGCTGGCGCGGTCTGGACCCCGCCATCGAGCAAGCCGAAATCGATCGCGAAACCGCCGTCCTCAAAAACAGCGATGACGTGATCGGCTGACCGGCCGGCAAAGGCCGCGGAGCAGGTCCGCCTTGCTCCGCAGCAAAACAAAACGCCGCGGCTTGATGCCGCGGCGTTTTGACTGGGCGCTTGCGCGATCAGCGATCCAGCTTCGAGATCTTGGTGCCCGCGAGCGACACGCCAGCCATCAGACCGCCATTGTTCATGACGAAGCCCACGACCGGCTGCTGGGCCGTGTTGGTGTCGATGCGGCCATTGGCGCCGATATTGACCACCGCCACCGTGGCGTCCGCGCCAACGGTCCAGCCGCTGCTGTTGCGGAACTTGTTCAAGGCGTCATCCGTCATGAAGAGCAGGATCATCGCCTTCGATTGCGCGCCGGCCTGGAAGCCGATCGAGCCCGCCGTCGTGCTGTAGTAGCCGGCATTCGCGCCGTTCACGCGCAGCACGCCCTTGCCATGCTCGGCGCCGACAATGAAGCTGCCGCTCAACACGTCGGGGAACACCAGCACGCCCTTGGCGCGCGCAACCAGGTCCTTGGACTGGGGAGCGGCTTCATACAGCTTGGCGAGCGTGGCATTGGCCGCGCTGTTCATCGATTGCCGCTGCTCTGCCGTCGAAGCGGCCGGAGACTTGGAAGGCGTGGTCGTGGTACAGCCTGCAAACAGAACGCCGGCGGCGCCGATTGCAATCGCCATGCCGGTGCGGCGCAGAACGGGATAAGCGTCAAACATGGAACTCTCCTTTTGTTGTCATGCATGAACAACTGTACCGGGCATTCCACGTCCGACAAGACACATGAATGTGATAAACGAAACAAAACACTAGCGAGCACTAGAGAATTCCGTATCGGGGTTCGCCAGTGAACTCGTCAACGGTCCGGATGCCCGAGAGCACCAGCTCGGCATGACGCCGCGCGGCGGCAGGATCGTTGAAGGTGACGAAACGGGGCAGCGACCACCGCTGCGCGGCGGCCTCGTTGCCCTGCCGGCGGACCATGATTTCGATGGCCAAAACCCCAGTTTCCAAGTCCACCACTTCACACTGCACTTGAAAACCGTTGATATGACGCTCTGGCCACCCGCTCATGCTGCACCTCTGAATTCCGACTAACGGGCCGCAATATGCACCAAACAAAAAGGCTTGGAAAGCAGAGTTTTTAAGGGGTAAAACAGTACTAATTCGCCTAGTGCGAAGGCATCTTGAAGTTGAAAAAATCAGCGCTAAAAACCCGCATTTTTGCCCTCATCGCCGAATTGGCGAACCGGCGCATAATGTCAGGCCACTGCGCTGCGCGTAATTGATTGCCCCTACCGGCTCACATTCAAACCTGCCATCGACCCCATGAACAAACCCGTCTTCGAACCTGATACCGCTCCGCTGGAAGTCTTGCCGCGAGACCTGTCCGCCTATCGCGAGGGCAACACCGGCATCCCCTACGTTCATCGCTTCGACTCCGGCAAGCCCGGGCCGCACGTGCTCATCAACGCCATCACGCACGGCAACGAGATCTGTGGCATGGTGGCAGCCACCCACCTGCTGGATACCGGTGTGCGCCCGAAGATCGGCACCTTGACGGTCAGCTTTGCGCACGTCGAGGCCTACGAGGCTTTCGACATCGACAGACCTTACGACAACCGCCAGCTCGTGCACAACCTGAACCGCATCTGGTCGGCCGCCATGCTGGACGGTGCGGAAGACAGCCCGGAACTGCGCCGCGCCCGCGAGATGCGCCCTGTCCTGGACGCCGCCGACTTCGTGCTGGACATCCATTCCACGCGCGCCCCGGTGCAACCCTTCTGGGTCTACAACGAGATGGACCGCAACACCGCGCTGGCCGCTGCAGTCGGCTCGCCGCAGGTGCACCTGGTCATGCCGCAAGACAAGTTTCCGGGCACCGGGGTCATGGGCTACGGCCATCATGGCGACCCGCTGTCCGACAGTGGCGGTGCGCTCGTTGTCGAATGCGGCCAGCATTTTTCGCGTTCCGCGGCCGAACTCGCCACCGACGTCACCTTGCGCTTTCTCGCGCATCTGGGCCTCATCGACACGCCGGCCGGCACGCCGGCCCCGCCCACCCCGCAGCGCTATCGCCTGCTGGAGGTCCACATGGTGAAGTCCGAGGACTTCACCTTCACGCGTCCGGTGATTGGCTTTGAGACCTTCGACAAGGGCGAACTGATTGCCATGAATGGCACGGAAGAAATCCGCTCCCCGTGCGATGCTTGCACGATCTTCATGCCCACGCGCATGCCCATCGTGGGCCGCGAAGCCGTGTATCTGACGCAGGCGATCTGACGCCTGACATCGCGTGACCAAGCGACGCGGGCGCCGCACGCATGCGCCCGGCTCGCCGCGCATACCGGGCATCAAGCGCCTTGCGCCTGATGCCCGCCGAATCCTCAAAGATCCGGAATCAGGCGCTTGCCCATGCTGATCACCGCGTCCTCCTGAAAGCCCAGGCTGTCGTAGAAGCGCTTCACCGCGACGTTCTCGGAACGGATCAGCAGATTGATCTTCGGGCACCCCATCTCAAGCAGCTTGCGCTCGACCGCCCGCATCAGCGCCGAGGCGAAGTGGCGCCGCCTATGCAGGGGCGAAACGGCCAGATAATTGATCCAGCCACGATGGCCGTCGTAGCCGCCCATCACCGTCGCGACAATGGCGCCATCCAATTCACCCACCAGAAAGAGATCGGACTGCACCGTCAACTTGCGCGCGATGTCCTTGCGCGGATCGTTCCACGGCCGTGTCAGCCCGCAGGCTTGCCACAACGCGATCAGCGCGGTTTCGTCGGATGCCTGAAACGGCCGAATGGCGAGGTCTTGCTGAGACATGCTTCATTCCTTGTGATGAAAGAACGAAGGCCTTGCGATACGCCCCGGATGCAAAACGCAATCAAACAAAAAAGGCCACGAGGGGTATCGTGGCCTTCTGGGATAAGCGCCGCATAACCGGCGCCCGAACACGGCTAGCCACTCAACGGGGACGTCGAGTGATTCGTCGGAAATCTGCGCGCGATGCGGCAGCGATGTGCGGTGCGTTCATGCGCTGCAGCTTACACGAGGCGCCCTGCCGCCCGCAAACCCCGCACCGCCTTGTCAATCGGTCGCGGGCGCGGGCAATGTGCCTTCCATCACCACCACCACCTGTCCGGCCACGTTGGCCCACACGCCGTCGTCCAGCGGCTCCGCATGCGCCAGCAACAGGCTTGCACGTCCCATGTCAACGCCCTGCCCCACGCGCAGCCGCAGGGCGCCCTTGCCCGCAAGCGAGGCGCGCAGCGCCGTGACGACCGCCGTCGCACTGCCCGTGGCGGGGTCTTCGGTCATGCGGCTCGTCAGCATCCGCGCCTGGATATCGGTGGGCGCATCCATCGCCTCGCTTGCCGTGTCGGTGGTGTAGACATAGATGGACTTCGCGCCCAGTTGCGGCATCAAGGCCGCGTATCCCGCCGCATCGGGCGACGCGCGGCGCAGCGCGTCGCGGCTGGCAACCTGCACCACCAAAAACGGCAAGCCCACCGACGCCACCATCGGCGCGTGCGTTGACACCATGATGTCCGCGCAATCCAGACGCAGCGCCCTGGCCACCGCGTCCAACGGCGCCTCGCTGCCGCGCGACAGCGGCTGCGGCGCGCGCAGCTGCGCACCCTGCAGGCCGTGCTCCCCGTATGTCAACGCAATGCGCACCAGGCCAGCTTCTTCCTCGAACACGAACGCCTGCGGCGCCGGCAACCCGGCCGCGATCTGCTCGCGCGCCAGCACGACCGCAGTGCCCACATTCGGATGGCCAGCAAACGGCACCTCGCGATCCGGCGTGAAGATGCGCACGTGCGCGGTATGGGCACGGTCTTGCGGCGGCATCACGAAGCTGGTTTCCGAATAGTTGAATTCGCGTGCGATCCGCTGCATCTGGCGCGCGTCCAGACCCTGCGCGTCCAGCACGACAGCCAGCGGATTGCCGAGGTAAGCATGGCCGGTGAACACATCGGCCGTCACGTAGCGGTAGCGCATCCAAACATCCTCAAGATCCACCCGACACGGGCGGCAAGCCCAGATTGTGCGTGCCGCGGCGCGAACGTGAAAAGGCACAGAGCCGCGAAATTGCACGCATAACAGACGCCTTTCGACGCCAAGGAAGACGTGGCCGGCATGACGGCCGCACCGCCCCGCTTGGTGCGCCATCACTATTGAAAATCACAGGTCGCTGCGGAATACTTTGCGTCCCGACCAACTACTTTTGGAGGAGGTTGCAATGCAACGCGAAGACATCCAAAAGCTGGGCGCACAAGCTGCGCGAGACGGTTTGACCTTGTGGGATTGCCCGTTCTATCGGGCCGCCGCCATGCCGGGCCATACCGGCGAATCGATCTCCGAGTGGAGCGACAAGGTCGAAGCCTGGGAAGCCGGATGGATGGAGGCCACGGGCGGCGGCCAAGCGCCCCCTGGCGGCCGTTTCCGCTATGTGCCGCGCGCGATGGCGCGGCTTTGCAATTGACTCGTTGACATGCGCCCCGCCTCCGGGGCGCTTTGCATTTGGCATGGCAAGCAAATGTCGCGGTGCAGATACGAAACCGGGATAAGTGAATCGGCCCCGTTTTTTATCGACATATACTGTACATTCATACAGTATTTTTAGTTTCATCATGCGATGCACCGTCATCCGAACCCACATCCTGGGCCGGAAGCGCCACGACAACGATCCCGCCCCTGCAGTGACCGGGACGGTCCGCATGTATTCCATCATGCGCGAGGACATGCGCCGCTACATCAGCGTCATGACGCTGGACACCCTGGCCAAGTTCGGCGCGTCGCAGAAAGGCCCTATCCCCGATCTGCTCGAGCCCGAACTGCTCACCTTCGGATCCGATCGCGGCATGATGGTCTGCGGCTTCGAGGAAATCGACGGCAGGCGCTATTACCAGGGGTGGTGGATGCAGTGGGTGCATCTGTAGCCGCGCGGCAAGGCCGTGCGGACGATGATCCATCCCGCTATTTCTGCGCGTAACTTTTCTGGACAAGGATGGCGATCGCGCTCATCTTTTGGCTCAGGACCTTTCCCACGAGGAGGCGCGAATGGATGACCCCGTTCACAGAGCCGGCCAGGAAGCCGCCAGATATGGGGTGCCGCTATCTGCCTGCCCCCTCATGAAAGAAACCAACATGCCCAGCCATACCGGCGAATCTTTACCTGGTTGGCGCGCCAGATTGGCCTCGTGGCAGGCCGGCTGGCATCAGGAAAACGAAGCCCGCCTTGCCGAGCTTTGCCGCCGCCGGTTATTGCAACAATCGCTGGACTAAGCAAGTCTGGCCCGCTGGCGGGAACGGGGTTTGCTGGACCCTGATTGCCGCAGCGGCGTGATTGTCATTCGATCAAGCAGAGGGCGGCTCCGCACACTCCCTCCCTCTAGCCGCTGCGGCCCTTTCCGCCGCTTCAATTTCTCCGCGCTGTCCCCGGCAAGCGCGCTTGCTGCGCGAGCGCATCACAGTTCCCGGATGATCTTGTACCCGCAGCGCACGCATACATGGCCGTTGTAAAAGCGATCGCCCGTCAATGACGTTGCGCCCACGACGTTGTTCGAGTCACGAGACGGCCCTGCCATCAATGCTTTCGCCTTCGGCGGCGCGGTGCCAACCGCCGCGGTATCGACCGCCGCGGTATCAAACACCGGCCGGAAGTCGTGACTGAACAACCGCCCGGCCAGCCCTTTGCAGCGCATCGCTAACTCCTGAAGTGACGCGGCACAGCCAGCGCCTTCGCAAGAGCGCCGACTGCTTCAGCCTCAAGAACAATGCCTGCGATTGACCGTTGGACCATTCGATCCCCCCCGTCGATTGATAACCTGGCCAATATCCGGAAATACAAAAGGTATGTCGATAGGAACAATATGAATCCTCGTCCCGCCGCTTGAAATACATCAATCGTCGCGATCGTGTCCCGCAGCGGCCATGGCGATGGGGTAGGCCGAAATCCGCGATCGAGATACACTACCCGGCTGGGTGTCAGGCGTATTCCTTCGCGCTGGCAGGTCAACGCGCTGGTCGGGCCGCCACGCAGGAGCCCGCGCGTCCATGCAGCCCAGCATCCCCCATGCCCTCGACATCGCAGCCGCCATCATCTTTGCATTGGCGCTGATCCACACCTTCACGGTCAAACAGTTCGAGCGGCTCTCCCACCGCTATCCCCGCCACGCCGGCCTGTTTCACCTGCTCGGCGAAGTCGAGATCGTCTTCGGCTTTTGGGCCTTTGTGCTTCTGATCGTCATGGCGATAGCCGCCGGTGGAGATCAAGCGCTCGCCTACGCCGAGTCTCGCAACTACACCGAACCGCTCTTCGTATTTGTGGTCATGGTCGTGGCGGCATCCCGCCCGGTCCTCCAAACGGTCATGGTCGCCGTCAACCTGATCGCAAAGAACCTGCCTTTCCATACCTCCGTCGCCACCGCGTGGCTGGGCCTTGCCGCGGTTCCGCTGATGGGATCCCTGATCACAGAGCCGGCCGCCATGACCATTGCGGCCCTCATGCTTGCCCCGCAATTGTTTCGGCCGTCGGTTCCCGCCGTTCCCAAGTACTTCGCGCTTGGCGTGCTGTTCGTCAACATTTCGATCGGGGGAACACTGACCGCCTACGCGGCGCCCCCCGTTCTGATGGTCGCCGCCACCTGGAATTGGGACTCGGCATTCATGCTGGCCACCTTCGGCTGGAAAGCCGCCATTGCCGTGGTCGTGAACGCCACCGTGGCCACGTTCATGATGCGCAAGTATATGCTTCAACTGCCGGCCGAAAGCATGACCCGGTCCGAGCGCCCTCCCGTGCCGATCACCGTGGTCATCGTTCACCTGGTCGTGCTGGCCGCGGTCGTTGCCCTGGCGCACCATCCCGTCGCGTTTCTCGGCCTGTTCCTGATGTTCCTGGGATTCACGCAAGCCTATGAGCGGCATCAGAATCCGCTGATTCTCAAAGAGGCGCTGCTCGTTGGCTTCTTCCTGGCCGGCCTCGTCATCCTGGGAGGCATGCAGGCGTGGTGGCTGCAGCCCATCGTCTCCAGCCTGGAACCCATCGCACTATTCTTCGGATCCCTGGCGCTCACCGCGATCACCGACAACGCCGCACTGACCTATCTGGGCTCGCTGATCGACGGCATCTCCGACGAATCGAAATACATGCTGGTGGCGGGCGCCGTCGCCGGCGGCGGCTTGACGGTCATCGCAAACGCCCCCAATCCTGCGGGCGTGGCGCTGCTAAAGCGCGGCTTTTCAGACGAGACCATCAGCATCGGCGGACTGCTGCTTGGCGCGTTGGGTCCCACGGCAGTTGCGGCGGGTGCGTTGCTTTTGCTGTAGCGGGAAGAACGCGTGTGCCAAGACTTCAGGCGTGCCCCTGCAAAAGTCACTGCGCCGGGTACATGCCGAGTTTACGCATCAAAAGCTCACCGCCAGCCCGACCGAGAAGCCCGACACATTGGTGCCGAACACGTATCTTCCGACCAGCCTCGTGCGCGTGATGAACACGTCATAGGCGCTAGAGTCCAGCTCCAGACCCGCGCCCAGTGCCGTCAGCCGGTCAAAGCCCAGGGCGCCGCGCTGGTCCCCTAGAAACTCCGAATGGGTAAGCTCCAGAACATATCGCAATGGGCGCTGCAGCATGGTGATACCCGTAGGGGCCCGGTAGCGCGCCCACAAATTGGCGGACTGGGCCACCGCGCTGCCCTGCACCGCAGACGAGCTGTCGAAGCTCTTCAAGCGGATGTCGGAGTACCGCAATTCCACGTCCACCTCATAGCCCGGGCGGTAATGTTCGTAGTCCAACATCAATGACCCGCCCAACCCGTACGCGTTCAATGATCCACGATCGAGAAAGTCGACATCCCTGCCCGTGCGCTGTCCCACGTACCAACTGGCCGCGCGCAAGTCGCTCGTGACGTTGCCCAACGCGACATTGAAGATGGGGCGCAGCTTCAGTTCATCGGTCAGTTTGAAGTCCCAACCGATCCCGCCGGTAGCCGACACACTGTTCCACTTGGTTGGGATGCGGCGTTGCTCCGCGCCTTGGGTCGCAATGAAGGTGGGGTCGTAGCGGCTGCCGGCCAGCACGCCTTCAAGGTAGATAGGGACGGAATCAGAGATCGTGTCGCCCCCACCCAACTGCGTCATGAAAAACTCGGTTGAGCCCGTGGTGGAAGCACCGGCGCTGCCAATGGACAACGAACTTGTCGTAATGTCTGGCACGATGGAAAAAGACATAAGCGCCAATACCCCATTGGCACGCTTCTGTAGATCATCGTGACTCAACCGAAGGGTTGATTGGGCCGAGGCCTCGGCACCCGCCAGACACGCGAGCCCTATCACGAGGCACCCCGGCACACTGCCGCTGCGCAGCGGCCAGGGAGCGTATCGCAACCCAAATGCGCGTATGTTGAACATGCTCGTTCTCCATGGCCAACATGATTTGGCACCTTGCCATACGGTCGGATTCGTTCGAATATCACGCAATTGGCGCGAAAAACAAAGGCGCCTCCCGCATCCTGCTGGCGCGCGTTGCGCCTGCACCACAAAGCTGTAAACCGCTGCACCGCACGCGATTTCGGTCATGAAATTCCCTCGCCCACCCATTTTCCGGGCAAGGCCGCCTCCCCCTCCTTCAGGACACCCGCACGACTCGATACCTGCCGTCCGTTTCTTCCGGCGCGCCGCCGGCGTGAATCTGCCTCGATACATGGAGAGAAGTCGTTATGAAGCTCACTTCCAGTATGAACATCCTTTCCCCGTCTTCAGCAGCACGGAGATGTTCCGCCCGAGTAGCACGCAGCCAGCCTTTAAGGATCAGCACAATCACCACGGCAGTCATACTGGCATTCGCCCCCCCGGCGTGGGCCGCATCAGCGCCCAAGCCCCGCGGAACAGGCCACCAAGGACGCCAACGCCGCGCTCCTTCAGGAGTTGCCCTTTTCCGACAAGACCTCCTTCGAACTGGCGCACAAGGGATTCATCGCCCCCCTTCCTTCCGGGATGATCAAGGGCGAACAAGGCAACCTGGTCTGGGATCCGACCAAGTATGACTTCATCAAGGAAGGTGCGCCTGCGCCCGACACCGTCAATCCCAGCCTGTGGCGGCAGTCGCAACTGCTGAATATTTCGGGTCTGTTCAAGGTGATGGACGGGATTTACCAGGTTCGCAATTACGACCTGTCCAACATGACCATCGTCGAGGGCAAGGACGGCCTCACGATCATGGATCCGCTCATCTCCACCGAAACCGCGAAAGCTGCGTTGGATCTCTATTTCCAGCATCGTCCAAAGAAGCCCGTGGTCGCGGTGATCTACACGCACAGCCACGTCGATCACTACGGCGGCGTACGAGGGGTGGTGGATGAAGTGGACATGAAGGCCGGGACCGTCAAGATCTACGCGCCGCTTGGGTTTCTGGAACATGCCGTCGCGGAAAACGTCATGGCCGGCACCGCCATGAGCCGACGCGCAAGCTACATGTACGGCAACCTCCTGCCGCCCAGCGCGACGGGACAAGTGGGCGCGGGGTTGGGCACGACGACCTCAGCCGGCACGGTGACCTTGATCCCGCCTACGGACATCATCGAGAAGACGGGCGAGACGCGCACGATTGATGGGCTCACCTATGAATTCCTGTACGCACCCGGTAGCGAAGCGCCTGCCGAGATGCTGTATTACATCAAGGAGAAGAAAGCCCTGAACACGGCCGAAGACTCCACCCACACGCTGCACAACACCTATTCTCTGCGCGGCGCCAAGATCCGCGACCCGCTGGCTTGGTCGAAGTACCTGAACGAGGCGCTGGCTCTGTGGGGCGACGACGTCGAAGTCATGTACGCCATGCACCACTGGCCGGTGTGGGGCAAGAAGGAGGTTCAGGAGCAGCTGGGCCTGCAGCGAGACATGTACCGCTACATCAACGACGAGACGCTGCGCCTGGCCAACATGGGCTACAACAAGGAAGAGATCGCGGAGCAGGTCAAGCTGCCGGAGGCGATCGCCACGAAGTTCTCCAACCGCGGCTACTACGGATCGGTGAACCACAACGTCCGCGCCACATACGTCCTGTATCTAGGCTGGTTCAACGGCAACCCCGCCACCCTGCACACATTACCCATCCAGGAGGCCTCCAAGCGCTACGTTGACATGATGGGCGGCGTTCCAGCCATCCTTTCCAAGGCGCGCGAGTATTACAAGAAGGGCGATTACCGCTGGGTAGCCGAAGTTGTGAACTACGCGGTCTTTGCCGAGCCCGACAACCAGGAAGCCAAGAACCTGCAGGCCGACGCCCTGGAGCAGATGGGCTACCAGGCCGAGAGCGGCCCATGGCGCAATTTCTACCTGACCGGGGCAAAGGAACTGCGCGAAGGCGTGCAGAAACTGCCTGTCCCCGACACCGCCAGCCCGGACACCGTGCGCGCGATGACGCTGGACATGCTGTTCGATTATTTCGCGGTTCGGATAAATCGTGAGAAAGCCGCAGGCAAGCACGTGGTGCTGAACCTTGATTTCACCGACACCGACCAGAAATACACGCTCGAGATGGTGAACAGCGTGCTCAATCACACCGAAGGCAAGCAGGCCAAGGAGCCAACAGCCAGCATGTCGCTCAGCCGGGAAACGCTCAACCGGATGATGCTAAAGGAGATGACGCTCAAGGACGCGCTGGCCAAGGGTGACGTAAAAGTCAGCGGCGATCAGCAGAAAATCACGGACATGTTTGCGTCCCTGGACAACTTCGAGTTCTGGTTCAACATCGTGACACCATAGGACGAGGTCTTAAGTTGAAGTCTTAGGTCGCGGTTATTGGCAGATAGCCGACTTGATCGCAAGACCAATGAGAAAGGCCGTTAGTGATTTCTCACTAACGGCCTTGGAACTACTGGTCGGGACGGCGGGATTCGAACTCGCGACCCCTTGCACCCCATGCAAGTGCGCTACCAGGCTGCGCTACGCCCCGAAAGAAAAAGAGTATAGCAGAACTAAAAAATGTTTGCACGCATTGGTGTAAAAAAAGTGCTGAATACCGGAAAAAATTTTGCGCTTTGCGTTCGCCGTTCACATCAGTGCAAAGTGATGAAGCGGCGCGCGCGAAGCGCAAGGCACGACTAGCTGCGACGCGCGCTGCCATGAAGGCGGCCGCGCGTCGTGGGTACCGAAATCAAAGTCTGGATTGCAACCGATGCGTCGCGAAGGAAACGGCTCAGGCAGTGGGCGCGGTCTGCGTCGTCGCAGCAGCGGCGGGCTTGGTGACCGTCGTTCCCAAGGCTTCGGCGAGCATCGCCGACACGTTGCCGAGTTCCGCGCGCAGCGACTGCATCTCGGTGCCCGACAGGCGCACGGCAGCGTCCTGGTCGTGCGGCACGTCGCGCGCATCGCCCAGGCGATTGCGCGCGCCGCTGATCGTGAAGCCTTGTTCGTAAAGCAGCGAACGGATGCGGCGGATGAGCAGCACTTCGTGGTGCTGATAATAGCGGCGGTTGCCGCGGCGCTTCACGGGCTTGAGCTGAGTGAATTCCTGTTCCCAGTACCGCAACACATGAGGCTTGACGCCACACAGGTCGCTGACTTCGCCGATGGTGAAGTAACGCTTGGCGGGAATGGGCGGTAAGGTAACGGTGGATTCAGTACGTGTCATAAGCGGATTTTATGCGCGCGATGCGTGGTGCGCCGATAACAATTACCGACAAAGCGTATCACTCCGCGGCGTCGGGCGTTGTAGGAACGGCCTGCTCGACCACGCTCTTGAGTTTCTGGCTGGCGTGGAAGGTGACGACACGCCGCGCCGCGATGGGGATGGTTTCTCCGGTCTTCGGGTTGCGGCCAGGACGCGGCGGTTTGTCGCGCACCTGGAAGTTGCCGAAACCCGAGAGCTTGACGGAATCACCGCGCGCCAGGGCGTCGCGGATTTCCTCGAAGAACGTATCGACGATGTCCTTGGCTTCGCGCTTGTTCAGGCCGACCCGCTCGAAAAGCAGCTCGGCCAGCTCGGCCTTGGTGAGGGTGCGTTGCTCGGCAAGCATACTGGTCCCCATGTTCAGCCACGTTGGCGCGCGCCGTGCGCGGCAACCAGGGCTTCCTTGATGCGCGCGAGGCAGTCGGCCACGCGGGCTTCGTCCAAAGTGACCTCAGTGTCCTGTAGCCAGAAACGGAACGCAAGGCTTTTCTCGGCGACCGGTTCGCTGCCCTGCGCCTTGTCGCGCCACACGTCGAACACGCGCGCATCCTGCACAACGGCCAGTTGCGCATCGGCCTTGACGGCCTTGGCGACGGTATCGAGCATGGATTGGACGGTCACGTCCTCGTCGACCCACAGCGCCAGGTCGCGCACCACCACGGGTTGGCGCGAGAGCTCGCGCACCTGCGGCAATTCGCCTTCCGACAGCGCGTCCACGTCCAGCTCGAAGACCACCGGCGCATGCGCCAGGTCGGCCTGTTGCGCCCAGCGCGGATGCAATTCGCCGATCCAGCCCACATGCTTGCCGTCCAGCATGACGCGCGCGCCACGGCCGGGATGCAGCGCCGGATGCGCCGCAGCCTCGAAGCGCAGGCGGCGGCCGCGTGCGCCGAACAACGACTCGACGTCCATCTTGACGTCAAAGAAGTCCACCTGGCGCGTGGGCACGCCCCACTGTTCTTCGGCCGCCGGGCCCCAGGCTGCGCCCGCGAGCTTCATGGGCTGGCGCACGCCCGCCACTTGCAGCGGACCGTCCTCGGCCGACGCATCGCGGAAAAACACGCGTCCCAGTTCGAACAGGCGAACGCGCGACTGCTTGCGGTTGGCGTTGTGACGGATGTTGGCGACCAGGCCGCCGATCAGGCTGGAACGCATGACCGACAGATGGCTGGCGATCGGGTTCACAAGCCGCACGGGGTTGTCGTTGCCCGCGAAATCGCGTTCCCAGTCGGCTTCGACGAAGCTGTAGTTGACGACTTCCTGGTAGTCCTGCGCGGCCGCAAGACGGCGAAGCGCATGCGCGCCGCGTCGCACTTCGGGCTGCGAGAACATCTTGGCGCGCGCCATCGGCGGCACGTCGGGGATGCTTTCAAAACCGTAGATGCGAGCCACTTCCTCGATCAGGTCTTCTTCGATTTCCAGATCGAAACGGTACGACGGCGGGTTGACGATGAAGTCGTCGCCCTCGACCGCGTAGTCCAGGCCCAGGCTGCCGAAAATGGTTGCAACCTGCTCACGCGTGACCGGCACGCCCAGCACGCGATGGCAGCGCGCCAGGCGCATGCGCACCGGCGGACGCTGCGGCAGATTGACGATCTGGTCGTCGATGGGACCCACCTGGCCGCCGCAGATGTCGACGATGAGGCGGGTGATGAATTCAATGTGCTCGGGAATGCTGGCGTAGTCCACGCCGCGTTCGAAGCGGTGGCTGGCCTCGGAGCTGAACTTGAAGCGGCGAGCACGGCCGGCAATGGCTTGCGGCCACCAGAATGCGGCTTCGAGATAGATGTTCTGCGTGTCCAGCGTCACCGAGGTGGCTTCGCCGCCCATGATGCCGGCCAGGCTTTCGACCTGATCGCCCGCGACGACGACGCCGACCTTCGGATCGAGCGTGACGGTCTGGCCGTTCAAGAGTTCAAGCGTTTCGCCTTCACGCGCCCAGCGCACGCTGATGTCGCCGCCGATCTTGTCCAGATCGAACACGTGCGACGGGCGGCCGAGTTCAAGCATGACGTAGTTGGAGATGTCGACCAACGCGGACAGCGAGCGCTGGCCGGCGCGCTCAAGGCGCGTCTTCATCCACTCGGGCGTGGCTGCGCGCGCGTTCACGCCGCGAATGACGCGGCCGCTGAAACGACCGCACAGGTCGGGCGCTTCGATCTTGACGGGCAGGCGCTCATCGAGCGTGACGGGCACGGCAGCGGCCGTCGGCACCGACAGCGGCGCGCCGGTCAGCGCGGCCACTTCGCGCGCCACGCCCAAAATCGACAGGCAGTCGGCGCGGTTGGGCGTCAGCTTAAGCGTGAACAGCGTGTCGTCCAGGTCCAGCGCTTCGCGGATGGATTGGCCGGGGACCATGTCCGCGGGCAGTTCCAGGAGGCCCGCGTGGTCTTGCGACAGCCCCAGTTCGCGCGCCGAGCACAGCATGCCGGAGGACTGCACGCCGCGCATCTTGGCCACGCCGATCTTCATGCCGCCGGGCAATTCCGCGCCCACGCGGGCGAGCGGCACCTTCAGGCCGGCGGCCGCGTTGGGCGCGCCACACACGATCTGCAGGCGTTCGCCCGAGCCGTCGTCGACCTGGCAAACGCGCAGCTTGTCGGCGTCCGGGTGCGGGGCGATTTCGACGATGTGCGCGACGACCACGCCGGAAAAGGCGGGCGCGGCGGGTTCGGTTTCTTCGACTTCCAGGCCGGCCATCGTGAGCCGGTGCGCGAGTTCATCGGTTGCGATCGGAGGATTGACCAGCGTACGCAGCCAGGATTCGGGAAATTGCATGATCAGCCGTCTGTTATTCGTTGAACTGGCGCAGGAAGCGCAAATCGCCTTCGTAGAACTGGCGCAGATCGTTGACGCCGTAGCGCAACATCGTCAGGCGCTCGAGTCCGGAGCCGAAAGCAAAGCCGATGTAGCGCTCGGGATCCAGCCCGAAATTGCGCACCACCTGCGGATGCACCTGGCCGGATCCGGAGATCTCCAGCCAGCGGCCGCGGTTGGGACCCGAGGTGAACATCATGTCGATCTCGGCGGACGGTTCCGTGAACGGGAAGAACGACGGGCGGAATCGCACGACCAGATCGTCGCTTTCAAAGAAGCAACGCAGGAAATCGGTATACACGCCCTTCAGGTCGGCAAACGAGATGTCCTCGGCGATCCAGAGCCCTTCCACCTGGTGGAACATGGGCGAGTGCGTGGCGTCGCTGTCGACGCGATAGGTGCGCCCGGGCGCGATGACCTTGATGGGCGGCTTGTGCATGCGGGCATAACGCACCTGCATGGGGCTGGTGTGCGTGCGCAGCAACAGCGGCAGACCGTCCGCGTCGTTCATGTCGACGTAGAACGTGTCCTGCATCGAACGCGCCGGATGGTCCAGCGGGTTGTTCAATGCGGTGAAATTGGTCCAGTCGTTTTCCACTTCGGGGCCGTCGGCCACGTCAAAGCCAATGGAACGGAAGATTTCTTCCACGCGTTCCCAGGTCCGGATCACCGGATGGATACCGCCCGGCGCGCGACCGCGGCCCGGGAGGGTGACGTCAATGGTTTCGGATGCCAGGCGGGCATCCAGCTCCGCCTGCGCCAGTTCGGCACGGCGCGAGGTCAGAAGCTCTTCGATCTTCTGCTTGGCCTGGTTGATTCGTGCGCCGGCCTCTCGCTTCTGCTCGGGATCGAGCTTGCCCAGGCCTTTGAGCAGCACCGTCAAGGCGCCTTCCTTGCCCAGGAAGCGAGCTTTTGCGTTCTCAAGCGCGGCGGCATCCGTAGCCGCGGCGAACCGTTCTTGCGCCTGGGCTACCAGGTCGTCAACCAATCGAGTCATGAAATCCAGCCTTCAAAACGCAAACGGGGCCATTACAGCCCCGTTTGCAGCGATGCGCGATGAGTTAAAGCGCGCGATCAGGCAGCCAAGGCAGCCTTGGCTTGCTGCACGATGGCGGCAAAGCCGGCCTTGTCGCGCACGGCCAGATCGGCCAGGACCTTACGGTCGAGTTCGATCGAAGCCTTCTTCAGGCCAGCGATGAACACGCTGTAGCTGACGCCATGCTCACGGACGGCCGCGTTGATACGCGTG
The DNA here is from genome assembly GCF_019091095.1 of Achromobacter sp. GbtcB20. Classification (NCBI taxonomy): domain Bacteria; kingdom Pseudomonadati; phylum Pseudomonadota; class Betaproteobacteria; order Burkholderiales; family Alcaligenaceae; genus Achromobacter; species Achromobacter sp. GbtcB20. The sequence continues at coordinate 188,918 of NZ_JAGXJZ010000003.1, read as the reverse complement.
ATCCACAGAGCGCGGAACGTACGCTTCTTGTTGCGGCGGTCGCGGTAGGCGTATTGGCCAGCGCGCATGACTGCTTGCTTGGCAATACGGAACACATTACCGCGGCGGCCACGGTAACCCTTGGCGGCGGCAATGACTTTCTTGTGACGTGCGCGGGCAGTTACGCCGCGTTTGACGCGAGGCATAGTAGATCTCCCTTAGATCAAGCGAAAGGCATCATGGCCTTGACGGAGGCCACGTTGGAGTCATGAACCGCCGCAGAGCCGCGCAGTTGACGCTTGGCCTTGGTGGTCTTCTTGGTCAGGATGTGACGCTTGAACGCCTGACCACGCTTGATGGAGCCGCTGCCGCGCACCTTAAAGCGCTTGGAGGCGCTTTTCTTGGTTTTCATCTTGGGCATGATGATTCCCTAAACTAAAACACGCATTGTTGATTTACATGACGCCAGGTGCTTGGCGCCAAAGACGCCAAAACTTGTAGACCTGTTGCCACTTCTGGGGGGTCGCGAAATCTGAAAAGCCGGTTCCGAACGAAGTGCATCGATTCGGTAAAGCATCCGGCCAGGCGGTTTCGCGATTGCTTCCCGAAGGCGGACAAAACTGACCCACATCCGGAAAAGCCTTTGATTATATGGTGATTTCCTGGACTTTGTCGAGTCAGCGCGTACGCCCGGAACAACGGGATCGCAGGGCCGACGCCGCCCGGGGATCATACCCCCGTACGCCGGTACTGCACCGCCTGCGCGACGTGACTGGCCGCCAGCACCGCCTGGCCGTCCAGATCCGCGATCGTGCGGGCCACGCGCAGCGCCCGGTGCATCGCCCGCGCCGAGCCTGTCAGGCGGCGCATGGCCTGCTGCAGCAGCGTCTGGGCATCGGCATCCATCACGCAGAATTCGTCCAGCTCGGCCCCGGCCAGCCCAGCGTTGATCTTGCCCTGGCGGGCCATCTGGCGTTCACGGCAGCGGACCACGCGCTCGCGGACGGCTTGCGACGATTCGCCGGGCGGCGCCGTCATCCAGGCGGGATCGGACGGCGGCAGGGCGACATGCAGATCGATCCGGTCCAGTAGCGGACCCGATATTTTGCCCGCATAACGCGTCACCTGATCCGGCGTGCAGGCGCACGTGCGCGCCGGATGGCCGCGCCAGCCGCAAGGACAGGGATTCATGGCGGCCACGAGCTGAAAACGGGCCGGAAACTGCGCGGCGTGCAATGCCCGCGAGATGACCACCCTGCCCGCCTCCAGCGGCTCTCGCAGCGCCTCGAGCGAGCGGCGGCTGAATTCCGGAAGCTCATCGAGGAACAGCACGCCATGATGCGCCAGACTGATTTCACCGGGCCGCGGGCGCCCGCCGCCGCCTACCAGCGCGGCTACCGACGCCGAATGGTGCGGCGCCCTGAACGGCGGCTGCCCGGTGAGCGTGTCGGGCATTCCGGCCATCGTTGCCACGGCCGCCGCCTCAAGCGCCTGATTGCGCTCCAGCGGCGGCAGCAGGCCCGGCAGGCGTGCGGCCAGCATGCTCTTGCCCGCACCGGGCGGCCCCAGCATCAACAGGCTGTGGCCGCCCGCCGCCGCGACTTCAAGCGCCCGCCGCGCGCCCGGCTGGCCCCGCACATCCGATAGACAGGGGACGGGCGCGGCGGGCGGCCACGGCGCGGGCGCGGCATTGGGAAGCAGGCAGACGCCCGCTGCGTGGGCTGCCACGTCCGCCAGGCAACGGGCCGACAGCACACGCAAGCCGGGAACCCAGGCGGCCTGCTCGGCGCTGCCGGCTGGCAGGATAAGCGTGGCGTCGGGCGCGTCCCGAGCGACGCTCAGGGCGATCACCAGCGGCGCGGCGACGGGCACAAGCGCCCCGGTGAGGGAAAGTTCGCCTGCAAGCACCAGCCCGGCCAGCGCGGGATCCGGTGCGCCGGCCGGCGCGTTGTCTTGCGCGGGGCCAGCCAACTGCCCGGACGCCAGCAGCACCCCCAACGCAATCGGCAGATCGAAGCGGCCGGACTCCTTGGGCATGTCCGCCGGCGACAGGTTGACGGTGATGCGCCCCGCCGGAAATTCGAAACCGCTGTTGATGATGGCCGCGCGGACCCGCTCGCGGCTTTCCCGGACTTCGGTGTCGACCAACCCGACGACGTTGAAACCCGGCAGCCCGGGCCCCAGGTGCGTTTCCACGCGGACCGCATGGGCATGCATGCCGCAAAGGGCCCGGCTGGCAAGTACAGCAAGCGTCACGACGGTCTCCGGATGGTTCGGGCCGCCAGTATCCGCAAAAAACAAACGGCCGCGGGAAGCGGCCGTGACAAAACGATCTCGCGCAGGGCCCGCGCAAAGCGGGCGCGCGGGGCTTGCTTACTTGTCCAGCCCGGTGGCCGGCCCCTTGTCCAGCCCGGTCAGGCGCTGTTCCATCTGCTGCACCTGGGCAGCCAGTTGATCGACGCGGGCGCGCGTGCGGGCAAGCAGATCCGCCTGCACGTCGAACTCTTCGCGGGTGACCAGATCCAGCTTGGAAAACGCCTGCGTCATCATGGCGCGCACATTGCGCTCGACGTCAGCCGCCGGGCTGCGCGCGATCAGGTCGGAAATGTTCTTCTGAAGGTCTTCCATCCACTGGGTGCGATTGTTCATAGTTGCCTCTCGATGTTCCGAATGCCTCAAGTGTAGTGCGTTGGTTGCCGGGTTCAGGCCGCCCCGCTTGCGCCGCCGCAAAAAAAAAGGGCGGGCCGCATGCGGTGACCGCCCTTCAAAGCACAGGAGAAAACCGGGCTGCCTGACGGCAACCCCCTACCAACACCACGAGCCTTGCCGCCGGTCGCTGAGACCGCGCTGTGCATCGGTCGTTTGCCCGATACACGTCCTGGTTTCGATTCTTCTCGACCCCACCCCTGCCAACAAGCCGATCGGTGTAAACCCTCGTATCAGGCTCGCACCCCAATTTGAGGCGCTTTGGGGCAAACGCGGCCGCCCCCGAAACCCGCACTGCATGCGCGGAGCCGCAGCCGGTAACGCTGAGCGGCCTGCGGAGCCGGCGCAACGCACGTGCCGATGCGGCGGCAGGCACGCGGACGTGCCCGACACGTCCGCATTAAATGGCTACAAATCCTTCGTGCGGCATACATCTGGTTGCATGGCGGGGATACCCATTGTTGCGCACCAAAAAGAGGCCGCTCCACGGTGCATTGCGCACCATGATGGTGCCTTCCCGCACAACATTTGCGCCTTTCCCGGCCATCCCCGGCGCTGTCCAACATGGCACGGATATTGCTTTAACCAGGGTGCGTGCAACCATGAGAGGAAATGCCATGAAACTCATCATCGCCATCATCAAGCCCTTCAAGCTCGACGAAGTGCGGGTGGCTCTGTCCGGGATCGGGGTCCAGGGCCTGACCGTTACCGAAGTCAAAGGCTTTGGCCGCCAGAAGGGCCACACCGAACTCTATCGCGGCGCGGAATACGCCGTGGACTTCCTGCCCAAGCTGCGGGTCGAGGCCGCCGTGCCCGATCACCTTGTCGATCAGGTCATCGAAGCGATCGAACAAGCCGCCCGCACCGGCAAGATCGGCGACGGCAAGATCTTCGCCGCCCCCCTTGAACAAGTCATCCGTATCAGAACTGGCGAAGCCGGCGAAGCTGCGCTGTAAATAAATAAAGCCTCAATGGAGCCTGAAAATGGATAAAGCAGATATCTCCTGGTTGCTCGTCTCTACCCTGCTTGTATTGATGATGGCCGTACCCGGCCTGGCCATGTTCTACGCCGGCCTGGTGCGCAGCAAAAACGTGCTGTCCGTCTTGCTGCAAGTGTTGTGCACGTTCGTGCTGGGCCTGGTTCTCTGGTTCATCTATGGATACTCCCTCGCGTTCACCGAGGGCAACGCCTTCTTCGGCGGCCTCTCGCGCGCCTTCTTCTCTGGCATGTTCAACCCGGCAGACGGCACGTACGCCATGTCGAACACCCTGACCGAGCTGCTGTTCGCCTCGTTCCAGGCCACGTTCGCCGGCATCACCTGCGCCCTTGTGGTCGGCAGCTTTGCCGAGCGCGCCCGCTTTTCGGCCGTGCTGGTGTTCACGGTGATCTGGTTCACGTTCGCCTACATCCCCATTGCGCACATGGTGTGGTTCGCCTCTGAAACCGCGCCGGGCCTGTTGAATGCCCAAGGCGCGCTGGACTTCGCCGGCGGCACCGTGGTGCACATCAACGCCGGCGTGGCTGGCCTGGTCGGCGCCTACGTGGTCGGCAAGCGCGTGGGCTACGGCCGCGAAGCCATGCAGCCGCACAACCTGCCGATGACGTTCGTCGGCGCCGCCCTGCTGTGGGTGGGCTGGTTCGGCTTCAATGCGGGTTCGGCGCTGGCCGCCAACGAGAACGCCACCCTGGCCTTCTTCAACACCATGATCGCCACGGCGGGCGCCGTGCTGGCCTGGCTGTTCACGGAATGGGCCATCAAGGGCAAGCCCTCGATGCTGGGTGCCGCGTCGGGCGCCATCGCCGGCCTGGTCGGCATCACTCCCGCCGCCGGCCTGGTCGGTCCGGTGGGCGCCCTGATCATCGGCGTGGTTGCCGGCGTGGTCTGCGTCTGGGGCGTGAATGGCCTGAAGCGCCTGCTGCGTGCTGACGATGCGCTGGACGTGTTCGGCATCCACGGCGTGGGCGGCATTGTCGGCGCCCTGCTCACCGGCGTGTTCAACGCGCAGGTCTTTGGTGGCCCCGGCCTGGCCGAGCCCGGCATGATCGCCCACCAACTGTGGGTGCAGCTCGAAGGCGTCCTGCTGACCGTCGTGTGGTCTGGCGTGGTGGCATGGATTGCCTACAAGATCGCCAACGCCCTGTGCGGTCTGCGTGTGCCGGAAGACCAGGAGCGCGAAGGCCTGGACGTCACCAGCCACGGCGAATCCGCCTATCACAGCTAAGCTGCTGCGACGCTCCCGCCGCGCCCTGCGGCGGGGCGGGATGGAAAATGAAAGAGCCCTTCATCATGAAGGGCTCTTTTTTTGTCAGCTTGCTTGGGAGGGTGTCAGACACCCGGCGGAAAGGGTCGGCTGCTTGCGGTCGACTCCACGGGTGTCTGACACCCGGTTCAGTCACTGCCGCGAAGGACGAATCAAGCCGGGCCGAGGGCGTCCAGGTCGACGGGCAAGGCGCGGTTCAGCGCCGAGGCCACCTTGATGCGGAGCGCGTTGGAATGCGCGCGACGCACCTCGCGTTTCACGTCCAGGAGCTGCTGCGGGTGCATGGAGAACTCGGTCAGGCCCAGGCCAAGCAGCAGGCGCGTCATGCGCGAATCGCCCGCCATTTCGCCGCAGACGGCGACCGGCTTGCCCGCGCGTTCGCCCGCATTGATGGTGTTGGCGACCAGGCGCAGCACCGCCGGATGCAGCGGATCGTACAGCGACGCCACGTCGTGGTCGCCCCGGTCGATGGCAAGCGTGTACTGGATCAGGTCGTTGGTGCCGATGGACAGGAAATCCAGCGCCTGGGCAAAGGGTTCGATCGCGATGGCGATCGCGGGCACCTCGACCATCGCCCCCACTTCCATGTGTGGCGCGTAGGCCTGACCACGGGCATCGAGTTCGCGGCGCGCAGATTCGATGGCGGCCTTGGCAGCCACGACTTCGTGCATGTGCGCGATCATCGGGATCAAGAGGCGCACCGGGCCGTGGGCGGACGCCCTGAGGATGGCGCGCAGCTGCGTCGCGAACATCTCGGGTCGCGCCAGGCAATAGCGGATGGCGCGCTGTCCCAGCGCGGGGTTGGTGGCCACGGTGGCCTCGCCGTCCAGCGTCTTGTCCGAGCCGATGTCCAGCGTTCGGATCGTGACCGGACGGCCGGCCATCACCTTGACGACTGACGCATAGGCCTCGTACTGCTCTTCTTCGCCGGGCAGGTCTGGCCGGCCCATGAAGAGGAATTCGCTGCGAAAGAGCCCGATGCCGTGCGCGCCGGACGCCAGCGCCAGCGCGGCTTCGTCCGGCAGCTCGATGTTGGCGTGCAGCACGATGTCGATGCCGTCCAGCGTGACGGAGGGCTCGTCGCGCAGGAGGCTGAGCTCGGCGCGCTCGTCTGCGTACGCAGCCTGGCGGCGGCGGTATTCCTGCAGGATACGGTCGGACGGGTTGACCACCACCGCCCCGACCGAGCCGTCGATGATCAGCATGTCGCCGTCGCGAACGAGCTCGCGCACGTTGCCAATGGCGACCACGGCGGGCACGCCCATGCTGCGCGCCACGATCGCGGTGTGAGACGTCGGGCCGCCCAGGTCAGTAACGAAGGCGGCGAACCGGCCGCCGCGCAGGCGTAGCATGTCGGCGGGAGAGATATCGTGCGCCACCACCACCAGGGCATCGTCGCCGCCCATGTGGGACATGTCGGGCAGGATCGCCGACGTGCCGGCCAGGACGTGCAGCACGCGCTCGATCACCTGGCGCACATCCGCCCCGCGCTCGCGCAGGTACTCGTCTTCCATGGCGTCGAACTGCTGCCCCAGGATCTGGCCCTGCGTCGTCAGCGCCCACTCGGCGTTGTAGTGACGGTCGGCGATCAGGGCAAGCGTCTGTTCGGCCAGAAGCGGATCGCCCAGGAGCAGGCTGTGCACATTGAGCATCGCGCCCAGTTCGCGCGGCGCGTCGGCCGGAAGCGTGTCGGCCAGTTGCAGCAGTTCCTGCTGCGCCGATGCCAGCGCTTCGGTCAGGCGTGCGCTCTCGGCGGGCACGTCTTCCGGAGAGATCCGGTAGTGCGCCACTTCAAGGGCGGCAGCGCCCATAACCACGGCGCGGCCGATGGCGTACCCCTTGGCGACGCCCTTGCCGTACAGACACACAACGGGGCTGGCAGAGCCAGCCCCGTGGGGCGCGCCAGCAGCGGGCGCGCCGGTCGCGGGTGCAGGCGAACCGGCCCGAGCCGGGCCGGCAGCTTCAGAAGACGTTTTATTCCTGCTCACCGAATTTGCTGTCGAACAGAGTTTCGATTTCGGACAAGGCTTGCTCGGCATCGCTGCCGGAGGCCTCGAGCTTGACCGTGACGCCCAGACCGGCCGCCAGCATCATGACGCCCATGATGCTCTTGGCGTTCACGCGCTGCGCACCGCGCGAAATGAAGATTTCGCTGGAAAACTTGCTGGCAAGCTGCGTCAGCTTGGCCGCGGCCCGAGCGTGCAATCCCAGTTTGTTGCTGATGACAATGTCAGTATTAGGCATAGGAAAGATGGTGACCGCGGACCATGCCGCAGTGTTGATCGCAGCCAATCGTCGAACCGATCGTCGGCTTGAAATAATAGCCGACATAATAGGGCAATTTTCTGCCCCTCAGTCTACCCGCAAGACACCTTGCACGCCGCCGGCAAGCGCCTTTTCGCGGGTTTCAGCCAATGGCAGGTTGCGGTAGGTCAACGCGCGCAACAGCATCGGGGTGTTGAGACCCGCGAGTACACAGCACTGGATGCCCTGGGCCTGCGCGTCGGCGACCGCGCGCTTGGAAATATTGGCGGGGGTGGCGCCGATCAGGTCGGTCAGCACCAGCACGCCCGCGCCGTGGTCCTGTTCGAGGATGTCTTTCAGGACATCCGGCGCCAGGTCGTCCGGCTGATCTTCCGGCTGGATGTCGTGAATAGCCAGCATGCCGTCCAGATCGCCCATGACGTGGCTCGCGCATTCGCGCATTGCGGCGCCCAGGGGCGCATGCACGACGATCACAATACCCGTGGTCATGTCGGTTCCGGAAAATCAGGCTGCAACGGCGGCAGCGCCTGCAGCCTTGGCCGCCACCGCTTTCTCGAGCGCCTGCACGAACATGCCGGCCACATCGAAACCGGTCTGCTCGGCAATTTCGACGAAACAGGTGGGGCTGGTGACGTTGACTTCGGTGACGAAGTCGCCGATGACGTCCAGGCCAACCAGAAGCAGGCCGCGGGCGGCCAGCTTGGGCGCCACTGCTTCGGCGATCTGGCGGTCCCGGGGGGAGAGCTCCTGGGCGACACCGCGGCCGCCGGCGGCCAGATTGCCGCGCGTTTCGCCAGCCAACGGGATGCGCGCGAGCGAATACGGCACGGGTTCACCGCCGATCAGCAGGATGCGCTTGTCGCCCTTGACGATGTCCGGAATGAAGCGCTGCGCCATGATGGTGCGCGCGCCGTTGTCGGTCAGCGTCTCCAGGATGGCGTTCAGGTTGGGGTCCTTGGGCTGCAGGCGGAACACGCCCGTGCCGCCCATGCCGTCCAGCGGCTTGACGATGACATCCTGGTGCTTGTCATGAAACGCCTTGAGGCGAGCCATGTTGCGGGTCACCAGCGTCGGGGCGGTGAACTCGCTGATCTCGGTGATGGCCAGTTTTTCGGGGTGGTTGCGGATGGCCGCGCCGCCGTTGAACACGCAGGCGCCCTGCGCCTCGGCATATTCGAGCAGATGCGTGGAATACACGTATTCCATGTCGAACGGGGGGTCTTTGCGCATCACGACCGCGCCAAAATCCGCCAGCGGCAGATCCTGAGGGGCGGATTCGCGCCACCAGTCGTGGCCGTGCAGGTCGGCATCGGCGACGAGCTCGATCGGGGTGGTCTGCGCCTTGACGACGCCCGCCTCGATGTAGAGGTCGCCCTGCATGGCCACGCTGAGCGTATGGCCGCGCGCCACGAGGGCACGCATCATGGCGACCGAACTATCCTTGTACGCCTTGAGCAGCGGCAAGGGATCCAAAACGAACAAAACGTGCATCGCGACACCCTGAACGGACGCCGCCTCCCCTGATGGGAAGGCGGCTATGCTTTGTGACATCGTAGCGTAGAGCCAGCCAATAAGCGAACCCGCCGGTCACGAGACGGACACGGCGGGTTGCAGGAATGGGCGGCTGGGCCCTGCCTGTCGGTACGGCTGGGACTCAGGCTGCCGATTCAGGCTTGCCTGCAGGCACAGCCTTCTTTTTCGGCGCCAGCACCATGACCATCTGACGGCCTTCGAGCTTGGGCATGGCTTCGACCTGGGCAAGCTCAAGGAGATCGTCGCGCACGCGCTCAAGGACGCGCATGCCAAGTTCCTGGTGAGCCATTTCGCGGCCGCGGAAGCGCAGCGTGACCTTGGCCTTGTCGCCTTCCTCGAGGAAGCGGCGCAGGTTGCGCAGCTTGACCTGATAGTCGCCCTCGTCGGTCGCCGGGCGGAACTTGACTTCCTTGACCTGGATGACCTTTTGCTTGGAGCGGGCTTCGGCCTGGCGCTTTTGCTCTTGGTACTTGAACTTGCCGTAGTCCATCAAACGGCAGACCGGGGGCTCGGCGTTCGGCGCGATTTCCACCAGATCCACGTCGTTTTGCTCGGAAAGACGGAAGGCGTCGGCAATCTTGACGATGCCCAGCTGTTCTCCGTCCAGACCTATCAGGCGCACCTCGGGGACGCGGATTTCACCGTTGATGCGATTGGCTTTTTCAGTGGCGATGTTGAAAGCTCCTAGAAATGTTAAGCAGCGCTGCTATCAAGTCGGTTGGACGTCGCGGCGGGCGGCCACGTCGTCGGACAACCGGGAAACGAAGTCGTCGAAGGGGATGGCGCCAAGGTCCAGGCCGCCCAGCCCGCGTACGGCAACAGTGCCGTTTTGCTTTTCCTTGTCGCCGACGACAAGAATGTACGGCACCTTTTGCAGGCTGTGTTCCCGGATTTTACGAGTGATTTTTTCACCGCGCAAATCGGACTCGACTCTAAAGCCTTGTTTTTTCAGGCTTTGCGTAATTTGCGCCGCATAATCGGCCGAAGGTTCGGAAATGCAGCACACAACTGCTTGCACGGGCGCCAGCCACGGCGGCATGGCGCCGGCGTGGTTTTCGATCAACATCCCGATGAAGCGCTCGAGCGAACCGAGGATCGCGCGGTGCAGCATGACGGGCGGGCGGCGCTGGTCGTTCTGGTCCACGTACTCGGCGCCCAGGCGCACGGGCATGGAGAAGTCGACCTGAATCGTGCCGCACTGCCAGTGCCGGCCGATGGCGTCCTTGAGGGTGTATTCGACCTTCGGGCCGTAGAAGGCACCCTCGCCCGGCGAGATTTCGAATTCGCAGCCCGTGCGGCGCAGGCTTTCCATCAGGGCGGCTTCCGCCGTATCCCAGACTTCGTCCGTGCCGATTCGCTTTTCGGGGCGCGTGGCAACCTTGTACAGGACTTCGGTAAAGCCGAAATCGCGGTAGACCTTTTGCAGCAGTGCCGTGAAATCGGCGCATTCGTCCTGCAGTTGCTCTTCGGTACAGAAGATGTGACCGTCGTCCTGCGTAAAGCCGCGCACGCGCATCATGCCGTGCAGCGAGCCGGAGGGCTCGTTGCGGTGGCATTGGCCGAATTCGCCGTAGCGCAGGGGCAGTTCGCGGTAGGAATGCAGGCCCGCATTGAAGATCTGCACGTGGCCCGGGCAGTTCATCGGCTTCAGGCCATAGACGCGGTTTTCGGACTCGGTCGTGAACATGTTTTCACGGTAGTTGTCCCAGTGGCCCGTCTTCTTCCAGAGCGAAATATCCAGGATCTGCGGCGCCTTGACTTCCTGGTAGCCGTTGTCGCGGTACACGCTGCGCATGTACTGCTCGACCTGCTGCCACAGGGTCCAGCCCTTGGGGTGCCAGAAGATCAGGCCCGGGGCTTCGTCCTGGAAGTGGAACAGGTCGAGTTCGCGGCCGATCTTGCGGTGGTCGCGGCGCTCGGCCTCTTCGAGCATGTGCAGGTAGGCTTCCTGTTCTTCCTTGGTCGCCCAGGCGGTGCCGTAGATGCGCTGGAGCATCTCGTTCTTGCTGTCGCCGCGCCAGTAGGCGCCGGCCACCTTCATCAGCTTGAAGACCTTGAGCTTGCCGGTGGACGGCACGTGCGGGCCGCGGCACAGGTCGATGAAATCGCCTTCGCGGTACAGGCTGAGCGTCTCGTTGGACGGGATCGAGGCGATGATTTCCGCCTTGTACTTTTCGCCGATGCCCTTGAAGAATTCGACAGCGTCGTCGCGCGACCATTCTTCGCGCGTGACGACTTCGTCCTTTTTGGCCAGTTCGGCCATCTTCTTTTCGATGGCAGTCAGGTCTTCGGGCGTGAAGGGGCGCTTGTACGAGAAGTCGTAGTAGAAGCCGTTGTCGATCACGGGGCCGATGGTGACCTGGGCGTCCGGGAAGAGCTCTTTGACGGCGTAGGCCAGCAGGTGAGCCGTCGAGTGGCGGATCAGATCGAGGCCGTCCGCGTCCTTGGCCGTCACGATGGCCAGGCGGGCGTCTTGCGCGATGCGGAAACTGGTGTCGACGAGCTTGGATTCCGCGCCGTCGAACGTCACGCGGCCGCCCAGGGCAGCCTTCGCCAGGCCCGTACCGATCGATTGCGCCACTTCGGCGACCGTGACCGGTCCCGGAAATTGGCGCTGCGAACCATCGGGCAATGTGATCTGTACCATCGGGAGTGCTTCCTGGGGTTCTTGGAACTGAAAAACGAAAACAGAAACGAAAAACGCGGCTTCAAAGCCGCGTTCATTTGATTGTCTTGATGAGTCCTACCGCTGACCTGACACGGTGAAACCCGACGCACGAAAAAACTAACGCGACATGGGGCGAAAGTTCCGGGTCGTAGTTCGTGCGTACGGGAAAAGCATGTTTTGAGCCTGTGGGGGCGCGCGCGAAGCGCAGCGCAAATCAAGGTGCAGCAAGACAAATGCAGCCGAAATAGCTGCATGGATCGTTGCCGATTGTAGCACCGTTTGCGCCCTGCCCGTGGCGAAAACGCCACGGAGGATTGCAGGGCGACGCGGGGGACCGCAACGGATCAATTGCGCCGAGTGCATCGGTCTGATTTTGCCTCGTTTGGCGACCCAAACGCGCGCCGACCACGTAATCTGCCCACCAATTTCAGGGCTGCTCAAGGAAACGCGCCACGCGACCGCCCCTCGTGGCCGCCCGGATCGCCCTGAACCCCCATCCGATCGTGGAGCAACGATGAATTGCGTTTCAGAGACTGCAAGCCAGATGACCGGCGGCTCGCTTCACGGCCCGTTTATCGCGCCGGAGGACGGCTTTGAAACCCGAAAGCACCTGCTGCTGTCGCGGCCGCCGCCCGTCATCCGGGTCGCGGTCCTGGACGACCATCCCGTGGTGGCGTTGGGCATCGGCGCGTTCCTCGAAAGCCGGCCTGGCTTTCATGTCGTTCATCGCGAAACCTCCGCGCGCGCGTTGCTGGAAAAGCTGGCGAAGCAGCCGTGCGACGTCGCGCTCATTGATTTCTATCTGCCGCTGGAACCCTGCGACGGCGTCAACTATCTGCGTCGGGTGCGCCGCTACCACCCCAGCATGGCGGTCATCACGTTTTCGGCCGGCAACCGGCAAGAGACCGAGTACGCGGCATACCGCGCCGGCGCCGCCGGCTATCTGGCAAAGCAATGGGGGCTGGTCTTGCTGCCGGACATGATCCGCGGCGTCATCGAGGCCAAGGCGCCCTTTCTGACGGTAGAGGACGGAAAGATCCGCGGCATGGAGCCGACGGCGCCGCACGCGCTGTTGACGACTTCGGAAGTGGAAATCCTGCGCCACATCAGGCAGGGGATGTCGGTGACGCAGATCGCCGAAAGGCTGGTGCGCAGCAAGAAGACAGTCAGCACGCACAAGCGCCGCGCCATGCGCAAGTTGGGACTGTCCGATGATTTGTCGCTGGCGCTGTACCTGCGCGACAAGTTTGCCGAATGAGCGCGCGGCGCCGCGGCCGCGCGCAGGTCAGATGATGCGGGAGTACCTGGCGGTCGGCATGGCCGAGCGCAGGTATTTGTCGAAGGTCATGGCCACCGCCCGCACGAAATACCAACCCAGGCCGGTGACGCGCAGTTCTCCGAGGTGCAGGTTCACCAGGCCCAGTTCGGCCAGGCTGGCCATCTGCGAGAGCTCGCGGCTGAAGTAGTCGCCGAACTGCAGGCCGTGCTTGGCTTCGATCCGCGAAAAGTCCACCCGGCCCTGGCACATGATGTCCATGATGACCTCGCGGCGGACCAGGTCGTCGGCGCTAAGCGTCAGGCCGCGCTCGACCGCGAACTTTCCGGATTCGATGGCCGCGTAGTATTCGTCAAGGATCTTCGCGTTCTGGCTGTAGGTGTCGCCAATGCGTCCGATGGCCGACACGCCCAGCGCGATGAGGTCGCGATCCGGCTGCGTGCTGTATCCCTGGAAATTGCGGTGCAGTTCACCGCGTTGCTTGGCAATGGCCAGCGCGTCGGTGTTCAGCGCGAAATGGTCCATGCCGATGTAGGTGTAGCCCTGGTTCAGGAAGCCCTGAATGGCCGAACTGAGCAGGCCAACGCGCGTCTCGCGATCGGGCAGGTCTGCTTCGTTGATGCGCCGCTGCGGCTTGAAGCGTTCGGGCAGGTGCGCGTAGGCGTAGAGCGCAATGCGGTCGGGGCGCAGCGCGATGACCTGTTCGATCGTGCGGGCAAACGACGCCGCGGTTTGCAGCGGCAGGCCATAGATGAGATCGACGTTGACCGACGCATAGCCCAATGCCCTGGCGCTGTGCATCAGCGCGGCGACGTCATCGAAAGACTGAACCCGATGCACCGCCACCTGCACCCGTTCGTCGAAATCCTGCACGCCGAAGCTCAGGCGGTTAAAGCCCAGCTGCTGCAGGAACGCCAGGCGCTCCGGCGTTGCGGTGCGCGGATCGACTTCGACGGAGATTTCGGCGTCGGGCTGGAAATGGAAGGCGCCGCGAAGATCGCCCATCAGGCGCGCCAGTTCCTCGTTGGACAGGAATGTGGGCGTGCCGCCCCCGAAATGCAGCTGCGACACCGGCACGCCGGGGCCGAGTTCTTGCACGTGCAAGGCGATTTCGCGGGACAGGGCATCCAGGTAGCGGGCGGCTCGGTCATGGTGGCGGGTCACCACCTTGTTACAGGCGCAGTAATAACAGACCGATTCGCAGAACGGAATGTGTACGTAGAGCGACAGCGGCTCGGCCGGACGGGTTGCGCGCCGCTGTTGCAAGGCAAGCCGGTAGTCTTGCTCGGCGAAGCCCCCGTGGTAGCGGTCCGCCGTGGGATACGAGGTGTATCGCGGCCCGTTCTTGTCCAACCGGGCCAGCAGTTGGGGAGGAAAAAACGGCTCGGCGGTGGCGGGCGCCGGCGATTCCGAAGATTGAGGGCGTAGAGCGGCTTGCATAACCCGGATTATTCGCCTGCCCCGCGCCCTTCACATTGATCTTGCGCAAACCGAGCGCAACGCATCTGCCGTTGGGCAAGCTTTGCCGGGCCGTTACCGGCCCGCGCCCTGCCCCGTAAAATGCCGCGATTCCCGCAGCAAACAAGGACCCCCAATGGAAACCGAACTGGAAGGCCGTCTGCTGGCCATGCGCCAGGCGCTGGCGATTGCGATCGCCCTATCCACCCGCAGCAGCCCCCAGGCCACCGACATGGCGCTGGAACTGCTGGGCGACCTGAAAGCCAATCTGGACAACACGCCGGCGGACAGCCCGTTCGACAAACCGGAATGGGTGATGGGCGCGCACGACGAACTGGACGGCATCGCCCGGCTGGTTCGCGCCTTCACGCAGACGCCCGAACCGGACGACCAAGCGTAGCGAACGCGGCATCCCGCCGCCTGCCCCGGCGGCGGACCTCCAAGGGCCGGTCCACTGGCCTGACCAGCAGACGAACAGCGGTGGAATCCCTCACATCGTTTTCCCTGAAAGCGCCAATTATCCCTTTTGTTTCAATGGCGAGGTGCCTATATTGGTGGCCTGACCACCAGGCCAAGCCCCCGCCCGATGAGCACCTTCCAAGCCGTCGCCGTCACCCGTCTGTATCGCATGATCGCCGACCAGATTGCCGGACGGATCCGGGCCGGCGACTTCCCGCGCGGGCGGCGTTTGCCGTCGGAGCGGGACCTGGCCGAACAACTGCAGGTCAGCCGCGCGTCGATCCGCGAAGCGCTGATCGCGCTTGAAATCGAGGGCTACGTCGAGGTCCGCGTGGGCACCGGCGTGTTCGTGGCGGACAAGGAAGGCGCCGGCTTGGCGGCCGCCGCGGGAACACCGCCCAGCGCCGCGCAGGGCGTCGACGACATCGGGCCGTTCGACCTGCTGGAAGCGCGCCTCATCATCGAACCCGAGTGCGCGGGTATGGCGGCGCAGCATGCCACGGCCGCCCAGCTGGCGGCCATCCTCGACGCCCACGACGGCATGTCCCTGACGGATTCGCCAGGCCGGCATGACCGGGAGTTTCACGGCGCGATCGCCGCCGCCTGCGGCAACGCCGCGCTGGCCGCTGCCGTCGCCCATCTGTGGAACCTGACCCAATCCAGCTCGGTGTACCGGCGGATGCAGGACTATTTCGTCGATGCCAAGGTGTGGGCCGTGGCCCACGCCGAACACCAGCGCATCCTGACCGCGATCGTGGCGCGCGACCCCATTCGTGCGCGGCACGCCATGCACGCACACCTGCTTGGCATCCTGGCGCGCCTGCGCGAGGACTTTGGCGACGTTTCCCACCCCCGAGGCGACCTATGACGACACCCCCTCTGTCCATCAACGGCAACCGGCTGTGGCAGTCCCTGATGGATCTTGCGCAGATCGGCGCGACGCCCAAGGGCGGCAACTGCCGCCTGGCGCTCACCGCGCTCGATGGGCAGGGCCGCGATCTGGTGACCGGCTGGATGCGCGAGGCCGGCATGACGGTGCGGGTGGATCAGGTGGGCAACATCTTCGCCCGGCGTGCGGGCCGCAATGACAGCCTGCCGCCCGTGATGACGGGCAGCCATATCGACACCCAACCCACCGGCGGCAAGTTCGACGGCTGCTACGGGGTGCTGGCCGGTCTTGAAGTGATCCGCACGCTCAATGACGCGGGCGTGACGACCGAGGCCCCGCTGGAAGTGGCCATCTGGACCAACGAGGAAGGCTCGCGCTTCGTGCCCGTGATGATGGGATCGGGCGTCTTTGCCGGCAAATTTCCGCTGGAAACCGCGTTATCGGCGCGCGACGCGCAGGGCATCAGCGTGCGCGACGAACTCCAGGCCATTGGTTACGCCGGCGCCGACCCCGTCGGCGGGCGCCCGGTGGACGCCTACTTCGAGGCGCATATCGAACAGGGTCCGATCCTGGAGCACGAGGAAAAGACGGTCGGCGTCGTGACGGGGTCGCTGGGCCTGCGCTGGTACGACGTGACCGTGACCGGCATGGAAATGCATGCCGGCCCCACACCCATGCCGATCCGCCGCGACGCGCTCTTCGCCACCAGCTTCCTGCTGCAGGCCGTGGTGAACATTGCCAACACCCATCAGCCTCATGGGCGCGGAACCGTGGGCGAGATCCACGCGTATCCGGGATCGCGCAACGTCATTCCGGGGCAGGTCCGTTTCACCACCGACCTGCGCCACGAAGACGAAGCGACGCTGGACCGCATGGACCGGGACTGGCGGCGCATCTGCGACGACATTGCGGTCGCGCACGGCGTTCGCGTCGACGTGAAGGACGTGCAGTATTTTCCGCCCACGCCGTTCGATCCCGATCTGGTCGACAAGGTGCGCAAGGGCGCCGAGGACCGCGGCCTGCCTGCCATGAACATCGTCACGGGCGCCGGACACGATGCCGTCTACATGGCCGCCGTGGCGCCCACCGCGATGATCTTCGTGCCGTGCAAGGACGGCATCAGCCACAACGAAATCGAAGACGCCCGGCCCGAGCATCTGGAAGCCGGCTGCAACGTGTTGCTTGACGCCATGGTGGCGCGAGCCAATGCGCCCCAAGCCGCCACCGCAGACATGGCCAGGCACCACTGAATTCTCCGCATTGGTGCGCGGCGCCTTAACCAGCACCTGAACGAAGCATTGTTGCAGCAGCTCCACCCGCAGTACCCGAGAAACGCAGGTGGCATGAGGTTTGCTTGATCCGGCACGGCGATCGCCGCGTCCGAGCGGCCGCCTGTCCGACCCTTTCCAGCCCGGAGGCTCGCAGTGAAATCGAAAAACTGGTTTTCCCTAAGCATCGGCGCATTGGTCCTTGCGGCCGCGCTGCCCGCCACGCAGGCCTTGGCTCAGACCAAGGGCGGCACGCTGAACATGATCGTCCAGCCCGAACCGCCGGTGATCGTCACGGCCATCAATCAGCAGGGGCCGACGCAATTCGTCGCGGGCAAGATCTACGAGAGCCTGCTGACCTACTCCACCGACCTCAAGCCGCAGCCCGGACTGGCCAAGTCGTGGGAGGCCGCCGCCGATGGACTGACTTACACCTTCCACCTGCAGGACAACGTGAAGTGGCATGACGGCAAGCCGTTCACGTCCGAGGACGTGGTGTTCTCGCTGGCGGACATGCTGCCCAAGACCCACGCGCGTGCCCGCGTCATCCTGAACAAGTTCGTCGAGTCCGTGCAGGCGCCCGACGCCAAGACGGTGGTCATCAAGCTGAAGACGCCGTTTCCGGCCTTCATGCTGATGTTCGAACCCGGCTTTGCGCCGATGATGCCCAAGCATCTGTACGCCGGCACGGACTACATGACCAACCCGGCCAACCAGAAGCCCGTGGGCACCGGCCCGTTCATCTTCAAGGAATGGAAGCGCGGCGAATACATCAAGCTGGCGCGCAATCCCGATTACTGGAAGCCCGGCAAGCCGTATCTGGACGAGCTGGTGTTCAACGTGATTCCGGACGCGGCGTCGCGCGCCGTGGCCTTCGAGCGGGGCAGCGTGGACGTGCTGCGCGGCGGCGACGTGGACAACGTCGACATCAAGCGCCTGCGCGGCCTGCCCAACGTGGAATACACGACCGCGGGCTGGGAAATGTTCTCGCCGCAGGCCTACCTGATCTTCAACATGCGTAAGCCGCCCTTCGACAACCTGAAGGTGCGCCAGGCGGTCATGGCGGCCATGAACCGCAACATGGTGGTCAACAACATCTTCTTCGGTCTGGGCAAGGTGTCGACCAGCCCCTTCGTGACCACCGAGATGTTCTACGACAAGAACATGCCGCCGATGCCGTTCGACATGAAGAAGGCGCGCGCGCTGATCAAGGAGTCGGGCATCAAGCCCGGCGACTACACGATCCGCCAACTGAGCTTCCCGTACGGCTCGACCTGGGACCGGCTGGGTGAATACACGAAGCAGGCGCTGGAACAGCTGGGCTTCAAGGTGAACGTGGAATCCACCGACGCGGGCGGCTGGGCAAGCCGCACCGGCAACTGGGACTTCGACCTGACCACCACCTTCACGTACCAGTACGGCGACCCCGCGCTGGGCGTGCAGCGCTTGTATATCTCGTCGAACATCGTCAAGGGGTCGCCCTTTGCCAATGTGCAGGGCTACAGCAACCCCGAGACCGACAAGCTGTGGGAGGCTGCCGCCTCCGAGGTCGATCCGGCCAAGCGCCAGGCGCTCTACACCCAGATCCAGACGACGCTCGTCAACGAGGTCGCCAATGGCTTCCTGGTCGACATGGAGTTTCCGACCCTGTATCGCGCCAACGTGAAGAACCTGGTCAAGACCGCCATCGGCCTGAACGAGTCGTTCGACGACGTCTACATCGAGAAGAAGTAAGCGCCCCCGGGGCGCCGCCGCGGATCCCGTGTCCGCGGCGGCCCCCGGCTGCGCGGCGGGCAGGGTTGCCGCGAGGCACGTCCGTCCTGAAAGGACCCGAGCATGAGATTCCTGTCTTTCCTGCTGTCCCGCATCGGCAAGGCCCTGGTGGTGGTGCTGGGCGTGGTGATCATCAATTTCTTCCTGATACGGCTTGCGCCCGGCGATCCCGCCGCCGTGCTGGCCGGCCAGGCCGGCGCGGGCGATGCCGCCTACGTGGACCAGCTGCGTGTCGCCTTTGGCCTGGACAAGCCCGTCCTGACGCAGCTTTTTCTCTACCTGAAGGGCGTGGTGCAGCTGGATCTGGGCTTTTCGTACCGCAATCACGTGCCGGTGCTGGACCTGATCGTCGAGCGCCTGCCCGCCACGTTCCTCCTGATGTCGTGCGCCTTCGTGTTTTCCATCGTGCTGGGCGTGCTGCTGGGCGTGGTGGCGGCCAAAGCGCGCTATCGCAACAAGCGCCGCTGGATCGACAGCTCGGTGATGACCGGCGCCCTGTTGCTCTACGCCACGCCGCTCTTCTGGCTGTCGCTGATGGGCATCCTGCTGTTTTCGGTGGTACTGGGCTGGCTGCCGGCCTTCGGCATGGAGACCGTGGGCGCCAACCTGACCGGCTGGGCGCGCGCGGGCGATATCGCCCTGCATCTCATCCTGCCGACCGTGACGCTGGGCTGCTTCTTCATGGCCGTCTACGTGCGGCTGACTCGCGCGTCGATGCTGGAAGTGATCGGCATGGATTTCGTGAAGACGGCGCGCGCCAAGGGCGTAAGCCCCAGCCGCGTGATCCGCGCGCACGTGCTGCGCAACGCGCTGCTGCCGGTCATCACGTTTGCCGGCATCCAGCTGGGGCAGATGGCGGGCGGCGCGGTGCTGACCGAGACCGTCTTCGCGTGGCCCGGCATCGGACGCCTGATGTTCGACGCCCTGCTGCAACGCGACTACCAGCTTCTGCTGGGCATCTTCCTGGTCACCTCTATCATGGTCGTGGTCTTCAACCTGCTGACCGACGTGCTGTACCGCCTGATCGATCCGCGCATCGGCGCGGGTGCGCAGCAAGGAGCCTCCGCATGAAGTCATTCGCCCGACGTTACCTGCGCAACTACGGGGCGGTGGCCGGCCTGGTCATCATGCTGATCGTGGTGGCCGTGGCCCTGGCGGCGCCGCTGCTGTACGAAGAGTCGCCCTGGATGATGGTGGCCGACCCGCTGATCCCGCCGTTCACCAATGCGGACTATCCGTTCGGCACGGACATGCTGGGCCGCGACATCACGGCGGGCCTGGTGTGGGGCGCGCGCGTGTCGCTGATGGTGGGCCTGCTGTCCACCGCCGTCGCGCTGCTCTTTGGCATCGTGGTCGGTTCGATCGCCGGCTACTGCGGCGGCCGCGTGGACGACGCGCTGATGCGGTTCACCGAGTTTTTCCAGACCATTCCGCAACTGGCGATGGCCGTGGTGCTGGTCGCCATCCTGAGCCCGTCGGTCTATTCGATCATGGGCGCCATCGCGGTGGTGTCCTGGCCGCCGGCCGCGCGGCTGGTCCGCTCGGAATTCATGACGCTCAAGCAGCGCGAATTCGTGCAGGCCGCGATCGTCATCGGCCAGACGCCGGCCCGCATCGTCGGCACGCAGATCCTGCCCAATGCCATGTCGCCCATCATCGTGTCGGCCTCGTTCATGGTGGCGACCGCGATCCTGACGGAGTCGTCGCTGTCGTTTCTGGGCCTGGGCGACCGCAACCTGATGAGCTGGGGTTTCATGATCGGCGCGGCGCGCACCATGATCCGCGAGGCCTGGTGGATGAGCGTGTGGCCCGGGGTCGCCATCTTGCTGACCGTGCTGGCCATCAACCTGATCGGCGAAGGCCTGAACGACGCCCTCAACCCGCAACTGCGCAAACGCGGCGAATAGGAGGCCGGCATGAATGAAAACCTGACAACCCCGTCGCTCCTGTCGATCCAGAATCTGACCATCGCATTGCCCAAGGGCGGCGACCGTCCCTACGCGGTAGAGGACGTGTCGTACGACATTCGCGCCGGTGAAATCCTGTGCATCGTGGGCGAATCGGGCTCGGGCAAGTCGATGAGCGCCAACGCCATCATGGGGCTGCTGCCCGATTACCTGACCCCGCAGGCCGGCCGCATCCTGTTCCGCGGCCAGGACCTGCTGCAACTGGACGAACCCGCCCTGCAGGCCATGCGCGGCAAGGACATGGCGATGATCTTCCAGGAGCCGCTGTCGGCCCTGAACCCGCTGATGACGGTGGGCGAACAGATCAGCGAGGTGATGCGCGTGCATAACGCCTACCCTGGCGCAGAACGCTTGAAGCGCACGCTCGAACTGCTGGAGTTCGTCGGCCTGCCGGATCCGGCCACGCTGTATCACGTGTATCCGTTCCGCTTGTCCGGCGGGCAGCGGCAGCGCGTGATGATTGCGATGGCGCTGGCGCTGGAGCCCGCGCTGCTGATCGCCGACGAGCCCACGACCGCCCTGGACGTCACCACCCAGGCGCAGATCCTGGCGCTGATCGCGCGCATCCAGAAGGAAAAAGGCATGGGCGTGATGTTCGTCACGCACGACTTCGGCGTGGTGGCCGAGATTGCCCATCGCGTCGCCGTCATGGAGAAAGGCGTGATGGTGGAGCAAGGTCCGGCCAGCGAGGTGCTCAACCGCCCGCGACATCCCTACACCCAGCGCCTGATCGCGGCCGTGCCGCACCGGCGCGGCGAGGAGCGCGCCGGGCTTGCCGACGACAGGCCCGTGCTGGAGGTCAAGGATCTGAAAAAGACCTACGTGATCGGCCACGGCTGGCTGGGCAACAAACGCCAGGTGCACGCGGTGGACGGCGTGAGCTTTGCCGTGCGGCGCGGCGAGACGCTGGGCATCGTGGGGGAATCCGGTTCGGGCAAGTCCACGATCGGCAAATGCCTGCTCAAGCTTGTCGGCATCAATGGCGGCCAGCTGCTCTTTAACGGCCAGGACATCGCCACGCTGCCCGAATCGCGCTTTCGGCCGATGCGGCACGAGATCCAGATGATCTTCCAGGACCCGTTCGCCTCGCTCAATCCCCGGCACACGGTGGGCCGCATCATCAGCGACGGCCCGGTCGCCAATGGCGTCCCGCGCGCGCAAGCCGAAGCCCGGGCGCGCGAACTGCTGTCGCTGGTGGGCATGGACCCGTCCGCCTTTGACCGCTATCCCAACCAGTTTTCGGGCGGCCAGCGCCAGCGCATCGGCATCGCGCGCGCGTTGGCGCTGGAGCCCAAGGTGCTGGTGGCCGACGAATCGGTGTCGGCGCTGGACGTGTCGGTTCAGGCGCAGGTGCTGCAACTGCTGAACGACCTGCAGCAGCGGCTGAAGATTGCGCTGGTGTTCATCACCCATGACCTGCGCGTGGCGGCGCAGATCTGCAATTCGGTGCTGGTCATGCATCACGGCAAGGTGGTGGAGTACGGATCGCCGTCCCAGATCTTCGACAACCCGCAGCACGCCTACACCCGCCAGCTGATCGCCGCCGTGCCGGGCCAGCATTGGGACCCGACCAAGGCGCAGGCCGCCTGACCGCACATCGCCTCACCATTGAATTCCAGGAGAACCGCTATGCAACGCCCCGCCGCCATCCCCACCGTGCAGATCGACAACGAACTGGTCACCGTCACCGAATGGCGCTTTCCGCCGGGCGGCGAGACGGGCTGGCACCGCCATGGCATGAACTACGTGGTGGTCCCGCAGACCACCGGCCCGCTGCTGCTGGACACGCCCAACGGCCAGGTCACCAGCCAGCTCACCACGGGGGTGGCGTATTACCGGCCGGTGGGCGTGGAACACAACGTCATCAACCCCAGCGACACGGAATTCGTGTTCGTCGAGATCGAACTCAAGCAGGCATGAGCCCCACGCATCTGGCAGCGACCGTGACGGTCTGAGCGAGGATATCCATGAAGGCGTTTTTTTCCGAAGAACAGTTGCTGCATTCGCCCCGGCAATTCATGCGGCTGGGCCGCATCAGCGCCCCCACCGACCTGCCGTCGCGCGCGGAGAGCCTGCAGCAGGCGCTGGCCGCCCGCGGCGTGAACGTCGAAGCGCCATCCGACTATGGCCGCAAGCCGCTTGAACACGTGCACAGCACGGATTATCTGGACTACCTGGAAACCGCCTTTGCGCGCTGGCAGGCCCTGAAGGCGCCGGGCGTCGATCCCGGTCCGGAAGTGCTGCCCAATCTTTCGCCCTACTACAACGGCCGCATCGATGCCGCCGGACGGGGCCCCTGCCCGTCCCCGTCCATCGTGGCGCAAACCGGGTATTACCTGAGCGACCTCGCCTGCCCCATCGGGCCGCAGACCTGGCGCTCGGCGCTGCGGTCCACGCATAGCGCGCTGGCGGCGGCGGACCATGTGGCGAGCGCCAGTGGCGTGGCCTACGCGCTCTCGCGGCCTTCCGGCCACCATGCCCATCGCGACCGCGCCGGCGGCTTCTGCTACCTGAACAACAGCGCCGCCGCGGCAAGCCGCCTGTTGCAGACGTGGTCAAAAGTGGCGGTGCTGGATGTGGATGCGCATCATGGCGACGGCACGCAGAACATCTTCTATCACCGGGCGGACGTGATGACCGTCTCGCTGCACGCCGATCCGGCCGGGTATTACCCCTTCTATACCGGCTACGCGCACGAGCGCGGGCACGGCGCGGGCGAAGGCTACAACCTGAACCTGCCGCTGGCGCACGGCTGCGGCAACGCGGAATTCCTGCAGGCGCTGGACACCGCGCTGGATGCCCTGGCGGGCTATGCGCCGCAGGCGCTGGTCCTGCCGCTGGGATTCGACACCTACAAGGACGATCCGATCAGCGTGCTCAGGCTGGACATCGACGCGTACCGCGACATCGGCGCGCGCGTCGCCGGTTTGCGCGTGCCCACCGTCGTGGTGCAGGAAGGCGGCTACATGGTCGAGGCGATCGGGCCCGCGCTGGATGCGTTTCTTGAAGGCTTTGGCCGTGGCGGCAAATGAAGGCGCGCGCCAGACCGGCGTCCTGCTGTTCTTCGCGGCGCTGGTAGCGTTCGCCACCTTCGATGCGGGCGCCAAGCAGCTTCTGGAACGCTATCCGGCGCCCTTTCTGAACGTGATGCGCTACCTGGCGGTGGTGACGCTGGCGATGGGCATGCTGTGGCGCCACGGCCGCGGCCTGCGGCTGCGCGACGCGCCGGAAAAGCCCCTGCTGGTGCTACGCGGTGTCATGCTGGCCACGGTGGCCACGTGCTTCATGACCGCGCTCATCTGGATGCCGCTGTCCGAGGCCACCGCCATCTACTTCACCGCCCCGCTCATCATGGTGGCGCTGTCGCCGTGGCTGCTGGGCGAACGCGTCCGGGCGGCGCAATGGGGCGCCGTTGCCGCGGGCTTTGCCGGCATGCTGCTGATCGTGCGGCCCGGCGGCGACCTGCCCCTGCTGGGCACGATGCTGATGGCGGTGTCGGCCGTCAGCTACGCGATCTTCCAGGTGCTGACCCGCAAGCTGTCGAACAAGGTGCCGGGGCCGGTGCAGTATGCGTACACGGCATTCATCTGCCTGATCGTGACCGCGCTGCCCGCGCCGTTCTTCCTGCCCGACCCCTGGCCCGGAACGGCCGATACCGTCATCATCCTTGCCCTGGGCGCCTGCAGCGGCCTGGCGCAGATCCTGCTGATCGCGGCCTTCCAGCGGGTTCCCGCGGCAACGCTGGCGCCCCTGAACTACTTCCAGCTGCTGCTGGCGCTGGGCTTCAGCACGTTCTGGTTCCAGCGCCCGCCAGACGCGCTGGCGCTGGCGGGCATGGGGCTGATCATCGCGGCCGGGGTCTTTCTGGCGCTGCGACCTGTCAGAACGCCATCGACGCCGGCCGCTTGAACAGGCGCGGCGCCTCTTGCGGCGGCGTCCTCAACTGGTTTCGCGCTGCACCAGTTCGAAACCCAAGTCCACATGCCGCGCGGGCACGGGTTCGCCCGCCAGGTGCTGCATGAGCAGTTGCGCGGCTGACAGGCCGATCTGGTAGCGGGGCGTGGCAATGGTGGACAGCGGCGGCGTGGTCCAGGCCGTGCCCGGGAAGTCATGAAAGCCGACGATAGCCATCTGTTCCGGCACGCGCACGCCATCCCGGCCGCACTGGAACACCGCGCCTTGCGCCAGGTCGTCGTTGCAGAAGAACACGGCGTCGCAGTCGGGATGACGCGCGTGAAGATCCTGGATCAACGACGCCCCCAGGCTGATCGACGATTTTTCCGGCGTCATGATTTCCAGGGCGGCGTCGTACAGCCCCGCGTCGCGCAACGCCTGCCGGCACCCTTCGCAGCGGCGCAGCGACCGGGGATCCAGCTGCGCGCCGATGATGCCGATGCGGCGGTAGCCGCGTTCGACCAGATGGCGGCCTGCTGCGTAGCCCGAGTCGAACTGCGAGAACCCGACGCTCATGTCCTCGCCGCCTTCCAGCGTTTCGATCGTGTGCACCGTGGGAATCGCCTGCGCGCGCAGCAGTTCCCAGACGCCCGGATTGTGGTCGATGCCGGTCAGGACCACGCCGTCGGGCGAATGCTGCAGATACTTGCGCAGCAGCGCTTCTTCTTCGTCCGGCGAATAGCCCGTCACGCCGATCAGCATGTGGTAGCCGTGCTGATCCAGCACTTCCTTGATGCCCGTGATGATGTCCACGAACACCACGTTGCTGAGCGACGGAATGAGCACCACGATGGTCTGCGACCGCGCCGACGCCAGCGCGCTGGCGGCGTGGTTGGGCACGTAGCCCAGTTCCTGGCACACCCGCGCGATTTGCTGGCGCAGATCGTGGCCCACCTTATCGGGCGTGCGCAATGCCCGCGATACCGTGATCGCGCTGACGCCCACGCGCCGCGCGACGTCCTGCATGGTGACGCGGCCGGCGCGCGAGGTTCGAGGTTTGCGGATGGACATGGACCCTCGCGGTGAATGCAAGCGCGTAGTCTGACCGAAAAAAAGGGGCTTGCCAAAGCAAAAATGTTAGCGCTAACATGATCCGCATCAAACGACTAAAAAAATTCCGGCAAACGGAGAGGAGACAAACATGCAAGCTTCCCCATTGGGGCGGCCGGGGCCATCGCGTCCGGGCCGCTCGCCGCTGGCCCGCGCCGCGGATTGGTGTTTTGCGCTACAGACCTGGCTGATGGTCGCCTGTCTGGTCATCATGGTCGTGCTGCTGTTCGGCAACGTGGCGCTGCGGTATCTCTTTAACTCCGGCATCAACGTCTCGGACGAGGTCTCGCGCCTGGCGTTCGTCTGGATGATTTTCCTGGGTTCGGTGATTGCGCTGCGCGAACACCAGCACATCGGCGTGACCATGCTGGTGGAACGCTTTGGCCCGGGCGCGCGCCGGGTGTCGCATATTGCCTGCCAGTTGATGATCCTGTGGGTGCTGTGGCTGATGGCCGAAGGCAGCTGGGTCCAGACGGTCATCGGCCTCGACACCGTATTGCCTGTCACCGGCATGCCCCAGGCCGTGTTCAACGCCGCAGGGCTGTATGCCGCGGTGGCAATGGGCATCCTGACCGTCGTCGACCTGGTCCGCGTGATTGCGGGCGGTCCGCTGCCGGCGGAATCCAGTCCGGAAGACCCGCTGGTCTGACCCGGCCCTCACCCGCCCCAACACGCGCCCCGCACCCGCCCCACATTCATCCGCCCGGATACCCGCAATGATCCTGACCGTCTTCCTAGTCGTGCTGCTGGGGCTGATTGCCCTGGGCATGCCGATCGCCTTCGCGCTTATCATCAGCGCGATCGTCATGATGTTCCAGCTGGATTTCTACGACACCCAGCTTCTTGCCCAGAACATGCTGTCCGGTGCCAACAGCTTTACGCTGATGGCCGTGCCGCTCTTCATGCTGGCCGGCGAATTGATGAATGCCGGCGGCATCTCGCGCCGCATCGTTCACCTGGCCAACACGTTTGTGGGCCACATCCAGGGCGGCCTGGGTTACGTGGCCATCTTCGCCAGCGTGCTGCTGGCATCGCTGTCGGGCTCGGCCGTGGCCGACGCCGCAGCGCTGGGGTCACTGCTGATCCCCATGCTTCGCGAAAAGGGCTATGACGCGGGGCAGGCCTCGGGCCTGATCGCCTCGGGCGGCATCATCGCGCCCATCATTCCGCCATCGATCTCGTTCATCATCTTCGGCGTCGCCACCAATGTGTCGATCACCAAGCTGTTCTTCGCTGGCATCGCGCCGGGCCTCATGATGGGGCTGACGCTGGTGGCGGTGTGGACGTGGGTGGCGCGCAAGCACGGCAGCATCACGCCCTCGCCGCGCGAGCCGTGGTCCAACCGTCTGAAAGCGCTGCGCGGATCGCTGTGGGCGCTGTTCCTTCCAGTCATCATCATCGGCGGGCTGCGCGGCGGCATCTTTACGCCCACCGAAGCCGCGGTCGTCGCTGCCGTGTATGCGCTGCTGGTCAGCATCTTCGTGTACCGCGAGATCGGCTGGCGCGACCTGGGTCCGCTGTTCATCAACGCCGCCCGCACCACGGCTGTGGTCATGTTCCTCGTGGCTGCCGCCATGGTGTCTTCCTACATGATCACGCTGGCGGACCTGCCGCAGGATCTCATCGCTCTCCTGGAACCGGTCATGGACCAGCCCAAGCTGCTGATGTTCGCGCTGCTGATCCTTCTGACGCTCGTGGGCACGGTGATGGACCTCACGCCGACCATCCTGATTCTCGGCCCCGTGCTGATGCCCGTCGTCACCAAGGCCGGCATCGACCCCGTCTACTTCGGCGTCATGTTCGTCATGGTCGGCAGCGTGGGCCTGTTGACGCCGCCGGTCGGTACGGTGCTCAACGTCGTATGCGGCGTGGCCCGCATCAATATGGAAACCATCTGCAGAGGGGTGTGGCGCTATGTCGTGGCCTACACGCTGCTGCTGGTTCTTTTGGTGATCTTCCCCGAACTGATCACCGTACCCGCACGCTGGATGCACTAGCGGCAATTACAAACCCCCGAGGAGAAACACCATGATCAAGCAATTGAAGACCCGCGTTCTTGTCCTGGCGGCGGTGCTGTCCTGCACCGTCGCCGGGGTGGCCGCGGCGGCGGACGTCAAGCCGCGCCTCATCCGCTTTGGCTACGGGCTGAACGAGGAAAGCGTGCAGGGCCGCGCGGCCCGCCATCTGGCGCAGGAACTGGAAAAGGTCAGCGGCGGCAAGCTCAAGATGAGGACGTTTGGCTCGGCCAACCTGGGTTCGGACGAGCAGATGCAGAGTGCGCTGGTGGGCGGCGCGCAGGAAATGATGGTGGGGTCGACCGCGCCGCTGGCCGGCATGGTCAAGGAGTTCGGCGTGTTCGACCTGCCCTTCCTCTTCAACAGCGAAAAGGAAGCCGACGCGGTGCTGGACGGCCAGCTCGGACAGGATCTGCTCAAGAAGCTGGAAGCCAAGGGACTGGTCGGCCTGGTGTACTGGGAAAACGGCTTTCGCAACATGACGAACTCCAAACGTCCGATCACGCGCGCCGAGGACCTGCAGGGCATCAAGCTGCGCGTCATGCAGAACCAGATTGCGCTGGGCGTCTTCAATACGCTGGGCGCCAATGCCGTGCCGATGCCGTTCTCGGAATTGTTCACCGCGCTGGAAACCCGCACCGTGGACGGCCAGGAGAACCCCATCACCACGATCCAGAGCAGCAAGTTCTACGAGGTGCAGCCCTTCCTGACCATCACGCGCCACGTCTACACGCCGTGGGTGGTGATGGCCTCCAAGAAGTGGTGGGACACGCTCTCGCCCGACGAACAGAAGCTGATCCGCCAGGCAGCCGCGTCATCGCGCGACTTCGAGCGGCAGGATAGCCGCGCCGATTCCACCAAGGCGATGGGCACGCTCGAGAAGAACGGCATGAAGATCAACACCGTCTCGCCGGAGGAAGTGGCCCGCATGCGCCAGAAGGTGCAGCCCGTGGTCGACAAGTACACCCAGGAACTCGGGCCGGAACTGATCAAGCAGTTGAACGACGAAATCCAGAAGGCGCGGAACTAACCGTGCCGGCCTGGATCCCGTGGGGGTCCGGGCCTGTGTGCAACCGAAGCAAAGCGAGACAGCCATGTCCCAGACACCCCGCCGACTGCGCAGCCAGAAGTGGTTCGACGATCCCTCGCACGCCGACATGACGGCGATCTACGTCGAGCGCTATCTCAACTATGGCCTGACGCGCCAGGAACTGCAGTCCGGGCGGCCGATCATCGGTATCGCGCAGACAGGCAGCGACCTGGCGCCCTGCAATCGCCACCATCTGGCGCTGGCCGAACGCATCAAGGCGGGCATCCGCGACGCCGGCGGCATCCCCATGGAATTCCCGGTGCATCCGCTGGCCGAACAGGGACGGCGGCCCACTGCGGCGCTGGACCGCAACCTGGCTTATCTGGGCCTGGTGGAGATCCTGCACGGCTATCCGCTGGATGGCGTGGTGCTGACCACGGGATGCGACAAGACCACGCCCGCGTGCCTGATGGCGGCGGCGACGGTGGACATTCCCGCCATCGTGCTGTCCGGCGGTCCCATGCTGGACGGCTGGCATGAAGGCCAGCGCGTGGGCTCGGGCACGGTCATCTGGCATGCCCGCAACCTGATGGCGGCCGGCAAGCTGGATTACGAAGGCTTCATGACGCTTGCCACGGCATCGTCGCCGTCCATCGGACACTGCAACACCATGGGCACCGCGCTGTCGATGAACTCGCTGGCCGAAGCGCTGGGCATGTCGCTGCCCACCTGCGCCAGCATTCCGGCGCCCTATCGCGAGCGCGGGCAGATGGCCTATGCCACCGGCATGCGCATCTGCGACATGGTGCGCGAAGACCTGCGGCCATCTCAAATCCTGACCCGCGAGGCGTTCGAGAACGCCATCGTCGTGGCCTCGGCGCTGGGCGCGTCCAGCAACTGCCCGCCACACCTGATTGCCATCGCGCGCCACATGGGCGTCGACCTCAGCCTGGACGACTGGCAACGGCTGGGCGAAGACGTGCCGCTGCTGGTCAACTGCGTGCCCGCGGGCGAGCATCTGGGCGAAGGCTTTCACCGCGCGGGAGGCGTACCCGCCGTGCTGCACGAGCTGCTGGCGGCCGGCCGCCTGCATCCGGACTGCCGAACCGTATCCGGCAAGACCATCGGCGATATTGCGACGGCGTCCAAGACCCACAATACCGACGTCATCCGGACCTGCGACGCGCCGCTCAAGCACCGCGCCGGCTTCATCGTGCTGTCGGGCAACTTCTTTGACAGCGCCATCATCAAGATGTCGGTCGTGGGCGAAGCCTTTCGCCGGGCGTACCTGTCCGAACCGGGGTCGGAAAACGCCTTCGAGGCGCGCGCGATCGTGTTCGAGGGCCCGGAGGACTATCACGCCCGCATCGAAGACCCGGCGCTTAACATCGACGAACACTGCATTCTGGTGATCCGGGGCGCCGGCACCGTGGGCTACCCCGGCAGCGCGGAAGTCGTGAACATGGCGCCGCCATCGCACCTTATCAAGCGCGGCATCGAGTCCCTGCCCTGTCTGGGCGACGGCCGCCAGAGCGGCACCTCGGCCAGCCCGTCCATCCTGAACATGTCGCCCGAAGCCGCGGTGGGCGGCGGACTGGCGCTGCTGCGCACGGGCGACCGGATCCGCGTGGACCTGAACCAGCGGTCGGTCATGTTGCAGGTGGACGAAGCGGAACTGGAACGGCGCCGCCAGGAGCCGCCGTACGAAGCGCCGCCATCGCAGACGCCGTGGCAGGAACTGTACCGGCAGACCGTGGGGCAGCTTTCCACGGGCGGATGCCTGGAGGCGGCGACGCTGTATTTGAAAGTGGTGGAGACGCGGGGCGATCCGCGGCATTCGCACTGAGGACGAAAGGGGTGCGGCTTGGCGCGCGGCTTATTCGCGCGGCGGCTTGCTGGCCGGGCCGCCCGCGCGGGGGCTGGGCCGGCTGACGACATAGGCCGCGCTGGCCAGAAAGAAGATGCCTACGCCGATGGCCAGGGGCAGCGAGGGATGGGCGCTCCAGTAAAAGATCCCGTAACCAGCCGCCATGCCCAGGCTGGCATACGTCTTGCCTTTGCGCGACACCGCGCCCTCGTCGCGCCACGCGCGCAGCGACGGACCATATGTCGGGCTATCCAGCAGCCATTTTTCAAGCCGGGGCGACGAGCGGGAGAAGCAGGCCACCGCCAGGATCAGAAAGATCGTTGTCGGCATCACCGGCAAGAAGGCGCCGATGACGCCCAGCGCCAGCATCAAGCAGCCCAGGCATAACCAAAGTGCTCTCATCATGATGGTGAGCAGGATATCGCAAATGGGCAGCCGGCAGTCCGCCAGGCATTGTGCGCCGCTTGATTCACGACGCGGCGGGCTCCGGCATCCTTGCGCGCAGCATCCTGACGAATTTCGCATCCGGACTGCCGCCCGCGGCGCGTGACTTGTGGACCATGGCCCAGGCTTCCGCGTACTGGCCACGCCAGTAATAGGCCGTGGCCCACGAGGCATACAGATAGCCCTTGTCGGGCTCCACGGCCTCGCCCTTGCGGTACCACTCGTCGGACCGGGTCGTCGCCGCGATACGCGCTTCGGGGGGCAGCGTCTTGTCCTCGGCGGCGCAACGCGCCGCGATCCGGCCGGCATCCGCATGAATGCCGCGAAACGCCGGGGGATTCATGCTGATCGCGCGGTCCATCATGCTCATCGCCTGGCAGATCTTGCGCTGGCTTTCCAGCACCATCGCGAAACCCGCGTACACCTCGGGGTTGTCGGGATTGAGCAGCCACGCCTGATTGAATTGCTGCATGGCCTGGCCCGGCCGGTCTTCGCGAAAAAGCCGGTAGCCCAGCTCGACCCGCGCCTGCGCTGCCGCGGCAGGCGATCCAAACACCTTCACGGCCTCGGCGGCCTGTTGTTCATCGCCCGCGCGCAAGGCAGCGGCCGCGCGGCGATCAACCCCGGCATACATTGGCGCCTCGACGTTGCGCGCATCGGCTTGCGCGGGCGCATTGGTCACGCAGCCGGGCAACCACAACAATTGCGCCAGAATGAATGCCTTCATGGTGAAGTGCATGGGCGGGCTTTTGAATGGAAGAAGATGGAATATAGCGGCGCGGGTATCAAACGCCGGAATCGCGCCACACGGTGATTAATGCAGCAAATACAAGCGCAGCAATGACGCGAGGAAAAGCAAAAAGCCGCGAAGTCGTAAGACTGTCGCGGCTTTTTCAGGTCTGCGTTCGACTAGCTCTATCGAACACACCTTTGCAGGAATTTGGTAGGCGGTATTGGAATCGAACCAACGACCTCCACGATGTCAACGTGGCGCTCTAACCAGCTGAGCTAACCGCCTGCAAAGAAGAAGAATTATATAATGCTTTTTTAAACTGTGCAAATCGTCTTAGAAGATTTTTTGCAGTTTTTATTGCGTTTAGGAGGTCTCAGCATTTGCCTGTCGGCTTTGCCAAACTCACCTTCGCGCAATGCGTTTAATTTGATCTTGCATTAATGCGTTGGCATTAACCAAGGTCTTTTCACACGCCCTACAGCACTACTTCTTGTCCTTCAATTTCGTGTCTGCGTCATGTGCCGCAGCAACGAAGAACGAGATTCTATCAGAACTTTTTATTCCTTGCTCGACTTCGACGCCACTACTCACATCGATCGCCCAAGGCCGCACCAATTCGATGGCGGTACCCACGTTTTCGGCGTTCAGACCGCCGGACAGGATCAAGGGGCGGGACACCGGGTCGGCCCTCACCTCATCGAGCAACGCGTAGTCAAATCCATGCCCGCTGCCGCCGTATCCGGCGCTATAGCTGTCGAACAACCAGCCCGCTGCCTCTCCGTAGGCGCGGCACGTGGCCGCAAGGCTCTCCGCCGTCTCAAGGCCCGGCGCACCGGCCCGGAAGGCCCGCAGATGGCGATGACCGTAGCGCGCGCATTCCAGCGGCGTTTCGTCACCATGAAACTGCAGCAGCTCGGGCCCCACTTCACCCAGCACGGTGCGGATCTCTTCTTCCTGCGCGTTCACGAAGAGCGCGACGACGTCGACAAAGGCCGGTACCATCCGGCGCAGTTGCGCGGCGCGCGTGGGCGAGAGGCAACGCTTGCTCTTGGGATAAAAGACAAATCCGATCGCGTCGGCGCCGGCAGCAACGGCGGCTTCGACGTCTTGTTCGCGGGTCAGCCCGCAGATCTTTATGCGTGTACGCATGACATTTTCTGGAAGTGTCGCCCCGCGGCGACTGGCTGGATCAGTATATCCGGACCGAAAAACCGGTCTCACGCGCCTGTCGAACCCAGCGTGGCCATCATGTTGTCGAAGCTGCCCTCGGCCATGCGGAACCAGGGGATCTGGTTGCCGCGCAATGCCAGCATGCTGTCGTAGAGCTTCTTGAACATCGCGTCCTTGGCGCTCAATTCATTGCAGGCCGCCACCGTGGCTTCGTGAGCGGCTTGCAGCAGCGGCCTGGAATACGCCTTCAGTTGCGCGCCTTGCGACATCAGCCGGCGCAGCGCTTGCGGATTGTTGGCATCAAAGGTTGCGATCATGTTTTCGCTTGCCGCCGCGCAAGCCAGCGACAACGCGGTCTGGTATGACTTGGGCAGTTCCGCAAAGGCGTCCTGGTTCACGTACAGCGACAACTGTTGCGTACCGGCCCACCAGCCCGGAAAGTAATAGTTTCGCGCGACGTCAAAGAGCGCCAGGCGTTCGTCCTCGAACGGTCCGATCGTGACGGCCCCGTCCGCAAGGCCTTCTGCCAGCGCCGCATGCAGTTCGCCAGCGGGGATTGCCAGCGGCGAGGCGCCCAGACGCGACAGGATGTGCGCCGTAAAGCCGTCAGCCGCCACCTTGAGTCCGCGCAGGTCATCGAGGGTCTTGATCTCGCCCCGAAACCATCCGCCCATCTGCGCGCCGGTATAGCCGCACGGAAAGTTCAGGATGCCGTACTTGCCAAAGGCTTCGCGGGTCAGCGCCAGCCCCTCGCCCTGCCGCATCCACGCGTTCATCTGGCGGGTATTCAGGCCGAATGGCATGCCACCGTCAAAGCAAATCGCGGGATCGGTGCCGAAGTAGCGGGCCGACGCCGCGTGGCCGCATTCGACGATGCGGTGCTGCACGGCCTCCAGCGCCTGACCCGACTGGAACAGCTGGCCGGCGGCGGATATCTCGATGGTGAAGCGCCCCGCCGTGACCTCGGCCACGCAACGCGCAACGTCGGTCGCGCCCGCGAACAGCGTGGCCGCGTCGGCCGGAAAATCCGAAGCCAACCGCCAGGTGAGGTTGGGAGCTTCCTGCGCAATCGCGGGGGCCGCCAGCACGGCACTGCCCGCGGCGGCGCCCAAGGCGGTTTGCTTCAGAAACGCGCGGCGTTGCATGGCGCATGCCTCCAGAAAGGCGCGGGATCCCGCCGCCTGCGCGGCGGCTTCCCTAAAAGGATTGAGTAAAGGGCGACAGCAGCGACGATCCGCCGTCGAGCTCGCGCAGTCCGAAGGATTCGGGATAGTCGATCGCGGCCAGGTACAGGCCGTCAGGCGCAAACGTGGGCGCGCCGCGCTTGCGGTCGCGCCACGCCAAGAGCTGCGTCATCCAGTCAACCGTTTCCCTGCCCTGCCCCACTTGCAGCAACGCGCCCATGATGTTGCGCACCATGTGATGCAGAAAGGCGTTTGCCTTCAAGGTAAAGACGAGAAACGGTCCCCGCTCCTCGATCTCCAGGCTGTGCATGTGCCGCACTGGATGCTTGGCCTGGCATTGCGACGAACGGAAGCTGGAAAAATCATGTTCGCCGACAAGCGCCTTAGCAGCCGCGCGCATGGCCTGCACATCCAACGGCTGGAAGCACCAGCCGGCGCGCCCCGCCCACAGCGCCGGACGCACCCGGCCGCGCCAGAGCAGGTAGACGTACGTGCGGGCGCGCGCCGAAAAGCGCGCATGGAATTCTTCGGACACTTCTTCGGCCCACTGCACCGAGATGCTGGGCGGCAGAAACGCATTCACGCCTCGGACCCAGGACTCCGTCTTGCGGGTGAGCGTCGTGTCCAGATGGACCACCTGCATCGCGCCGTGCACGCCCGTGTCGGTCCGGCCGGCGCAAATCGTGGGCA
This sequence comes from Achromobacter sp. GbtcB20, assembly GCF_019091095.1. Taxonomy (NCBI): domain Bacteria; kingdom Pseudomonadati; phylum Pseudomonadota; class Betaproteobacteria; order Burkholderiales; family Alcaligenaceae; genus Achromobacter; species Achromobacter sp. GbtcB20. The sequence continues at coordinate 154,278 of NZ_JAGXJZ010000003.1, read as the reverse complement.
CCGGCTCGGTGAAGCCACAAAAACTGGCCAGGGCGGACTCCAGGCAGTCCTGCACCGTCTGCCGGTGCGGCTGTGTCTGCCAACCCTGCCAGGCGGAGCCGTCATACGCCAGCCCCAATGCAACTCTAGACATGCTTCAAACCCGAGGACCGCCGATACGGCGCGGTTCGTCCGTGGGCGGTACGTCCAGGTCGAGATTGATGGTGTCGAGCTTGCGGTTCAGCGCTGCCGTATCCAGCGCCGGCTCGTTGTACGTGTAGCTTTCCTCGTCATCGTCGTCACGCCGCGCGCCGGCCCGGCGCAACAGCCACGCGATGGCGAAGGCGACGAGCGCCAGCACCGCGGTAACGATCACGAGAAGATTGTCGGCCAGCCAGCCCGGCATACCCGTCTGCACGGTCTTGTCCGGCAGCGTGCCGATGGGCTTGTCGGCATCGGCGGGCGCCGAGCCTGCGGCGCCTGGGGAGGTGGTGGTGTTTGACGCGCCGGTGGCGTTCGACGTGGTCGTCGCGGCGCCCGGCGTAGTTGCCGCGCCCGGAGTGCTTGCGGTGCCGGGCGTGCCCATTGCACCGGGAGAACCCGCTGCGCCGGGAGTGGCTGCTGTGCC
>NZ_JAGXJZ010000003.1:0-153571 GCF_019091095.1 Achromobacter sp. GbtcB20 | reverse complement strand
GGGAGTGCCTGCTGTGCCGGGAGTGCTTGCTGTGCCGGGAGTGCCTGCTGCACCAAAAGTGCCTGCTGCACCGGGAGTGCCTGCTGTGCCGGGAGTGCTTGCTGTGCCGGGAGTGCCTGCTGCACCAAAAGTGCCTGCTGCACCGGGAGCGCCAGCAGCGCCGGGAGCGCCTGCTGTACCGGGAGTGCCTGCAGCACCAGAGGTGCCTGCTGCGCCGGAAGTGCCTGCTGCACCCGAAGTGCCTGCCACACCAGAAGTGCCTGCCACACCGGGAGTGCCTGCCGCACCGGGAGTGCCTGCCGCACCGGGAGTGCCTGCCGCACCGGGAGTGCCTGCTGCACCGGGCGCGCCTGCCGCGCCGGGAGTGCCTGCCGCACCGGGAGTGCCTGCCGCACCGGGAGTGCCTGCCGCACCGGGAGTGCCTGCCGCACCGGGAGCGCCTGCCGTACCAGGCGTGCCTGCTGCACCGGGAGCGCCTGCTGCACCGGGAGTGCCTGCTGCACCGGGAGCGCCTGCCGTACCAGGCGTGCCTGCTGCACCGGGAGCGCCTGCTGCACCGGGAGCGCCTGCTGCACCGGGAGCGCCTGCTGCACCGGAAGCGCCTGCCGCACCGGGCGTACCTGCTGCGCCCGACGTGCCAGCTGCGCCCGCCGTACCTGCCGCGCCAGTGCCAGCCGCACCAGCGCCGGCCGTGCCCGTACCCGCCGCGCCCGTGCCGGCCGCGCCCGATTGCTGCGCGACGGCCTTGGTCAGTTCGTCGACATTGCTTTGCAGCTGGGCGACTCGCCCTTGCGCGTCGGCCAAGGCCCGGTCGGCAGACGTCTTGGCGTCTGCCTGGGCTTCGGCCTGCGCGGCTGCGCTGTCCTGGGCCTGACCGGTCGACAGGCGCACGCGGTCCTGTGTCGGCGTGGCGGTTGACACACCCGTGTCGGCCGGCGGGGCGACCGTGCCCGATGCTGCGTCCTGACCCTTGACCACCGATGGGTTCGATCCCGCCGCCGCGCCCACGCGGCCGCGGTATTTGGCGTAGGCCTCGGCGTGCTCATTGAAGATGCGGCGGGCTTCGGCCGGATCGATGGCGCGCACCGTGGCGGCATCCGGGATCTTGAGTGTCTGGCCAGCCCGCACCAGATTCATGTTGTTCTGAATGAAGGCCTGCGGATTGGCGCGCCACAGCGCCACCAGCATCTGGTAGACCGAGGCGTTGGGCACCGCGTTGCGCTGGGCGATGGCAAAAAGATAGTCGCCCGACTTCACCGTGACCGAGCCCGAGGTGCCGCCCGCGCGGGCGGCCCCGCCCACGGCGGCGGGTGTGACGTCGGCGCCCGTGCCGCGCAGCGGCACCAGGATGCTGACCTGCACTTGGCGCTGGCCCGAACTGGAGTTGATGTCCAGCAGCAGATCCACCGCGCCGCCCGCAGGCGCCTGCGTGGACCGCACCCGCAAATTCTTGCGCGTCGGATCCATTCCGTCTTCGACGCGGACCACCATGCTGGCAAGCGGCACCGGCGGCTTGACGCCCGCGCGCTGCCACGCGGCTTCATCGGCGATGGAAACCTTGAGCGAACTGATCTCTTCGGGCGTCAATTCCTGCAGACCCACGGTGGCTTGCAGCGGCGCGCCCGGCACGGAAACGACGCGCGAATGCCCGACGCGCATGGCCAGCGCCGAACCGCACACGCTTGAACCGATCGCCAGCGCAATGGCCCACTGAAGGGCTTTCAAACGGCGGGCATGCTTCACTTGGCGCGAACGCTGGGTCATAAGCTGGAATTCCGTTCTTGTAATCGAATTACGGGCCTGGACCCATTCGCGCCATTTGCCGCGCAAAAAAGGGCCTCAATTCACCCGAAAAGTGTAATGGATCAAGCGCATTTCACAAACCTGAAAGGGGCGCGCACGTTGGCTGGCGGGCACGGGCGGCGCTTGTTGGCGTACGAGTCGCCCGCCGGGCTCGGCCGGGCTGCGCCACGATGGTGCATCTTCGCGGGCTGGACAATCCAGCAGCGCGCCAAAAAACAAGGGCACCCGAAGGTGCCCTGACTGCCTCTTGTGCGTGGCGGGCGGCCAGAAAAGCCGCCCGGCACGACATCAGGCTTCGTTCAGCGCGATGCGCAGCATGCGGCGCAGCGGCTCGGCCGCGCCCCACAGCAGTTGGTCGCCAACCGTGAAGGCGCCCAGGTACTGCGAGCCCATCGAGAGCTTGCGCAGGCGGCCCACCGGGATGTCCAGCGTGCCGGTGACGGCCACGGGGGTCAGCGCCGAAACGGTGGCTTCCTTGGTGTTGGGAACGACCTTGGCCCACTGCGTGCCCTGGGCGATGAGCGCTTCGATCTCGTCCAGCGGCACATCGCGCTTGAGCTTGATGGTCAGTGCCTGGCTGTGGCAGCGCATGGCGCCGATGCGCACGCACAGGCCATCGATCGGGGTGGCAGGCGTGCCGAAGGCTGCGCCGCGGCCCAGGATCTTGTTGGTTTCGACTTCGCCCTTCCACTCTTCCTTGGACATCCCGTTGCCCAGGTCCTTGTCGATCCAGGGAATCAGGTTGCCGCCCAGCGGCACGCCAAAGTGTTCGTGAGGCAGCGCGTCGTCCTTCTGCTTGGCCAGCACGCCGCGGTCGATTTCCAGGATGGCCGAGGCCGGGTCGTCAAGCAGGGACTTGACCGACTGGTTGATCTCGCCGAACTGGGTCAGCAGTTCACGCATGTGCTGCGCGCCGCCGCCCGACGCGGCCTGGTACGTCATGGAGGTCATCCATTCGACCAGGTCGTTGTTGAACAGGCCCGCCAGGCCCATCAGCATGCAGCTGACCGTGCAGTTGCCGCCGATGAAGTTGCGCACGCCGCGCTTCAGGGCCGCGTCGATCACCGGGCGGTTGACCGGGTCCAGCACGATGATGGCGTCGTCGGCCATGCGCAGGGTGCTGGCCGCGTCGATCCAGATGCCGTTCCAGCCCGCGCCGCGCAGCTTGGGATAGACCTCGGAGGTGTAGTCGCCGCCTTGCGCCGTCACGATGATCGGCAGTTTTTTCAGAGCGTCGATGTTGTAGGCGTCTTGCAGCGGGCCCGCGCCAGTCGCCCAAGTGGGGGCGGCGCCGCCAGCGTTGCTGGTGGAGAAAAACACCGGTTCGATCAGTGCGAAGTCGTTCTCGTCGCGCATGCGTTGCATGAGCACCGAGCCGACCATACCGCGCCAGCCGACAAGGCCTACTGCTTGATTCATTTCAATCGCTCTTTAAAGGGGGTGACAAGCTAAGGAGGGAAAAATCGTGCAATTCAACAATTTATCAGAATGCACGCAGGGATGTTGCGATGCAGCTAGAAAAAAACGGGGCCGCAAGCGCAAGGAGAGACTTTCGGCGCGCGCCGCCAACACGGCGTCTTGCTGTGGCAAAACAAGCGAGGCCGCCCGCGGGGCGGCCTCGCTATATATATTAAGAGACCGCGATCAGGACGCGGCCCCTTGCGTCATCAGGCAAGCGCCTTCAAGACCGCGTCGCCCATGCCGGCGGTCGTGACCTTCGTCGTGCCCGGCTCGAAGATGTCCGCGGTGCGCAGGCCGCTGGCCAGCACGCTGCGCACGGCCGCCTCGATGCGGTCCGCCTGCGGCGCGAGGTTCAGCGAGTAACGCAGCAGCATGGCGGCCGACAGGATCGTCGCCAGCGGATTGGCAATGCCCTGCCCCGCGATGTCGGGCGCCGAACCGTGGCTGGGCTCGTACAGGCCTTGGCCGCTGGCGTTCAGGGACGCCGAGGGCAGCATGCCGATGGAGCCGGTCAGCATCGCCGCTTCGTCTGACAGGATGTCGCCAAACAGGTTGCCGGTGACGATGACGTCAAACTGGCGCGGGTTGCGCACCAGTTGCATGGCCGCATTGTCGACATACATGTGCGACAGCTCGACGTCCGGGTACTCGCGCGCCACTTCGATGACGATGTCGCGCCAGAACTGCGAGGTCTCGAGCACGTTGGCCTTGTCCACGCTGCACAGCTTCTTGTTGCGCTTTTGCGCCGATTCGAAGCCGATGCGCGCGATGCGGCGCACTTCGGATTCCGCGTAGCGCATCGTGTCGTAGCCTTCACGTTCGCCAGTGAAGGCGCCGTCCGGCGACGAGCGCACGCCGCGCGGCGTGCCGAAATAGATGTCGCCGGTCAGTTCGCGGATGATCAGGATGTCCAGGCCCGACACGATCTCCGGCTTGAGCGACGAGGCGCTGGCCAGTTCGGGGTACAGGATGGCCGGACGCAAGTTGGCGAACAGGCCCAGCGCCTTGCGCAGGCCCAGGATCGCCTGTTCCGGACGGAACTCGCGCGGCAGGCTGTCGTACTTCCAGTCGCCGACCGCGCCGAACAGCACGGCGTGCGATTCCTTGGCCAGGTTCAGCGTGGCGGGCGGCAGCGGATGTTCGAACTGATCGAAGGCTGCGCCGCCGACCGGCGCCTGTTTGATGTCGAAGGGCACATCCAGCGCCTTCAGGACGCGCACGGCCTGTTCGACGATTTCCGGGCCGATGCCGTCACCCGGCAGGACTGCGATGTTGTGGGTCATTGAATAACGATCCTGTGTTCGATGGTTTGATCAGGCGATGGGGCGGCTTTCGAGCCACGGATGGCGGGCCAGGCGCTCGGCTTCGAAGGCGCGGATCTTGTCGGCGTGGCGCAGCGTCAGACCGATGTCGTCCAGGCCGTTCAGCAGGCAGTACTTGCGGAAGGGTTCGATGTCAAAGCCCATCGCGCGGCCGTCCGCGGCGATCACGACCTGGCGGTCCAGATCGATGTTCAGCTTGTAGCCCGGGAACGCCTTGACTTCGTCGAAAAGGCGCGCCACTTCCAGTTCGGACAGCACGATCGGCAAGAGGCCGTTCTTGAAGCTGTTGTTGAAGAAGATGTCGGCGTAGGACGGCGCGATGATGGCGCGGAAACCGAACTGCGTCAGCGCCCAGGGCGCGTGCTCGCGGCTGGAGCCGCAGCCGAAGTTCTTGCGGGCCAGCAGGACCGAGGCGCCCTGGTAGCGCGGCTGGTTCAGCACGAAGTCCGGATTGAGCGGGCGTTTGCTGTTGTCCATGCCCGGTTCGCCGTGGTCCAGGTAACGGAGCTCGTCGAACAGGTTGGGCCCGAAGCCCGTGCGCTGGATGGACTTGAGGAACTGCTTGGGGATGATGAGGTCCGTGTCGACGTTTTCGCGGTCGAGCGGCGCCACCAGGCCTTCATGAGTGGTAAATGCTTGCATGTTGTCTACTCGGTGCTTGACGCTTATCGGAACGTGCGAACGTCGACGAAATGGCCGGCGACGGCCGCGGCGGCGGCCATGGCCGGGCTGACCAGGTGCGTGCGGCCGCCCTGCCCTTGCCGGCCCTCGAAATTGCGGTTCGAGGTCGAGGCGCAACGTTCGCCGGGTTCGAGGCGGTCGGCGTTCATGGCCAGGCACATGGAACAGCCCGGTTCGCGCCATTCAAAGCCGGCTTCAATGAAGATCTTGTCCAGGCCTTCACGTTCGGCCTGCTGCTTGACCAGGCCGGAGCCCGGCACGACCATCGCCTGGCGCACATTGGAAGCCACGCGCTTACCGCGCGCCACCACAGCTGCGGCGCGCAGGTCTTCGATGCGCGAGTTCGTGCACGAACCGATGAACACGCGATCCACGCGGATATCGGTCAGCGGGGTGTTGGGCTTCAGGCCCATGTATTCCAGCGCGCGCTCCATGCCGCTGCGGCGCACGTCGTCTTTTTCGCGGTCGGGGTCCGGCACGCGCGAATCCACCGGCAACACCATTTCGGGCGACGTGCCCCAGGTGACTTGCGGCTTGATGTCGCGCGCATTGACTTCGACCACGGTGTCGAACTTGGCGCCTTCATCGGTGTGCAGGGTGCGCCAGTACTTGACGGCCTGGTCCCAGACGACGCCGGTGGGTGCAAAGGGACGGCCACGGAAGTATTCGATGGTCTTGTCGTCGACCGCAACCATGCCGGACCGGGCGCCCGCTTCGATCGCCATGTTGCAGACGGTCATGCGGCCTTCGACGGACAGCGAGCGAATCGTGCTGCCGGCAAATTCAATGGCGTGACCCGTGCCGCCGGCCGTGCCGATGATGCCGATGATGTGCAGCACCACGTCCTTGGCCGTACAGCCGAAGGGCAGTTCGCCATCGACCTTGATGAGCATGCTCTTGGCTTTCTTCATGAGCAGCGTCTGCGTGGCCAGCACGTGCTCGACTTCGGACGTGCCGATGCCGAAGGCCAGCGCGCCCAGCGCGCCGTGCGTGCTGGTGTGCGAGTCGCCACAGACCACGGTCATGCCCGGCAGGGTGGCGCCCTGCTCCGGTCCGATCACGTGGACGATGCCCTGGCGCAGATCGTTCATGCGGAATTCGGTGATGCCGTACTTGCCGCAGTTGGCATCCAGCGTGTCCACCTGCAGGCGCGAGATGGGATCGTCGATGCCCTGCGCGCGATTCATCGTGGGCACGTTGTGATCGGCCACCGCCAGGTTGGCGCCGGTGCGCCACGGCTTGCGGCCCGCCAGCGTCAGCCCCTCGAACGCCTGCGGGCTGGTGACCTCGTGCAGCAGGTGGCGGTCGATATAGAGCAGACAGGTGCCGTCTGATTCCTGGTGGACGATGTGGGCGTCCCAGAGTTTGTCGTAAAGAGTTTGGGCCATGGATGCGCTCTGCAAATAGACAATCCGGCTCGAGCCTGGCGCGAGGGGTAAAACGCTACCCTGCCGCGCCGGCTGCTGCGGCATGAAGGGAATTATGCCCAGCCACCAAACCTAGTACAAGCACACCTGATATACCAGTACTACCACTACCATGCTGACCGACTCGCCGGGGGCCCATCCCGCAGTTGTGTTGACTTGTTGCATAGCCAATTAATGCCCGGGAAAAATCACTATCGATACAAATTGGTAAACAAAATAGATACAGAACTCTCAAATAGATATAATCGTCCCACGCCCTGGAAGCGTTCACTTCGAAATAATGCGTAATAAACCGTATTAATAGAAGTAAACGATTTTAGATTGAGCGATGTTCGTGCAAATTCGAAGAAGTAGTTAGATGTTGCGCGAAATTCACCTAATGGACCGCCGGCAACAAACCTCAAGAATTAACAAATCTTGACTCGCCAAAGCTGACATTTACATACAACATGGCGGCCATTCAATCTCAACTTGACTCGCGAATAATCACTATGGCTTCGTTTTTGCTCAAAAGCACGACCTCGGTCCTTGCCCTTGCATTTGCCCCTGCCGTTTTTGCACAGTCCGCGACGCCCGCTGCCACCGCACCGGCCGGGCAGCCGCAAGTGACGTTGAATCAGATCGTTGAGCAGACCCTGCTCAGCAATCCCGAAATCCAGGCCAAGTACCACGACTTCCAGGCGTCCCTGGAAGGCCAGGCCGTCGCCCGCGCCGCCTACTTTCCGCAGATCAATGCGCAAGGCTATCTGGGCCGCGAATGGCGCAACAACGTGCCCGGCGTCGGCTCGCAGAGCTGGAACCGCCCCGGCTGGAGCGTCGAGCTGCGCCAGCTGATTTTTGACGGCTTTCGCACCACCAACGACGTCAAGCAGGCCGGTTTTGACAAGCTGGCCCGTTTCTATGACGTGCTGGCCACCAGCGACAACACCGCGTTCACCGCCGTGCAGGCCTACATCGACCTGCAGCGCTACCGCGACATGGAGCTTTTGGCCCGCCAGAACTATTCGCTGCACGAAAACACCCTCAAGCAGATCGGCGAGCGCACGGAATCCGGCGTGGGCCGTCGCGTCGACCTGGAGCAGGCCGGTGGCCGCCTGTCGCTGGCCCAGACCAACCTGATGACCGAAACGGCCAACCTGCTGGACGTGCAGCAGCGCTTTCAGCGCGTGACCGGCGCCCTGCCGCCCGAATCGATGCTGCCGGCTCCGGATATCGCCGACAAGCTGCCCAAGGCCCCGGGCAACTTCAATGACTCCCTGCGCCGCAATCCCAGCTTCCTGTCCAAGCAGGCCAGCCTGCAGGCCGCGCAGGCGGGCGTGCAGTCGTCCAAGGGCGCGTTCTCGCCCAAGTTCGAGTTCGTGGCAAACACCGGCCGCGACCAGAATGACCCGACCCCGCAAAGCCGAGACATCCAGAGCTCCAGCGTCCAGGTCGTGATGAGCTACAACCTGTACCGGGGCGGCGCCGACTCCGCCCGCGTGCGCCAGACCGCCAACCAGTCGTATGCCGCCCGCGACATCCGCGATTACACTTGCCGCAACGTGCAGCAGGACCTGGCCGTGGCCTGGAACAACATCACCAGCCTGAGCCAGAAGTTGCCCTTCCTGCGTGACCACGAAGTGGCCACGACCAAGGTGCGTGATGCGTACGCGCAACAGTTCCAGATTGGCCAGCGCTCTCTGCTGGACCTGCTGGACACGGAAAATGAACTGTTCGAATCGCGCCGTGCGCTGACCAATGCCATTTATGATCTGCGTCTTGCGCAGTATCGCTGGCTGGCGCTGTCCCACACCCTGCTGCCGGCGCTGGCGCTGCAACCCGCGCGCAACGAAATGCCCGAGGAAAACGGCAAGCTGGAAGTGTCGGACGAAGTGATCAAGCTGTGCAATTCGACCGTTCCGGACACCGCCCGCCTGGCTCCCGTTCGCGTGCACTACAACGAAGGCACCCTTCCCCCGACGCTGGTGCCGGTGAACTCGCCTGCCGCCCGACCCTGATCGGAGCAGGCCGCAAGGAGGCCCAATGGCCAACAAGGGCAGTGATTTCTCGCAGTTGGACGCGGACTTTGTCCGCGTCCTGGAAGACTTGATCGACGCGTTGATCGCCAACGGCACCTTGCGTATGACGGACCTGCCTATCCAGGCCCAGCAAAAGCTCACCCAGCGCAAGCAGCAGCGTGCGCGCCTCTCGGAACACCTTGACCTGTTGGATGACGAAAATGGACAAGTTATCTGATCTGGCTGCCCGGGAATGGCGCGCGGACGCCCGCTCCGCGCACGACGACCCGCTGCTCGATTGCCTGGTGGAAATCACCCGCCTGCACGGCGTCGCGGCGACCGCGCAAGCCCTGTCTGCGGGCCTGCCCCTGGAAGAACACCGCCTCACGCCCGCCCTGCTGCCTCGGGCGGCCGCGCGGGCGCAGCTTTCCGCGCGCGTGGTCAAGCGCTCGCTGGATCACATCTCGCCGGACCTGCTGCCCGCCATCCTGCTGCTCAAGGGCGAACGCGCCTGCCTGCTGCTGAAAAAGGACGGCGGCAAGTTCGTGGTCAGCCACCCCGAACTGGGCGGCAGCTCCATCGACATGGATCCGGCCGAACTGGCCGAGCAGTACAGCGGGCTGGTCTGCTTTGTCCGTCCGCAATTCCGGTTTGACGCCCGGTCCCCGGAAGTGGCCAAGGTGCGCGAGCGCCACTGGTTCTGGGCCGCCATCATGGAGAACCGCCGGCTGTACCGCGACGCCCTGGTCGCGGCGCTGCTGATCAACGTGTTCGCGATGGCGATGCCGCTGTTCACCATGAACGTATACGACCGCGTGGTGCCGAACAACGCCGTCGAAACGCTATGGGTGTTGGCCATCGGCATCACGCTGGTGGTGATCTTCAATATGATCCTGAGCACCGCGCGCTCGCATGTCGTGGACAGCGCCAGCAAGCGGGTCGACGTGCGCCTGTCCTCGCAGATCATGGAGCGCGTGCTGGACCTGCGCCTGGAAGGCCGCCCGGTGTCCGTCGGTTCGTTCGCGGCCAACCTGCGCTCGTTCGAATCCATCCGCGACTTCATCGCCTCGGCCACCATCACCACGCTGGTCGACCTGCCCTTCATCCTGCTGTTCCTGGGCGCCCTGGCCTGGATTTCGCCGTGGATGATCCTGCCGCCGCTGGTCGCCATCGTGCTGATCCTGCTGGTGTCGCTGGCGGCGCAGGCGCGCATGGAAGCGCTGACGATGGCCTCGTTCCAGGCCTCGTCGCAGCGCAACGCCACGCTTGTCGAAGCGCTGACCGGCCTGGAAGCCGTCAAGACGCTGAATGCCCAGGGCTCGATCCAGCGCAACTGGGAACGCGCCACGGAGTTCATCGCCCAGACGGGCGGCAAGCTCAAGCTGATTTCCTCGTCGACGGTCGGCTTCGTGCAAGCCGTCCAGCAGCTCGTCTCGATCGCCGTCGTGATCATCGGCGTATACCTGGCGCAGGAATCCGCGCTGTCGATGGGCGGCATCATTGCCGCGTCCATGATCGCCGGCCGCTGCCTGGCGCCGCTGGGCCAGGTCGCCGGCCTGCTGATGCAATACCAGAATGCCCGCACCTCGCTGGGCTCCATCGACAACTACATGAAGATGGCGATCGAGCGTCCGGCCGAGGCCGAATTCCTGCATCGCCCCGTGTTCCACGGCGGCCTGGAGTTCCGCGACGTGACCTTCACGTATCCCGGCAGCACGCAGCCGGTGCTCAAGAAGGTGTCGTTCAAGCTCAAGCCCGGCGAGAAGGTCGGCATCATCGGCCGCATCGGCTCGGGCAAGACGACGCTGGAGAAACTGGCGCTGGCCCTGTACCAGCCCACCGAAGGCGCCGTGTTGCTCGATGGCGTGGACGTCCGCCAGATCGACCCGGCCGACGTGCGCCGGGCCATCGGCCACGTCCCGCAGGATCCCCTGCTCTTTTACGGCAGCCTGAAGCACAACCTGGCGATGGGCGCGCCCTACGCCGACGACGCCAGCATCCTGGCGGCCGCCAACACGGCCGGCGTGACCGAATTCGCCAACCTGCATCCCAACGGTTTTGACATGATCATCGGCGAGCGCGGCGAATCGCTTTCCGGCGGCCAGCGCCAATCGGTGGCCGTGGCGCGCGCGCTGATCAACGATCCGCCCATCCTGCTGCTGGACGAACCCAGCAGCAACATGGACCACCAGAGCGAGGCCCAGCTGCGCAAGCGCCTGGGCGAAGCCAGCGCAACCAAGACGGTCCTGCTGGTGACGCACCGCACCGCGCTCCTGGAGCTGGTCGACCGGCTCATCGTGATCGACAACGGCCATATCGTGGCCGACGGCCCGAAGGAACAGGTTGTCGAAGCCCTGCGTCAAGGACGCGTTGGACGCGGAAGCTGAGAAGACCATGCTGAACAATCCTGGAGCCCCCAAGCACGGTTTCTTTGGCAACCTGCTGCGCGCGCCGCGCAACGTCTTCGTGTTCTTCTTCGACCGCCTGCTGGACGGCGCCGAGAAAGGCAAGCCCGCCCAGCGGTCCGACTACATCGGCAATGCCGAGTGGGTCATCCACGAGTCGCAGGCCCGCGGCTCGCGCATCCTGCTGTGGACGTCGCTGCTGGCCACGATGGGCCTGCTGGTCTGGGCAGGCTTTGGCAGCATCGATGAGGTGGTCCGCGGCGAAGGCAAGGTCGTCCCGTCCCGCCAGGTGCAGATCATCCAGAGCCTGGACGGCGGCATCGTCGAAGAGATCCTGGTGCGCCCCGGCCAGGAAGTCGAGGCCGGCGAGGTCCTGCTCAAGATCGACTCCACCCGTTTCAACTCGTCGCTGGGCGAGAACAACGCCGAGTACCTGTCGTTGCTGGCCAAGGCGGCCCGTCTGAAGGCGCTGGCCACGGGCGAACCCTTCGTCACGCCCGAGGAAGTGCTGAAACAGGCGCCCGGCCTGGGCGAAATGGAACGCAACGCCTGGCAGGCGCGCAACACCGAGCTGAACGCCACGGTCAACGTGGCCCGGGAACAACTCAAGCAGCGCCAGGAAGACCTGCGCGAAACCATCGCCAAGCGCGACCAGGCCTCGGCCAGCTGCGGCCTGACCTCGCGCGAGCTGCAGGTGACCCGGCCGCTCCTCAAGAGCGGCGCCGTGTCCGAGGTCGATCTGCTGCGCCTGCAGCGAGACGTCGCCCGCTATTGCGGCGAGCAGAAAGGCGCCGAGGCGCAGATCGACCGCTTCCAGGCGTCCATCAAGGAAGCCGAAAGCAAGATCCAGGAAGCCGAGCTGAACATCCGCAACCAGGCCCGCAGCGAGCTCTCGGAAACCAACACCAAGCTGGCGACCCTGCGCGAAGGCAAGGCGGCGCTGGTCGACCGGGTCAAGCTGGCCGAAGTGCGCGCCCCGGTGCGCGGCACCGTCAAGACCCTGTTCAACAACACGGTCGGCGGCGTGGTGCAGCCGGGCAAGGACATCATCGAAATCGTCCCCAAGGACGACACGCTGCTGCTCGAAGTGCGCATCCAGCCGCGCGACATCGGTTTCCTGCACGCGGACCAGAAGGCCGAGGTCAAGTTCACGGCCTACGACTTCGCGATCTACGGGGGCCTGGAAGGCCGCGTGGAACAGATCGGCGCGGACACCGTGACCGACGAGAAAGGCAACTCCTACTACGTCGTGCGCGTGCGCACGGACCGCAGCACGGTAGGCGACAAGCTGTTGCCCATCATCCCCGGGATGGTGGCAGAGGTTCATATCCTGACAGGCAAGCGCACGGTGCTCCAGTACCTGCTCAAGCCCATTCTGCGGGCGAAGGCCAACGCCTTCACCGAACGTTAATGGAGAGCTTCAAGGCCTTATGAAACCCATTCCCGTCCTGTTGATTACGCACGACGACCTGCTTTGGCAGCACTGGCGCGCGCTTGACCCGGCGCGCTGGATGGCTGCCCGCGGGCGAGGCCTGGCGGATCTGCAACGCTGGCGAGAACAAGGCCGCACGCTGGCGGTGCTGGACGCCGACGTGCCCAAGCTGCCCGCCTGGCACGATCCATTCTGGACCCCGTCGCTGGCCGGCCTGCACGTCGTGGTCGCCAGCGCCAGCCCCAACGATGAACAAGGCACGCAGGCGCTGGGCGCCGGCGCGCACGGTTACTGCCACAGCTATGCGCCGCCCGCCGCGATGGCCCAGGCCCTCGAAGTCGTCGCCTCCGGCGGCATCTGGATGGGGCGCTCGCTGGTGTCGCGCCTGCTCAAGCTCGTCACCGAGCGTGCGCAGGACGCGCACGCGTGGGACGGCGGCCGTCTCACCGAGCGCGAAATCACCGTCGCGCGCTACGCCGCCAGCGGCCAGTCCAACGCCCAGATCGCCGAAGCGCTGGGCATCACCGAACGCACGGTCAAGGCGCACCTGTCGGCCGTTTTCGACAAGCTGGGCGTCACCGATCGCCTCCAGCTCGCCCTGCTGGTCCACGGCATTTCCGCACCCGCCGACGCGCGCAGCAAAATCACCGCGTAAACCTGTCCTCAAGGACAATACCCGCCGCCAGCGGCGACCCGTAGTATCTGGCCATCTTGGATAACTCCCTGAAACGGAACCAACATGGCCAACTCCTCTCCCGCAGTCGTCAACGAAATCTCCGGTCGCGCGTGGATACGCAATAGCGACGGTTCCTTGACCGAACTGCATCAAGGCAGCAAAGTCCCCGCCGGCAGCGACATCGTCACTGCCTCGGGCGCCACGGTTTCGCTTCAGGTTGAAAACGGCATGCCGATCGTGATCGGCGAAGGCCGCGAAGTCGCGGTCAACGGCGACATGACCGGCCCGCTGGCCGATCCGACCGAAGCCGCGGTTGCGCCGCCTTCTGGCACCGATTCGGACCGCCTGCTGGCCGCCCTGCAAGCCGGCCGCGACCCGTTCGACGAACTCGATCCGACCGCCGCCGTCGTGGCTGGCGGCGGTGAAGCCGGCGGCAGCAGCTTCGTCCGCCTGGCCCGCATCCTCGAAACCACCAGCCCGCTGGATCTTGCCTACCCGAATCCGGCGCGCGGCGACGACACGCTGCCGCGGGTTTCCGGCGCGGCGCTGACCGCCGACGGCGGCGACGCTGCAGCGGCTGTCCCCGGCAACACTCCCCCGGTCGCGCAGAACGACGGCGTCACCACCCGTCAGGACAATTCGATCAGCGGAAATCTGCTCGCCAACGACGCTGACGCCGATGGCGACGCATTGACGCTGGTTTCCGTCAACGGCCGCCCCATGACCAGCGCCGGCCTGACCGTGCCCGGCTCGAACGGCGGATCGTTCACGGTGTTCCCTGACGGTTCGTACGTCTTCAACCCCAATGGCGATTACCAGGCGCTGGGAGAAGGCGAGACCGCGAGCTCCACCATTTCCTACACGATCACCGATCCGTCGGGCGCCACCTCGACCGCAACGGTCGCCGTCACGATCGTTGGCGTGCTCGACGTGCCCACGATCGCCGTTTCGGACGCGGGCACCATCAACGAAGGCGGCAGCGCCACGTTCAACATCAGTCTGGGCAACACGATCGATCTGGACCGTGAAACGACCATCACGCTCAAGGTTGGTGGCCAGGTCGAACCCCAGGACGTCGGCGTGCCGGTCGTCACCATCGGCGGCGTGGCCGTGGCCGTGACTGCCAATGCAGACGGCACGTACAGCTTCCAGCTGCCCGCCGGCGTCACGAACGGCATCGTGGTGACGTTGCCCACGACCGACGACAACACTTTCGAGGGCAGCGAGACCCTGACGCTGGAGGCCACGCTCAGCGGCCAGGCCGCCAACGGCGCCCAACTGCCCGCCGGCATCTCCGACACCGGCAACGCGACGATCGTCGATACCGACAGCACCGACCCGACCAACCCGAACCCGGGCGCCGACGTGCCGGCCCTGTCCGTCTCGGACGCGGGCGATGTCAACGAAGGCAGCGATGCCGTCTTCAACGTTGCCCTGACCAAGGCTGTCGACGCCGACACCACCCTGACGTTCACGCTGGGCGGCCAAATTGAAGCGGGCGATGTGGGCACCCCCACCGTCATGATCGGCGGCAGGCCCGCCACCGTCACGGCCAACGCCGATGGCTCCTACAGCGTCACGGTGCCGGCCGGCACGACCGGCGGCATCGTCGTCACGGTCCCCACCACCGACGACGCCGTGTTCGAAGGCCGTGAACAGCTGACGCTGGACGCCACGCTGACCGGCAGCTCGGCCAGCGGCATCGCCCTGCCTGGCAACATCACCGACTCCGGCAGCGCCGTCATCGTGGACGACCGCGGCACCGGCGCCGATGTGCCGGCCATCAACGTGTCCGACGCAGGCGACGTCAACGAAGGCAGCAACGCCGTCTTCAATGTCGCGCTGACCAAGGCCGTCGATGCCGACACCACGTTGACGTTCACGCTGGGCGGTCAAATCGAAGCCGGGGACATCGGCACCCCCACCGTGATGATTGGCGGCCAGCCCGCCACCGTCACGGCCAATGCCGACGGCTCCTACAGCATCACCGTGCCTGCCGGCACGACCGGCGGCATCGTTGTCACCGTGCCCACCGCCGACGACTCGGTGTTTGAAGGCCGTGAACAACTGACGCTGGACGCCACGCTGAGCGGCAGCACGGCCAGCGGCGTCGCCCTGCCTGGCAACATTACGGATTCCGGTAGCGCCACGATTGTCGATACGGAAAGCACCGACCCGACCAACCCGAACCCGGGCGCTGACGTGCCGGCCCTGACCGTCTCGGACGCGGGCGATGTCAATGAAGGCAGCGACGCGGTCTTCAATGTCGCACTGTCCAAGCCGGTTGATGCCGACACCACCCTCACCTTCACGCTCGGCGGCCAGATTGAAGCCGGCGACGTGGGTGCCACCACGGTCGTGATCGGCGGCAAGCCTGCCACCGTCACCGCCAATCCGGACGGCACGTACAGCGTCACGGTTCCCGCCGGCACGACTGGCGGCATCGTCGTCACGGTCCCGACCACCGATGACTCCGTCTTCGAAGGCCGCGAACAGCTGACGCTGGACGCCACGCTCTCGGGCAATACCGCCAGCGGCGTCGCCTTGCCGGGCAACATCACCGATTCCGGTAGCGCCACGATTGTCGATACCGAAAGCACCGACCCGTCCAACCCCAACCCGGGCGCCGACGTGCCGGCCCTGACCGTTTCGGACGCGGGCGATGTCAATGAAGGCAGCGACGCCGTCTTCAATGTCGCGCTGACCAAGGCGGTCGATGCCGACACGACCCTGACGTTCACGCTGGGCGGCCAGATTGAAGCTGGCGACGTGGGCACGCCCACCGTCATGATCGGTGGCAAGCCTGCCACCGTCACGGCCAACGCCGATGGCTCCTACAGCATCACCGTGCCGGCTGGCACGACTGGCGGCATCGTTGTCACCGTTCCGACCACTGACGACTCGGTGTTTGAAGGCCGTGAGCAGTTGACGCTGGACGCCACGCTGACCGGCAACTCGGCCAGCGGCATCGCCCTGCCGGGCAATATCACCGATTCCGGTAGCGCCACGATTGTCGATACCGAAAGCACCGATCCGTCGAACCCGAACCCGGGCGCTGACGTACCTGCCCTGACCGTCTCCGACGCGGGCGATGTCAATGAAGGCAGCGACGCCGTCTTCAATGTCGCGCTGACCAAGGCTGTCGATGCCGACACGACCTTGACGTTCACGCTGGGCGGCCAGATCGAAGCCGGCGACGTGGGTACCCCCACCGTGATGATTGGCGGCAAGCCCGCCACCGTCACGGCCAATCCTGACGGCACGTATAGCGTTACGGTGCCTGCCGGCACGACCGGCGGCATCGTCGTCACCGTTCCGACCACCGACGACTCGGTGTTCGAAGGCCGTGAGCAGTTGACGCTGGACGCCACGCTGACCGGCAACTCGGCCAGCGGCATCGCCCTGCCGGGCAATATCACTGATTCCGGCAGCGCCACGATTGTCGATACGGAAAGCACCGACCCGTCGAACCCGAACCCGGGCGCCGACGTGCCGGCCCTCACCGTCGCAGACGCGGGCGATGTCAATGAAGGCAGCGATGCCGTCTTCAATGTTGCGCTGACCAAGGCTGTTGACGCCGACACCACGCTGACGTTCACGCTCGGCGGCCAGATCGAAGCCGGCGACGTGGGCATCCCCACTGTCATGATCGGCGGCAAGCCTGCCACCGTCACGGCCAACGCCGATGGCTCCTACAGCATCACCGTGCCGGCTGGCACGACTGGCGGCATCGTCGTTACCGTCCCGACCACCGATGACGCCGTCTTCGAAGGCCGCGAACAGCTGACGCTGGACGCCACCCTCTCCGGCAATACCGCCAGCGGCGTCGCGCTGCCTGGCAACATTACCGATTCCGGTAGCGCCACGATTGTCGATACCGAAAGCACCGATCCGTCGAACCCGAACCCGGGCGCTGACGTGCCGGCCATTTCCGTCTCGGACGCGGGCGATGTCAACGAAGGCAACGACGCCGTCTTCAATGTCGCGCTGACCAAGGCCGTCGACGCCGACACCACCCTGACGTTCACGCTGGGTGGCCAGATTGAAAATGGTGACGTGGGCACCCCCACCGTCATGATTGGCGGCAAGCCCGCCACCGTCACGGCCAATCCGGACGGTACGTACAGCGTCACGGTTCCTGCGGGTACGACGGGCGGCATCGTCGTTACCGTTCCGACCACTGACGATTCGGTGTTTGAAGGCCGCGAGCAACTGACGCTCGAAGCGACGCTCTCGGGTAATACCGCCAGCGGCGTCGCGCTGCCTGGCAACATCAGCGACTCCGGCAGCGCCGTCATCGTTGACGACCATGGCTCCGGCGCGGATGTGCCCTCGCTGAGCGTCTCGGACGCCGGCGACGTCGACGAAGGCAACGACGCCGTCTTCAACGTCGCGCTTTCCAAGCCTGTCGACGCCGACACCACGCTGACGTTCACCCTGGGCGGCCAGATCCAAACCGGCGACGTGGGCACCCCCACCGTCATGATCGGCGGCAAGCCTGCCGTCGTGACTGCGAATGCCGATGGCTCTTACAGCATCACGGTGCCGGCTGGCACCACTGGCGGCATCGTTGTCACGGTCCCGACCACCGACGACTCGGTGTTTGAAGGCCGCGAGCAGCTGACGCTGGACGCCACGCTGACCGGCAGCTCGGCCAGCGGCATCGCCCTGCCGGGCACCATCACCGACTCGGGCAACGCCGTCATCGTTGACGACCATGGTTCGGGTGCGGACGTGCCGACCCTGTCCGTCTCGGACGCCGGCGATGTGAATGAAGGCAACGATGCTGTCTTCAATGTCGCGCTGTCCAAGCCGGTCGACGCCGACACCACCCTGACGTTCACGCTCGGTGGCCAGATCGAAGCCGGCGACGTGGGCGCCCCCACCGTCATGATCGGCGGCAAACCTGCCACAGTCACGGCCAATGCCGATGGCTCCTACAGCATCACCGTGCCGGCTGGCACGACCGGCGGCATCGTTGTCACGGTCCCGACCACCGACGACTCGGTGTTTGAAGGCCGCGAACAGCTGACGCTCGACGCCACGCTGACTGGCAGCTCGGCCAGCGGCATCGCCCTGCCGGGCACCATCACCGACTCGGGCAACGCCGTCATTGTTGACGACCATGGTTCGGGTGCGGATGTGCCGACCCTGTCCGTCTCGGACGCCGGCGACGTCAACGAAGGCAACGACGCTGTCTTCAACGTCGCCTTGTCCAAGCCGGTTGATGCCGACACCACCCTGACGTTCACCCTGGGTGGCCAGATTGAAGCTGGCGACGTGGGTACGCCCACGGTCATGATCGGCGGCAAGCCTGCCACCGTCACGGCCAACGCCGATGGCTCGTACAGCATCACCGTGCCTGCCGGCACGACCGGCGGCATCGTGGTCACGGTCCCGACCACCGATGACGCCGTCTTCGAAGGCCGCGAACAGCTGACGCTGGACGCCACGCTGACTGGCAGCTCTGCCAGCGGCATCGCCCTGCCGGGCACCATCACCGACTCGGGCAGCGCCGTCATCGTTGACGACCACGGTTCGGGCGCCGACGTGCCGACCCTGTCCGTCTCGGATGCAGGCGACGTCAACGAAGGCAACGATGCTGTTTTCAACGTCGCCCTGTCCAAGCCGGTCGACGCCGACACCACCCTGACGTTCACGCTCGGTGGCCAGATCGAAGCCGGCGACGTGGGCACGCCCACGGTCATGATCGGCGGCAAGCCTGCCACCGTTACGGCCAACGCCGATGGCTCTTACAGCATCACCGTGCCTGCTGGCACCACCGGCGGCATCGTGGTCACCGTCCCGACCACCGATGACTCCGTCTTCGAAGGCCGCGAACAGCTGACGCTGGACGCCACGCTGACTGGCCGCTCGGCCAGCGGCATCGCCCTGCCGGGCACCATCACCGATTCCGGTAGCGCCGTCATCGTTGACGACCACGGTTCGGGCGCCGACGTGCCGACCCTGTCCGTCTCGGATGCAGGCGACGTCAACGAAGGCAACGATGCTGTTTTCAACGTCGCCCTGTCCAAGCCGGTCGACGCCGACACCACCCTGACGTTCACGCTCGGTGGCCAGATCGAAGCCGGCGACGTGGGCACGCCCACGGTCATGATCGGCGGCAAGCCTGCCACCGTTACGGCCAACGCCGATGGCTCCTACAGCATCACCGTGCCTGCCGGTACGACCGGCGGCATCGTGGTCACCGTCCCGACCACCGATGACTCCGTCTTCGAAGGCCGCGAGCAGCTGACGCTGGACGCCACGCTGACCGGCAGCTCGGCCAGCGGCATCGCGCTGCCGGGCACCATCACTGATTCCGGTAGCGCCACGATTGTCGATACCGAAAGCACCGATCCGACCAACCCGAACCCGGGCGCCGACGTGCCGGCCCTGACCGTCTCGGATGCGGGCGACGTCAACGAAGGCAGCAACGCCGTCTTCAACGTCGCGCTGACCAAGGCTGTCGATGCCGACACGACCCTGACGTTCACGTTGGGCGGTCAAATTGAAGCTGGCGACGTGGGCACCCCCACGGTCATGATCGGCGGCAAGCCTGCCACCGTCACGGCCAACGCCGATGGCTCGTACAGCATCACCGTGCCGGCTGGCACCACGGGCGGCATCGTTGTCACCGTCCCGACCACCGACGACTCTGTCTTCGAAGGCCGCGAACAGCTGACCCTGGACGCCACGCTCTCGGGCAATACCGCCAGCGGCATCGCGCTGCCTGGCAACATCACCGATTCCGGCAGCGCCACGATTGTCGATACCGAAAGCACCGACCCGTCCAACCCGAACCCGGGTGCCGACGTGCCGGCGCTGACCGTCTCGGATGCCGGCGACGTCAACGAAGGCAGCAACGCTGTCTTCAATGTCGCGCTGACCAAGGCTGTCGACGCCGACACGACCCTGACGTTCACGCTGGGCGGTCAAATTGAAGCCGGCGACGTGGGCACGCCCACCGTGATGATTGGCGGCAAGCCGGCCACCGTTACGGCCAACGCCGATGGCTCCTACAGCATCACCGTGCCTGCCGGCACGACCGGCGGCATCGTTGTCACGGTCCCGACCACCGATGACTCCGTGTTTGAAGGCCGCGAACAGCTGACGCTGGACGCCACGCTGACCGGCAGCTCGGCCAGCGGCATCGCCCTGCCGGGCACCATCACTGATTCCGGTAGCGCGACGATTGTCGATACGGAAAGCACTGACCCGTCGAACCCGAACCCGGGCGCCGACGTGCCGGCTCTGACCGTCTCCGACGCGGGCGACGTCAACGAAGGCAGCAACGCCGTCTTCAATGTTGCGCTGACCAAGGCTGTCGATGCCGACACCACGCTGACGTTTACGCTCGGCGGCCAGATCGAAGCCGGCGACGTGGGTGCCCCCACGGTCATGATTGGCGGCAAGCCGGCCACCGTCACTGCCAATCCTGACGGCACGTACAGCGTCACGGTTCCTGCTGGCACGACCGGCGGCATCGTCGTCACCGTCCCGACCACCGATGATTCGGTGTTCGAAGGCCGCGAACAACTGACGCTCGACGCCACGCTGACCGGCAGCTCGGCCAGCGGCGTCGCCCTGCCGGGCAACATCACCGATTCCGGCAGCGCCACGATTGTCGATACGGAAAGCACCGACCCGTCGAACCCGAACCCGGGCGCTGACGTGCCGGCCCTGATCGTCTCGGATGCCGGCGATGTGAATGAAGGCAGCAACGCCGTCTTCAACGTCGCGCTGACCAAGGCTGTCGATGCCGACACGACCCTGACGTTCACGCTGGGCGGCCAGATTGAAGCTGGCGACGTGGGCGCGCCCACGGTCATGATTGGCGGCAAGCCTGCCACCGTCACAGCCAACGCCGATGGCTCGTACAGCATCACCGTGCCTGCCGGCACGACTGGCGGCATCGTTGTCACCGTCCCGACCACCGATGACGCCGTCTTCGAAGGCCGCGAACAGCTGACCCTGGACGCCACCCTCTCGGGCAATACCGCCAGCGGCGTCGCGCTGCCTGGCAACATTACCGATTCCGGCAGCGCCACGATTGTCGATACGGAAAGCACCGACCCGTCGAACCCGAACCCGGGCGCTGACGTGCCCGCCCTGACCGTCTCGGATGCCGGCGACGTCAACGAAGGCAGCAACGCTGTCTTTAACGTCGCGCTCACCAAGGCTGTTGATGCCGACACCACCCTGACGTTCAAGCTCGGCGGCCAGATTGAAGCCGGCGACGTGGGCACGCCCACGGTCATGATCGGCGGCAAGCCTGCCACCGTCACGGCCAACGCCGATGGCTCGTACAGCATCACCGTGCCGGCTGGCACCACGGGCGGCATCGTTGTTACCGTCCCGACCACCGATGACTCCGTCTTCGAAGGCCGCGAACAGCTGACGCTGGACGCCACGCTCTCGGGCAATACCGCCAGCGGCGTCGCGCTGCCTGGCAACATTACCGATTCCGGCAGCGCCACGATTGTCGATACGGAAAGCACCGATCCGTCGAACCCGAACCCGGGCGCCGACGTGCCGGCCCTGACCGTCTCGGATGCGGGCGACGTAAACGAAGGTAGCAACGCCGTCTTCAATGTCGCGCTGACCAAGGCTGTTGATGCCGACACCACGCTGACGTTCACCCTGGGTGGCCAGATTGAAGCCGGCGACGTGGGCACGCCCACGGTCATGATCGGCGGCAAGCCCGCCACCGTCACCGCCAATCCGGACGGCACGTACAGCGTCACGGTTCCGGCTGGCACGACTGGCGGCATCGTCGTTACCGTCCCGACCACCGATGACGCCGTCTTCGAAGGCCGCGAACAGCTGACCCTGGACGCCACCCTCTCGGGCAATACCGCCAGCGGCGTCGCGCTGCCTGGCAACATCACGGATTCCGGCAGCGCCACGATTGTCGATACCGAAAGCACCGACCCGTCCAATCCCAACCCGGGCGCCGACGTGCCGGCCCTGACCGTCTCGGATGCCGGCGACGTCAACGAAGGCAGCAACGCCGTCTTCAATGTCGCGCTGACCAAGGCTGTCGATGCCGACACCACGCTGACGTTCACGCTGGGTGGTCAAATTGAAGCCGGCGACGTGGGCACCCCCACGGTCATGATCGGCGGCAAGCCCGCCACGGTCACGGCCAACGCCGATGGCTCCTACAGCATCACCGTGCCGGCCGGCACGACTGGAGGCATCGTCGTCACCGTCCCGACCACCGACGACTCCGTCTTCGAAGGCCGCGAACAACTGACGCTCGACGCCACGCTGACCGGCAGCTCGGCCAGCGGCGTCGCCCTGCCGGGCAACATCACCGATTCCGGCAACGCCGCCATCGTGGACGATCGTGGTCCGGGCGCCGACGTGCCGACCCTGACCGTCTCTGACGCGGGCGACGTCAACGAAGGCAGCAATGCCGTCTTCAACGTCGCGCTGAACAAGGCCGTTGACGCCAACACCACCCTGACGTTCAAGCTCGGCGGCCAGATCGAAGCCGGCGACGTGGGCACGCCCACGGTCATGATCGGCGGCAAACCCGCCACCGTCACGGCCAACGCCGATGGCTCCTACAGCATCACCGTGCCGGCCGGCACGACTGGCGGCATCGTTGTCACCGTCCCGACCACCGATGATTCGGTGTTCGAAGGCCGTGAACAGCTGACCCTGGAAGCCACGCTCTCGGGCAACACCGCCAGCGGCGTCGCCCTGCCTGGCAACATCACCGATACCGGCAACGCCGCCATCGTGGACAGCCGTGGTCCGGGCGCCGATGTGCCGTCGCTCAATGTCTCCGACGCGGGCAACGTGACCGAAGGGAACACGGCGAGCTTCAACGTGACCCTGAGCAAGCCGGTCGATGCCGAAACGACGCTGACCTTCACGCTGGGCGGCCAGGTTACCGGCGCCGACTACGGCAAGCCCGTTGTGACGATCGGCGGAACGTCCGTGGCGGTGACGGCCAACGCAGACGGCTCGTACAGCGTCAAGGTTCCGTCCGGCACCACCGGCGGCATCGTCGTCCAAGTGCCCACGACTGCCGACGGCATCTACGAAGGCACCGAAAGCATGGTGCTCAACGCCACGCTCTCCGGTCAGACCGCTAGCGGTACCGCCCTTCCGGCAGGCATCTCGGACAGCGGCAATGCGGCCATCGTGGACATCAACAAGCCGCCTGTCGTGGGCAACGCATCCGTCGCTGTGTCCGAGGAAGGCCTGAGCGGTGGCATCAAGGACGGCAATGGCACGTCCGACACCACCGATTCGGCGAAGGCCAATGGCCAGTTGAACATCACCGACGACAATAGCGGAGCCGCCTACACGATCACGCTGGTGGCGCCGGCCAATGGCAGCCTCAGCTCCGACGGCGTGCCAATCAACTGGACGCTGTCCGACAATGGCCATACGCTGACCGGCCGCGCCGGCACCACCGACGCCATCATCATCAAGATCGACAATGCCGGCGCCTACACGGTGCAGATGCTGGCGCCGGTGGATCATCCGGACACGACGCGTGAAGACACGGTCGGCCTGTCCGTGACCGTCAAGGTCGCGGACGGCGTCAATGCGCCCGTCACCACCACGCTGAACGTCACGATCGAAGACGATTCGCCTGTCGTGCAGCAGAACGCGCCCGTCAACGTCGAGTCCGCCGGCATTCCTGATGTCTATACCGGCAAGGTCTCCTTTGCCGGCTCTTCCAGCAGCGATAGCCAGTGGAAGTTCACGTTTGGCAACGGCGCCGTGGAAGTCTCGGCCAAGGGATTCACGTCGAATAACGACCTGACGCTGATCGACGCCAAGGTCAACCAGAGCACCGCAGGGCTGGGTGTGGCGAGCTCGGGCTCCCCGTATCACAACATCGCGAACGAGGTGGACTACCGCGAATTGAACGGCCAGGGCGCGTCGGAAGAACTGACGATCCGTCTGACCGGCGGAAAGATCGCCTACGGCGCAACCATCGACTTCGCCGCCATGTATGGTGGCGAAGTGGAAAGCGGCATCGCACGTTTCTACCGCGATGGCGTGTTGATCGCCGAACGCACCTTCACCTCGGACAAGAGCGGCGGCGACTACGCGGCGAACTTCCGGGTCGAGGAAGGCGGTTTCGACACGATCGTCGTGTCTGCCACGGACAACCACAAGAATTCGTCGAGCGACAACAGCGACTTCACCGTGACTGGCGTGACGTTCCTGGGCAGCCAGGATGTCCATGCCATCGCCTACGCCGACGGCAACCTGCAATTTGCCTACGGCGCTGACGGCCCCGGCACGCTGAAGCTGACGGGCGTGGAAAGCGGCCTGACGACGCGTGATGGCGGCGCAATCAAGACCAATGTGGCTGCCAACGGCAACCTGATCCAGGGTCTGGATGCGTCGGGCAATCTGGTGTTCGAGATCCGTCTGACGCCGGCCACCGGAAAGTGGGAGTTCTATCAGTACCAGCCCATGAACGGCACGGCCAACAAGCTGATCGACTTCACGTACCAAGTGACTGACGCGGATGGCGATTTCGCAAACGGCCAGTTCCAGGTTGGCGGTGTTGAGCCCACGGGCCCGACCCTGACGATCGAAGACAACAATGCCGGGGCCCCTGGCGTCCTGAGCGTGTCCGAAGCACAGGCCACGGGCAGCGGTTCCTTCGTGATCACCGCGGCAGCCGGACTGAAGTCGATCTCGATCGACGGCACTGGCAACGCCGACGCGACGCTGACTCTGGACCGCCTGGCGGGCCTGTCGAGCAACCCGCTCACGCTGACCACCAGCAAGGGCACGCTGACGCTCACCGGCTACGACGCGGCAACCGGCAAGGTGACCTACACCTACCAGACCAGCGGCGCGCAGCAACACACCGGCGACGACACCAACGTCCAGGACCACTTCGCGATCACGGTCGAAGACAAGTTCGGCGGCAAGGCGACGGGCGACCTGGGCGTGCTGGTGACCGATACGGCGCCCAACCTGGTCCCGATTGCCGACAGCTCCGCGCTGGCGTCACGCGGCACCAACATCATGCTCACGCTGGATACGTCCGGCAGCATGAACTACGGCAGCGGTGTCTACAGCAACAAGCGTGAGCTGTCGCGCCTGGAGGTACTGAAATCCTCGGTCGCCAAGCTGCTCGACCAGTATGGCGAGTCCGGCGACGTGCGCGTCATGATTGTGGAATTCAACTCGTCCGCGAGTCAGAAGGGCGGCGGCTGGATGTCGCTGGCCGCAGCCAAGACTTTGGTCGATGGTTTGAGCTACGGTGGCGGCACCAACTACGAAGCTGCGCTGAACACCGCCATGACGGCGTGGAACAACTCTGGCACGGGCAAGCTGGAAGGCGCCAATGTCCAGAACATTTCCTACTTCTTCACCGACGGAAACCCTGAAAACGGTCCCGTCTACGCCACTCAGCAGGCGACGTGGGAAAAGTTCCTCACGGATAACCAGATCAATTCCTACGGCATCGGTCTTGGCACCAACGCCACCGGCACGTACATCGATCCGGTGTCCTACAACCCCAGCAAGCCGCAGGACAGCAACACGATCATCGTGAAGAACCTGAACGGTCTGGATACGGCGATTTCGGACACCATCGCACCGCCGATCGTCGGCGACATCTCGGCGGGCGGCACGTTGGGCGCCGACCTGGCCGGTGCGCGCATCACGCAACTGGTGATCGACGGCAAGACGTTCAACTACGACGTTGCGACCAACAAGGTCACGGCCAGCTCCGGCGCGACCTTCACCTTCGATTCGGCCAAGTCCGAACTGACGGTGACGACGTCGCACGGCAAGTTCACGATCGATCTGGCGGGTGAAAACCTGGGCGATTATCGCTACCAGCCGCAAGCCGCCGGCACCGACACCGTCCAGTACACGGTCAGGGATGGCGACGGCGATACGGCAAGCTCCAGCCTCACGCTGACGGTGACGGCGCCGGTTTATCAAAACCCGGATGCCGTGAACGACACGGTGATCACCAACATCCTGAGCCCGCAATTGACGGTTCAGGCCGGCTCGCTGCTCGCCAACGACGTGCGCGGCACGGGCGCGTTGACGATCGGACCGCTGACGGTGAACACGGGCTGGAAGGATAAGGGAGGCGACTTCATTGCTTCGTCGGTCAAGGAGCTTCCGTTCGCTGGAACGAACGGCAACGTCAATGCGAACAAGTTCCTGACGGTAGATCGCGCTGATCTGGCTCAGATCGGCCAGAATCGGGCTCAGATCAAGGTAGATGGATACCTCGCCAGCGTGGGCGCTAGCCGCAGCAACGATGAGGACACCATCACCTTTGCCATGAAGGCTGGCGAAGTCCTGACGCTGAGTCATGACATGCAGGAGAACTGGGTTCGGATGGAGTATCGCCTCGCCGGAACGTCGGGCCCCTACAAAGCGCTGCAAAGCGGAGACAGCATCAGCCCCACGGCCGATGGCCAATACGAAATCCACCTTGTCAATCTTGACGACAACGGCTCGGGTTGGTTTGGTGACGGCCCGGAGAATTACATTCTCACGATGACCGTCGACTATTCCCGCGCATCTGCCGTTGCCGACACCGTGGCCAATTCCTCGTACACGATCAGTACGGCGGACGGCCATAGCGATAGCGCCAACGTGTCGGTGGCCTATCAAGCGGGCAGCAGCCTGCTGGGCACCGACAAGAGCGAGATCCTGCTTGCGGGAGATGGCAACGACACCCTGAACGGCGGCAAGGGCAACGACGTGCTGATCGGCGGCAAGGGCCACGACACCCTGATCGGTGGCGACGGTTCCGATACGTTCCGCTGGGAGTTCAACGATCAGGGCACCACGTCCAACCCGGCCGTGGACCGGATCAAGGACTTCTCGCTGGCCAAACCCGCAGACGGCGGCGATGTGCTGGACCTGAAGGACCTGCTCGTGGGCGAGAAGGATGGCAATCTGTCCAACTACCTCAACTTCAAGCAGGATCCGGCCAACGCCAACAATACGATTCTCGAGATCAACACCAAGGGCCAGATCGGCCAGGGTGCCGATCAGAAGATCGTGCTGGAGGGCGTCGATCTCACCCATGACGTCCACGGTCAGGCCGTCAGCAACCAGGCAATTATCAACGACCTGCTGCAGAAGGGGAAGCTGAACGTCGATCATCATTGATCATCGACGTGACGGGAGGGCCGGCCCAGGCCTTACCCTCCCGCCCGACGCATTTTTTCAAGGGCACGTCCAAGATGCCCGAAAAAATGTGAAAATCCGTTTCATGCCCCCAACCCGCCGTTTTCGTAGCGCGCTGACTCTGTGCCGTGTGGCGCTGCTATGCCTGGCTTGCGGGTGGAGCGGCAGCTCGGCGCTGGAGATCAACACGGACAGGCTGCAAAGCCTGTCCGCCAGCCGCTACGGCGCCAAGGGCGCAAAGTCCGTATCGAACTGGCTGCAATTGCTGCGCAGCCCCGCTCCGGCATCGGATCGCGACCGCCTCACCGTCGCCAACGACTTCTGGAACCGCGCCCTGCTCTCCGGCGAGGATTCCATCATCTGGAAGCAGGCCGATTACTGGGCCACGCCGCTGGAGTCGCTGGGCCGGGGCGCCGGCGATTGCGAAGACTATGTCATCGGCAAGTATTTCACCCTGCTCTCCATGGGGGTGCCGGCCAACAAGCTGCGCTTCATCTATGTGCGCGCCCGCATCGGCGGCGCGGCCAGCAGCGCCCAGGTGGCCCACATGGTGCTGGGCTATTACGAAACCCCGAATGCCGTCCCGCTTGTGCTGGACAGCCTGATTTCAACCATCCTGCCGGCCACGCAGCGGCGCGACCTGACGCCGGTGTTCAGTTTCAACGCCGACGGCGTCTACGTGGACGGCAAGGCGGCCGCGCCTGTCGACCGCCTCAGCCGCTGGCGCGACCTCCTTCAACGCATGGAACGGGAAGGCATCCGCCCCTGACGTCCGGAAACAAGACTATGTCCATACTTCGACAGCTACTGCTCAGCGTGACCCTCGCCATCAGCGTCATCTTGCTGGGAACGCTGGCGCTCAGCGTCAACTCGGCGCGCGAGTACCTGTCGGGCCAGCTTCAGGTGCAAAGCACCGACGCGGCCGTATCGCTGGCCCTGTCCTTGTCGCAGCCGGCGAACAACGACCCGGTCGTGCAGGAACTGCTGGTGTCCGCGCTTTACGATGGCGGGCACTTTTCGCTGGTGCGCCTGACCGATCCCGACGGCAAGGTGCTGATCGAACGTCGGTCGACCGCCACTGCCGCGTCGGTGCCTGCGTGGTTCCAGGCGCTGGCGCCGCTGGATAGCCAGGCGGCCAGCCATGCGGTCAGCGACGGCTGGCGGCAGATTGGCGAAGTCACCCTGATCGCCAACGATGCCTACGCCTGGGAAGCCCTGTGGCGCAGCAGCCTGAAGATGATTGCGCTGGTGGTCGGCGCGGGGATCCTGTGGGCCATCTTCGCCTTCGTTCTGGTCGGGTGGATCAAGAACCGTCTGCTGCGCGAAATCAGCGACCACGTCCGCGGCATCGGCCGGGATGCGCCGGGCGAGCAGGTCGAGGCGCGGGTGCCGGAACTGTCCGGCGTGGTGCAGGCGTTGAACCAGACGCGCGAGCGCATTCACGCCAGCGTCGAAGAACAGAACGCCAAGATCGAGTCGCTGGAACTGGAGCTGAACCAGGACCCCGTAACCGGATTACCCAACCGCAAGTATTTCGTCAATGAGTTCCGCCGCGCGTTGGAAACCCGGCCTGCGGCGGGAACGTCGCGGGTCGATGGCGGGCATGTGCTGGTGTTCCGCCAGCGCGACCTGGCCGACCTGAACCGCCACATGCCGCGCGAATTCATCGATCAGTGGCTGCGCACTGCCTGCGAACGCATTCAAGGCACGCTCAAACGCATGCACGTCGCCGCGCCCATGCTGGCGCGACTGAATGGATCGGACTTTGCGCTGCTGCTGCCGGGCTGCGCGGCGCCCCAGGCCATGATGGTGGCCGAGCAGGTCCGGGCCGACCTGCATGCCTCGCGCATTCCAGTCGGCGAAGGTCATCTTTGCCGCTGGGCGCAGGCAATGACGGACTATGGACACGGCAGCCAGGCTGGCGCCGTGCTTGCCCGCCTGGATTTCGGCCTGATGCGCGCGGAGAGCGCCGGCAACGACCAGGTCGTCATCGCGGGCGCCACGGACACGCATTCGCCGTCGGAAGCCGGCGAGCGCGCCTGGAAGGACGCCATCCAGACGGCGTTGGAAGGCCGTCACTTCGAACTGTCGACCGAACCCCTGCTGGCGCTGAATGGACGCGTCGTGCGCACCGAAGCCATGCTGATGCTGCGCACTGCCCCGGATCAGGAGCCGATTCCCGCCACGCTTTTCATTCCGCCGGCGGTGCGGCTGGACCTGGTGGCCGAGTGCGATCTGGAAGCGGTGCGGCTGGGCCTGGAATGGCTGGCCAGCCACGCGGGCGAGCTTGCCGTGCGCGTGTCGCTGCCGTCGCTGCGCGGCCAGAAGTTCCTGCGCCAGCTTGCGTTGCTGCTGACCGAAAACCGGCCGCTTGCGCGCCGCCTGTACGTGGAAATCGACGCGCACGGCCTGGTGGAATGCCACGAGCAGATCACCGCGTTTGCCCGCGTCGCCGCGGAGTTCGGCGCCCATATCGGCGTGCGCCGGCTGGCGCAGCAGTTCGGCGCGGTGGCGCAACTGCACACGCTGCCGTTGTCCTACGTGAAACTGGGCGGGGGCTTCGTGGGCGGCATGTCGCAAAGCCCGGGCAGCCAGCAGCTCACGGCCTCGGTGCTGGAAACGGCCCGGTCGCTGGGGATTGCCGTCTATGCGGAAGACGTGCCGGACGCGGAAACCCAAGGCATCCTGCAAGGGCTGGGCATCGACATCATGCGAGGCCAGGGCGTCAAGACGGCGAGCGTGGAGTAAGCGGGACGGTCCGGGCTGAGCCCGGCAAGCCGGCGGGCGCCCCAACCGGAGCGCCGCGCCCCCCGCGCGATCAGCGCGCGGCTTGTCCCTTGGACTGCTCGTAAAGCGGCATCACCTTCTGCGCCGCCGTTTGCAGGTCGCTGATGCGCGAGGCTGCCGACGGGTGGGTGGACAGGATCTCGGGCGGTGCGCTGCCCTGGCTGGCGGCGCCCATCTTCTGCCACAGCGTCACGGCCGCACGCGGGTCGTAACCTGCCCTGGCGGCCAGTTCAACACCCATGCGGTCCGCTTCGGTCTCGTGCGTGCGGCTGTTGGGCAACGTGAACATCACATTGGTCAATTCGCCGCCCAGGTCCGACGCCGCCGACGATCCGGTGGCAATGGACAACACCTGCAGGCCCAGGCTGGTAGCCATCTGCTGGGACACGCGCTCGCGGGCGTGTTCACGCAACGCATGGGCGATCTCGTGGCCCAATACCGCAGCCAGCTCATCGTCGGTTGGGTTGATCTTCGAGATCAGGCCGGTATAGACCGCGATCTTGCCGCCGGGCATGCACCAGGCGTTGACCTCGTCGCTGGACAGCACGTGGACTTCCCATTTCCAGCTTGTGGCATCCGGACGGAACACGCCCGCCTGCGCGATCAAACGCTGCGAGATGCCGCGCACCCGCGCCACCTGCTTGGCGTCCTTGTCCAGCAAGCCCTTGGACTTGGCCTGCTGCAGGATCTCGGCGTATTGCTGGGTTGCTTCCTGTTCCAGCGCCTGCGAAGGCACCATGCTGGACATGTACTGGGTGCGGTTGACGCCCACGGCGCCCGACTGCGTGGTGTTCATGCCGGTGCAGCCCGCCAGCGCGGCCAGCGACAGCACGGCTCCGGCATTGCGCAGAAAATGACGCTTCTGTTTCATGTCGGCCTCCAAGCCATTTTCAACAACGGAAAAACGTATCAGACCGCGGCGGCGCCGCACTGCCCGCGATGGCGCAGCGCGTGGTCGATCAGCACCAGCGCCAGCATCGCCTCGGCGATCGGCGTGGCGCGGATGCCCACGCAAGGGTCGTGACGGCCCAGCGTC
Source organism: Achromobacter sp. GbtcB20 (assembly GCF_019091095.1). Classification (NCBI taxonomy): domain Bacteria; kingdom Pseudomonadati; phylum Pseudomonadota; class Betaproteobacteria; order Burkholderiales; family Alcaligenaceae; genus Achromobacter; species Achromobacter sp. GbtcB20. The sequence continues at coordinate 122,393 of NZ_JAGXJZ010000003.1, read as the reverse complement.
TGCACCATCACCGGCTCGTTGGCGCGGTTGACCGAGCGGCGCTCGACACGGATGCTGGAAGTGGGCTTGATTGCGAGCGACACGGTGATGGGCTGCCCGGTGGAGATGCCGCCCAGCACGCCGCCGGCGTGGTTGCTCAGAAAGCCATCGGGCGTGATTTCGTCGCCATGTTCCGAGCCGCGCTGCGTGATGCAGTCAAAGCCCGCGCCTATGGAGACGCCCTTGACCGCGTTCAGGCCCATCATGACGTGGGCGATGTCGGCATCGAGGCGGTCGTAGATGGGTTCGCCCCAGCCGGCCGGCAGGTTCTCGGCAACGACCTCGATGCGGGCGCCGATGGAATCGCCATCCCGGCGCAACTGGTCCATGTAGGCTTCCAGTTCGGGCACGACCTCGGCGTTGGGCGCATAGAAGGGATTGTTGGGCACTTCGTCCCACGAAACGAACGGGATGGCGACGGGGCCGAGCTGGCTCATGTAGCCGCGCACCTTGACGCCGTACTGCTCGGACAGCCACTTCTTGGCGATGGCGCCGGCCGCCACGGTGGGCGCGGTCAGGCGGGCCGACGATCGTCCGCCGCCGCGCGGGTCGCGCACGCCGAACTTGTTCCAGTAAGCGAAGTCGGCGTGGCCGGGCCGGAAGGTGTCCTCGATATTCGAGTAATCCTTGCTGCGCGCGTCGGTATTGCGGATCAGCAGGCCGATGGGCGTGCCGGTGGTGACCCCTTCGTAAACGCCGGACAGGATCTCGACCTGATCGGCTTCCTGGCGCTGCGTCACATGGCGCGAGGTGCCCGGACGGCGGCGGTCCAGTTCGAACTGGATGTCGGCCGCGGTGAGGGCCAGCCCCGGGGGACAGCCGTCCACGACGCAACCGATGGCCGGCCCGTGGGATTCGCCGAAATTCGTGACGGTAAAGAGAGTACCTAGGGTATTGCCGGGCATAAGGAGTCAACAGGTCGGGTTTGCAAGCAACCCCGATTATGACACCGCCGCAGCCAAAGCCTGGATTTCGGCGGCCGGCGCAGGCCGTCCCAGCAGAAAACCCTGCATCACCCGGCATCCCAGCGACTTGAGGATTTCGCGTTGGCCTTCCGTCTCGACACCTTCGGCCACCACCGGCAGGTGCATCGCCTGGCACAAGCCGAACAGGGCGGAAACCACCTCGCGGCTGCCGGCGTCCGATTCCAGCGCGGAGATAAAGCTGCGGTCGATCTTGACCCAGTCGATGGGCAGATGGCGCAGATGGTTCAGGCTGGAATAGCCGCACCCGAAGTCGTCCAGCGCCACCCCGATACCCATGTCGCGCAGCGTGTTCAGGATCTTCACGTGCCGCTCGTAGTGCAGGATGAAGATGGATTCGGTGATCTCCAACACCAGCTTGCGCGGCGACAGGCGGGTGGCGGCCAGCACGTCCGACACCAGTTGAACCAGCCCGTCCTCGTTCATCTGCTTGACCGACAGGTTCACATGCACGCGCCACGCAGCCGGCCATAGCGCCGCTTGCGTGCAGGCTCGCTCCAGGATCCAGGCGCCCAGCGGCACGATGAGGCCGCTGCGTTCGGCCAGCTCGATCGTCACGGCGGGCGACACGCTGCCCAGTACGGGGTGATGCCAGCGCAGCAGCGCTTCGCACCCCTGCACCACGCCGCTCGCACTGTCGCAGACCGGTTGGTAATAGAGTTCGAACTGCTCCATGACTGGCGTTGTCAGGGCCAGCCGAAGGTCGTTTTCCAGGCCCTGCTGGTCCCGCTGGCGTGCCAGCAGCCGGAAGTCGAAGAGATTCCACCCCTGGCCGCCCTGATCCTTGAGCGGCACCATCGCGACCTGCACGCAGCGCTGCAATTCCTCGACGCTGCGGCCGTGGGCCGGGTACAGAGCGGCGCCGATGCGAAAGACGGCAATAAGGGGACGGGCGCCCAGTTCATAAGGCACGCTCAGGTCGGCCAGCAGCTTGGCAGACACCTGGGCAGCGCCCTCCTCGTCAACGCCGGGCACGCAGACGGTGAACGAGTCGGTCCCGGTGCGTGCGGCCATGCCCCCGAGCGCGCGGGCAACCAGGCTGATGCGATCGGCCACCTGAACCAGCAGCGCCTGATCTTCACCGGCCCGCAGCATGGCGCTGATCTGGGCATAGTGCTCGAAGCTGACGAGAAAAAAAGCGCCGCGCCGGGTCGTGCCCTGCGGCTGGCCCAGCCAGGCGCGCACGCGACGATGCAGCTCCTGCTGGCTAAGGAGGCCGGTCAGTTCATCCCGCGTCAGGCGTCGGCGCAGCGCGCGCTCGCGGCGGAAGAACAGCAGACTGATCGCTGCAAGTGCGCCCGCGAGCGTCAGGCACAGTGCGAGCAGGTAACTCTCACGCACGGAGCCCCCTATCCATAAGCCCCCGGCGTTGCGGCCCGACCACGGGCCCGGGGGCTGTAACATATTTTAAATTATGCATTGTTTTCGCAAAAAAACGCCACATTTCGGAGGCAACGCGCCCCTTTTATCCTGACTTTCCTTGGATCCTTGTTGCTCGCTTCGGTCATGGCGGGGCCCCTGGACGGCGATCGCTGGCCGGTCCTTTCGCCATGCCTCGGTCCATCTACGACACCGCAACCCGAAAAATTAATACGCAGTGTCTCAATAGTTCTCAACCGGACCATTCTCACGAGCGAAATAATTACACACCTTGTCTGATATGACCGAGGATTTCGTAATATTCTGTGCGTTCTGTGACAACCTCTGTTTCCTGCATCCGCATCCTTGACGGTCGTTTCGTAACGTGTGTCACGTTTGATATCCAGGTTTTTTTATCCCGCGCAGGCGCCCTTGCCGCCTGATGCCCGTTGAAGCCGCAGTGGACACCTGCCCGCGTCCGCTGCCGCGTATACCCAGACAGGGACTCGCAAGTACATGTCCACATTACGCCGGCTGCTTTTCTGCTCTGCCCTTCTGATCGGCTTCACCCTGCTCGGCGCGCAAGCCCTGGGGATGCTGGCGGCGCATCGCTATCTGAATACCCAGCTTGCCCAGCAAAGCGAATCGGGCGCCAACGCGCTCGCCTGGGCGCTGTCGCACAGCACGGGCAGCCATCGAGAGCAGATTGAACTTGCCGATCAGCTGTTTGGCCAAGGCCTGTATTCGCTGGTCAATATCACGAACGAAGGGAACGCGATCCGCGTGGAGCGCCGCACCGGACCCACGGCCGGTCCCGGCCAAGAGTCCGACTGGCGCGCCGCGTGGCTGAACATGGAGGCGCCCGCGGTGTCGCGGCCCTTCGTCATTCCGGGCGGCCAGGCCAAGGGCGTCCTGACGGTGCAGGCCGATGCGCGGATGGCGCGCGACACCCTGTGGCAAGGCGGCGTCCGGGTGCTGGGCCTGGTGCTGGCGGCCGCCGCATTCTGGGCGCTCTTCGCGACGAACCTTGTCCGCTGGATTGAAGCCCGCACGTCACGCGACATCTGCGAACGCGTGCGCGCGTTGGCGCCGGGCGCGGACGCGCAGCTGACCGGTTCATGCGAAGTGCCGGGCGTGGACCAGGCGCTTGTCGATGCGCAACGCCGCGTCGCCGCCACGGTCGAGGAACAGAATGCCCGCATCGAATCGCTGCAAAGCGAGATCTACCGGGATCCCATCTCCCGCCTGTCCAACCGCAAGCATTTCGTCGACCAGTTCCGGCTGGCGCTGGCCGACAAATCCGATGAGGCCGGCGGCCATCTGCTCATGTTCCGCCAACGCGACCTGGCGCAGATCAACCGCCACCTGTCGCGCGCCTTCACCGACCAGTGGCTGCGCTCCTCGTCGGACCGCCTGCGCAAGCTGGTGCAGGAATTCGGCGGTCCCGGGACGCTAATTGCGCGCATCAGCGGATCGGATTTCGCCTTGCTGCTGCCGCGCACCTCGGCGCCGCAAGCCAGCGTGCTGGCCGAGCGCGTGCGCCGCGAACTGCGGTCGCTGCGCGTGCCCATGGACAAGTTCGGCTGGTGCCGCTGGGCGTTGGCCATGGCCGCATTCGCGCCGGGCGACAACATGAGCGACATCCTGGCCCGCCTGGACCACGCGCTGATGTGCGCCGAAAGCGCCGATGACGACCAGATCACCCCGGCTAGCCAGGCCGCCGACAGCACCCGCATCGGCGAATACAGCTGGCACGACGCGTTGATCACGGCGCTGGAGCAGCACCGGTTCTCGCTGTCGGCCCAACCCTTGCACGACCTGTCCGGCGCGCTGCTCCAGCACGAGGCCAGCCTGACGCTGCATGACCTGTCCGGCACCGATCCCGTGCCTGCCTCGATCTTCATGCCGCCATCCGTGCGCCTGGGGCTGTCCGCCGAATGCGATATCCAGGCGATTCGCCTGGGCCTGGACTGGCTGTTCACGCATGAAGGCGCGCTGACCGTGCCGGTGTCGCTTGCCACGCTTGCTCAAGGATCGTTTTTCGGACGCCTGGAACGCATGCTGGCAGACCGGCCCACGCTGTCGAGCCGGCTGATCCTGGAAGTCGAAGCCGCAGGCCTCGTCGAACAAGGCGCCGACGTGCGCCAGCTCTGCGATATCGTCACCGGCGCCGGCGGGCGGGTCGGCGTATCGCGGCTGTCGCAGCAGTTCGGCGCCATGGAGCACCTGCACGAATTCCCGGTTTCGTACGTGACGCTGAGCGGCAGCTTCATCAGCGGCCTGCTCCATAGTCCCGGCAGCCAGCATCTGGCCGCTACCGTCGTCGCCACCGCGATGACGCTCGGCATGTCGGTCCATGCGGCCGACGTGCCGGACGCCGCCACGCAGCTCATCTTGGAGGGAATCGGCGTCCGCGCGATAAGCGGCGCTGTCGTACACTCCGCCCACGCGCAAGACCTCGCGCACGATCATCAATGGGTTCCTAGTTGACGGAAGGATTGTTTCTTCGCACCCGCTGGCATTTTCGCCACCTGCGCCCCAGCCGTCCCGGCGTCTTCCGGACATCCGTCTGGCCGGGATTCGGCCTGCTGCTCTGCGCCTTTTTCTGGCCTGCCCATGCGCTTGCCCACGGACTGAATGCCGGCTACGACGGCCTGCCCGCCGGCATGACTGCGGGCGTCGCGATCGCCTGCGCGGTGACGTGCGGCGTGGCCTGGGCGCACACCCGCAACGCATTGTTCGCGGCGGGCATGATCTTCGCGCTGCTCGAAGGACTGTTCCGCTCCCTGCCCGAGCTGATGCCGCCCGGCGCGCTCCAGGCCGCGTCCTACGCCGCCTTGCTTGCCCTGACCGCGCCGCTGTTGCGGGGATCACGCCTTGCGGCCGGTTTGGGCGCCGCATGCCGGTGGATCAGCATCTTGCTGTCCGGGGTGGCCGCCCTGGCGCTGATCTTTGTGTACGAAACCGAATCCGGCGTGCTGCCCGCCTCCATCGCTGGCGTGTGCGCCGCGCTCAGCGTGCCGTTGGCGATTTGGTTTGTGGCCAGCGCGATCCGGCAGCGCGCCGGCCGCCCGGCCAGCCTGACGCTGGCGCTTGCCTATGCCGTGTCTGCCTGGGTTCTGGGACACGACGCCTGGCACGCTGGCGGCGCGGACGCCGCGGGCGCCAGCATGGAAGTGCTGAGGCTGATGTTGGTGTCGGGCACGCTGCTCTGGGTTGCCCTGGACGCCTCCAATACCGCCGAATCCGCCCGCAAGACAGGCGCCGGCTCCGACGCCGAACATGTGGCGCAAGGCGAACTGCGGCTGGCGGAACTGGCCGGTGCGCTGGACGCGCAGCGGCAGATGAACGCACTGATCTCGCACGAGCTGCGCGCGCCGCTCGCCACCATCAGCGCCGCCGCGCAATCCCTGGACATGATTCTGTCGGATAGCGGCGAAACCGTGGACACGCGGCTGGCGCGCATTCACCGGTCGGTCGGAAGGATGACCGAGCTGATGGACCAGTTGTTGAACCAGGACCGCCTCGAGGAACACGCCTGGAGCCCCCGCGGCGAACAGACCGACATGGCCGATCTGGTGCGCGACGTGGTGAACGCCATGCGGCCGGATACCGCGCACGCGCTGGTGCTTGAAGCGCAAGCGCCGCAACCGGTCTTTTGCGATCGGCCGCTCACCAGCGTGGTCGTACGCAACCTGATCCACAACGCCATCAAGTATTCGCCGGCCAACGAGCCCGTGCGGATCGAAACGGGGCACACGCGCATCGGCGAAACACCCATGACCTGGGCGGCCGTCGTGGACCGTGGTCCCGGCATCGGGGAAGAAGAACAGGCCCGCATCTTCGAGCCGCGCTTTCGGCGGTCCGCGCATCGCGAAACCCAAGGCATGGGTATCGGCCTGTATCTGGCCCGGCGCATCTGTCAAAGCCAGGGCGGATCGCTGACGATGCAGAGCAAGGTGGGCGTGGGCACGCGCTTTGTCATCACCCTGCCCTCAAACGGCCCGACGGCCTAGACGCCGCCCGGGCGGCGGCCTGGATCAGGCCGCGAACACGTAGCCCTGGCCGCGCACCGACAACACCGGCAGCTTCAGGCCCGCGCTTTGCGCCTTGGCGCGCAGACGGCTCACCAGCACGTCGATACGCCGCAATTCAAACCCGCCCGGGCTGTCCGGCAGGAAGAGTTCGGCCAGCGCCTGGCGGCTGACGGCGCTGCCCGCGGCGTCCATCAACGCCACCAGGAACGTCCTTTCCTGCGCGCTCAGGTGCAGCGAGGCGCCGTCCGGCGCCACCAGAATCCATCCGCCGTCCTGCAAAGACCAGTTAGTGTCCGCCGACGCGCGCGTTTCGGCATCGGCCGGACGCGGCGCCTTGGCCAGACGCATCCGGCGCGCCAGGCTGCGAATGACGGAGCTTAGCTCCAGGAGGTCCACCGGCTTGGTCATGTAGACGTCGGCGCCGCCTTCCAGGCCGCGGACGCGGTCCTCAAGGGCGCTGCGGCCCGTCAGCATGACGATGCCCACGGGGCTCAGGGCGCGCAGGCGGGTCGCGACGGAAAAACCGTCTTCGCCGGGAAGATGGGCGTCCAGGATGACGATGTCGCAGGGCTGCTCTTGCAGCCGGCGGTAGAACGCGACCGCATTGTCGCAAGCAAACCCCACGCGAAAGCCATAGCCGCCCAGACCCAACGCCAGTTCCTCGCGGAAATCGGCGTCGTCCTCAAGCAGACCAATACATAGCAAACCATCTGCACCAGGCATATTCAGAGTGCTTTACCTTGAAATTGTCGACGAAAACCCTGGAGCGCCCACGCAAGGAAAAATGCCCCCGAGCCGGCAATCTTACGACTTTTACAATAGAAACGAATGATTGCAGTGAAAAAAACGGCGATATTTCACCTTTTTACCCAGGCTTTTTCTTAATGCCGGGCTTCCAGCCAGATTAATGCCACCGACAATATCGCAAAATCGCCCTCAGGACGAACAGCTCACTTCGATTCCGCCAGCCCAATCCGGCGGCAAACCGGCGTAGCGTTCATAGCCATCCTGCGCCACATAGGGATTGCGCAGCAGTTTGATGAGGGTATCGATTTCGCTGGCATCGCCGGCCTTGGCCGCGCGAATCGCTTGTTCGGCTAAATGATTGCGCAGGACATACAGCGGATTGACGCCATTCATGGCGGCCGCCGTGTCTGCGGCCGACCTGCCCTGCCGGCCATGACGGGAAATCAGCCGGTCAAGCCAGGCGCCGGCAGCGGGCCGATCAATAAATAAATCCTCAAATCCGCTGCGCTGGCCCTGTATCGCATCGGCCAGACGCCGCCACGTCAGCGTGAAATCCGCCTGATTCGCGTCCATCAGTTTGAGCAGATCATCCAGCAGCGCCTCGTCGTCGGGCTGCCAAGCCGCCAATCCCATCTTGGCGCCCATTTTGTCGTGGAAGGCGCGCGTGAAAATGGCTTCGTATTCATCCAGCACGGCACGCAAGGCATCGGCGTCCTGCACCAGCATATGCAGGCTGCCGCCCAGCCGATACAGATTCCAAAGCGCCACGGAAGGTTGCCGGTTCCAGGAATAACGTCCTTCGGCATCCGAGTGGTTGCAGATATGCCCCAGCCGGAAACCGTCCATGAAACCAAACGGGCCGTAATCCAGCGTAAGTCCCAGGATGGACATATTGTCGGTATTCATGACGCCGTGGCAAAACCCGACGGCCTGCCAATCCGCCATCAGCAACGCCGTGCGCCGGGTGACTTCCCGCAGCAGATTCACATATGGCGCCGTCTCGGATGCGGGCTCGCCCGCTTGCACGTCGCGGCACTCGGGGTAGTAACGGTCAATCACATAATCGGCCAGCGTCTTGAGCAGGTCGGGCTGACGCCGCGACGACCAGTGCTCGAACGACCCGAACCGGACGAAACTGGGCGACATCCGGGTCACGATGGCTGCCGTCTCGACGGTCTCGCGCATGACCGGATCATCGGACACGACCAATGCCAGGGCGCGCGTGGTCGGCACGCCCAGCCCGAACATGGCCTCGCTGGCCAGGTACTCGCGCACCGACGATCGCAACACCGCACGGCCGTCGCCCATTCGGGAATACGGCGTCATGCCGGAGCCCTTGAGCTGCAGTTCCCAGGCGCCCGCAGGTCCCTGGATTTCGCCCAGCAGATGAGCCCGTCCGTCGCCCAATTGCCCCGCCCACACGCCGAACTGGTGGCCGCTATAGACGGCAGCCAGCGTGTCGCCGCCCGGTAACGGCTGGGCGCCGGAGAAAACCTGCAGGAATTCGGGGGTGGTCAGCACCGACGGATCCAGGCCGATCAGGGCTGCGGCTTGCGAATTGGCGTGCAGCAGGCGGGGATTGTTCAGCCCCCGCGGCGCCAGCCGGGTGTAGAAGGTCTCGGGCAGGGCCGCAAACGAGTTGACGGCTTGCAGTTCGGACAGGGACAGGGCGGTCATGCGCGTTGCCTCCGGGCGGCGCGCTTGGCGGGCCGCACATAGAAAATGGCGCTGAGGAAAAACGTGGTGGACAGGATGATTTCGCCCCACGCCATCAGGACGGACAGCGGCGCCGGATCCGACATGGCGCGCACCACGCCTTCCATCAGATACAGCAGCGACAGCATGGCCGCCCATTGGTAGGTGTAGAGATTGCCGCGCACGATGCCGCGCAGCGGAAACGCCAGCGGCAAGGCTTTGAGCAGCATCCAGGAACCGCCCGGCCGCACCGGCGCCACCACGGTTTCCCAGGCGACGCACAGCACGATCAGGGCAAACAATGAAACCGAGGCCACGAGGCGCAGGCGGGGGTTGAGTTCGGGATTCATGCTGCTATTATCGCCTGATGAATCGCCCCGCCGAGCCCGCCGCCGCTACGCCGGCGGTCAAAGAACGACCAACCTCGCGCATTTCCCGGGTCGCGAGGACCGGACGCGTATTTCGTTTCGTCGTCCAGCGCGCCAACGAAGAAAAGCTGCTGCAGGTCGCCTCCAGCCTGACCTTCACCACCGTCCTCGCCATCGTTCCCATGCTTGCGGTGGTGCTGTCGCTGTTCACGGCGTTTCCCGTGTTCCAGGAGTTCCGGGTCGCCCTCGAGGACTTCCTCACCACCAGCCTGATGCCGCCGTCCGTGTCGGACAACATCATGGACTACCTGAACCAGTTCGCGCACCAGGCCTCGCGCCTGACCGCCATTGGCGGGGCATTCCTGCTGGTCACGTCCCTGCTGCTCATCATGACGATCGACCAGGCGTTCAATGACATCTGGCGCGTCTCGCGCCAGCGCCCCCTGCCGCAACGGGCGCTCGTGTACTGGGCGATCATCACGCTGGGCCCCGTGCTGGCCGGCGCCAGCCTGTGGGCCACCTCGTTCGTCGCGCGCGAATCGCTGGGGCTCATCAAGGACGTGCCTGAAGTCATCAGCGTGGCCGTCTCGTTCATCCCCCTGGTGCTCACCGGCCTGGGCTTTGCGGCGCTCTTCGTCGTCGTGCCCAACCGCGAGGTGCTGTGGCGCGATGCGCTGATCGGAGGCTGCGTCACGGCCATCGTGCTGGAAATCATGAAGTCCGCGTTCGCCTTCTATCTGACGCGGTTTCCCACCTACACCGTCATCTACGGCGCCTTCGCCACCCTCCCGATCTTCCTGCTGTGGATTTACCTTTCCTGGCTGGCCGTCTTGCTAGGCGCAACGCTTGCCTCCAGCGCGCCGCTCATCCGGCTGGGCCGCTGGCACATCAATCGCTACCCGGGCGCTTCATTCGTCGACGCGCTGGACGCCCTGCGCGCGCTGCGCCGAGCGCAGCTTTCCACGCCGGGCGGGGTGTCCGCCAGCTTGCTGGCCTCGGAATTGCGGCTGCACCAGGACGAGCTCAACGAAGTCCTGGAAGCGCTGAGCGCGATGGGACTGGCCACCCGCAGCCCGGAAGACAACTGGATGCTGACGTGCGATGCGCGCGAGACCTCGCTGGCGCCGGTCGTGGATCGCTTCCTGCTGGACCGCAGCCAGCCGCGCGTGCGCAACGACCCCGACATCCTGCGCATCGCATCGTCCGTAAATTCGCCGCAAACCACGCCAACGCTGGAAGAACTCTGCGGAGAAGCGCAAAATACCGGAAATGGCGTCGCACCAGTGCTGCAACTGGAAGCGAACAAGAAATAGCAAAGCATAGGGCGCAGTCCGCCCCCAGGAGATACCGATGTTGAAGGTCAGTGAGATTTTGCGCGTCAAGGGCGATACGCTCTACACGGCGTCGCCGGACAAGCCCGTGGCCCAGGCCGTGCAAACCATGAGCGAGCAGGATATCGGCTCCCTGGTCATCATGGAATTCGGCACGTTGACCGGGATGCTCACGTTCCGCGAGATCATTCGCCACATGCACGCGCATGGCGGCGCCGGCGATACCACCATCAGATCCATCATGGACGACGCGCCGGTCAGCGTTTCGCCCAACACCAGCGCCGACGAAGTCCAGCGCCTGATGCTGGAAAAACACGCCCGCTATATCCCCGTCATGGACGGCCCCACCCTGATGGGCGTCATTTCGTTCTACGACATGGCGCAGGCCATCGTGGCGGCCCAGCAATTCGAAAACAACATGCTGAAGGCCTACATCCGCGATTGGCCCGCGGAAAGCGCGGAACCGGCCCAGTCCTGAACCAGCCGGCGCCCTTGCGGCGCCGGCTGCAGATCTACATCCCGGCGGGCGCGGCCTCGCGCGTGGCGTCGCGCGCGCCCGGCGCATGACGCTGGCTGCGCCACGCGTCATAAATCAGTTCCGGATTATTCGCGGCCAGCAGGGCCGGATCCGACAGCATCCGCCGCCAGCGCCTTGCGCCCGACTGCCCGTTCACCAGCCCCAGCATCGGACGCGTCATCACCCGCAATGGCACGCCCTTGGCCACCTGCCGCGCGGCGTATTCCGTCATGGCGTCCACCACCTGCGCATCGCTGGGCAGCCGCACCGACGGCCACAACTGCATGGAAACCTCGGACAACACGCGCGGCGTATGCCAGGCGGCGCGGCCCAGCATCACGCCGTCAAAGGTTTCGGCCGCCTGTACCGACTGCCCGGCATCGGCCAGTCCGCCATTGAGCACGAACGTGCAATCTGGAAAATCACGCTTCAATTGCGCGACCACGTCGTAGCGCAGCGGCGGAATCTCGCGGTTGTCCTTGGGCGACAAGCCCTTGAGCACCGCGTTGCGCGCATGCGCAATGAACACGCGGCAACCCGTGTCGTAGACCTTGCCGACAAAGTCGCGCACGAACTCGTAGGATTCGTCGTAGTCCAGCCCGAGGCGGTGCTTGACCGTGACTGGAATATCCACGGCGTCCTGCATGGCCTTCATGCAGTCGGCCACCAGCGCCGGCTCGGCCATCAGGCAGGCGCCAAACGCGCCCTTCTGCACGCGCTCGGACGGGCAGCCGCAATTCAGGTTGATTTCGTCATAGCCCCACTGCTTGCCAAGCTTGGCCGCATGCGCCAACGCATCGGGCTCGCTGCCGCCAAGCTGCAAGGCGACCGGATGCTCGGCTTCGTCAAAGTCCAGGTGGCGGGCCACATTGCCATGCAGCAGCGCACCGGTGGTGATCATTTCGGTGTACAGGCGGGCACGGGGCGCCAGCAGCCGGTGAAAGTACCGGCAATGGCGGTCGGTGACGTCGATCATCGGGGCGACGCAGAGCCGCCAGTCGGGGGAGTCCAAGAATCACTCTACAAAACAAGGGGATGCGGTATTTTACGGTGCTTGGCGACATTGTGCCCGCCGGCCCCGGGCACCCGCGGCCGAATCGCTGCCGAAGGCCGCCCGCCATGTGGTCTAAAATTGCGGCGCCGCAACCCTACACGCCCGTGCGCGCGTCCGTTCAACCCTCATACCGAAGATCCATGGCCGTATTCACCCCCGTATCCGATGACGACGCGCGCGCCCTGCTGGCGCATTTCGATCTGGGCGAGTTTGTCTCGCTTCGAGGCATTACGGCGGGTATCGAGAACACCAATTATTTCCTGCACACGACGCGTGGCGAATATGTGCTGACGCTGTTCGAAGTGCTGACGCACGCCCAACTGCCCTTCTACATTGAACTGATGTATCACCTGGCGGAACGCGGCATCCCGGTGCCGCAGCCGCAGACCCTGCGCGACGGCACCCGGCTGACCACCCTGCACGGCAAGCCTTGCGCCATCGTGTCGCGCCTGCCGGGCGGCTACGAGCCCGCCCCGGGGCCCGCCCACTGCGCGCTCGCTGGCGCCACGCTCGCCCGCGCCCACGTCGCGGCGCAGGACTTCCCGATCCACCAGCCCAACCTGCGCGGGCTTTCCTGGTGGCTGGAAACGGCGCCGAAGGTCATGCCCTTTCTCAGCCCGGCCCAGGCCGAGCTGCTGACCTCGGAACTGGCCGCGCAGCAGGCCGCCGTCAAGACGCCCGCCTGGCAGGCCCTGCAAAGCGGACCGGCCCACTGCGACCTGTTCCGCGACAACGTCCTGTTTGCAGGCACGTTCGAGAATCCGCTCATGGGCGGCATCATCGACTTCTACTTCGCGGGCTGCGACACCTGGCTGTTCGACGTGGCAGTCAGCGTCAACGACTGGTGCATCGAGCGCGACACCGGCGAATTCATCCCGGAGCTGGTGCAGGCCTGGCTGGCCGCCTACGCCTCGGTTCGCCCCTTCACCGACGCCGAGCGCGAAGTCTGGCCCCAGATGCTCAGGGCGGCAGCCTTGCGCTTCTGGCTGTCCAGGCTGTATGACTTCTTCCTGCCCCGCCCCGCGCAGACGCTCAAGCCGCACGACCCGCGCCACTTCGAAAGAGTGTTGCAAGCGCGCCACCGCTCGGAACAGCCCGTCTTGCCGTAATCGCTACGCCCCCCATAATGGGAATAGCGCCCCCTTTTTGAAAGATCTCCCCCTTCAGAGAGCCATGCAAGCAGCATTTCTACCCGCGACGTCCGGCTGGCTTTGGGTCCGCGACGGATTCCGCCTGTTCCGCAAGCAGCCCCTGGCCATGTTCACCTGGGCCATGGCCATCAGCCTGCTCGTCGTCTTTGCGTCGGCCACGCCGCCAGTCGGCCCGATGCTCGTCGTGGCCCTGATGCCCATCATCACGCTGATGACATTGTCCGCGTGCAAACATGTCGAGGCCGATCGCATCATGCTGCCCTCCATGTGGGGCAAGCCGCTGAAGCAGCCGGGCGTATTCCGCAAGCTCTTCCTGATGGGCGTGCTGTATGCCGGCCTTTGCCTGGTGATGGGCCTGGTCATCTTCCTGCCCTTCTCCGACGCCATGATGGAAGGCATGCGCATCGCCTCCGTCGAAAAAAGCATGGAACCGATCCTGTCAGCCATGGCGCTGCCGCTGATGCTGTTTGCGATCTGCTACGTGGTGATCGCGGCGCTGTTCTGGCATGCACCCGTGCTGGTCGCCTGGCACGGCCTGCGCCTGACCCAGGCCCTGTTCTTCTCCGGCATTGCCTGCTGGCGCAACAAGCTGCCGTTCCTGGTCTACGGGGTCTGCTGGATCATGGTCTTTCTGTTCATCGACCTGTGCGCCGGGCTGCTTGTCGCCGTCGGCTTGTCGCCGCAGATGGCCGGCACGCTGCAGATTCCGTTCAACATTGCCGCCGGTGGCGTGCTTTACTGCAGCTTCTATCCGGCCTACACCTCCGTGTTCGGCATCAATAGTTCCAGCACGCATCTCGACAACGGCAACGGCGCGCAGGCATAACGCCACCCGCCACGGCGCAAGCGCCCGGCGCAATCGCACAACCCGGCCGTCCCGGCCGATGAACGCCACGTCGATGGCATAACGCATGCCGAAGGTATGCACCGCGGCACAGGGAATCAGCATCACCCCTGTTCGCGGCCCGGGCGGGGCCCGCCCCAGCAACCCGCGCATCCGCCCCCACCACCGCTTTACCGTCAACAGCCGCAGGCGCCCCTGGTGCAATCGCGCGGGGCGGCTCATTGCACGCTCTGCAGCCACTGCATCGCGATGGGAAACGCCAGCACGATGAACGTGCAAGGGAAAATGCAGCCGATCAACGGCAGCAGCATCTTCACCGGCGCCTGCATCGCCAGTTGCTCGGCCCGCGTATGGCGGTCGCTGCGGCACTGCGCCGCCTGCGCGCGCAAGACCGGCCCCAGGCTCGCTCCCAGTGCCTCGGCCTGCGCCAGGGCCGCCGCCCAATTGCGCGTCAACGGGCTGTTGCTGCGCTCGGCCAAGGTCTTGATCGCCGCGGTTCGGGAAACGCCGGCGCGCATCTCGGCCAGCGCATCCGCCAGCGCGTCGCGCAGCACGCCAGGCGGCCCGCTCTGCGCCGCCAAATGCAGCGCGCCCTGCACGCTCAGTCCGGCCTCGACGCACAACGTCATCATGTCGAACACGAAGGGCAAGTCCCGTTCGATGGCGCGGCGCCGCTGCGTGCCCAGGCCTTTCAACCACGCCGCCGGCGCCACCCCGGCGGCCAGCGCCGCGGCAGCCGTCCAGAGCACCCACGATGCGGAGCCGGGTGCAGCAAGCGCCACCGCCACGGCGCCGGCCACGCCACCGGCAACGGCGGCCGCGCTACCGCACAACGCCGCGATGTGCGCATACCCGACTCCTGGCGGCAAGGCCGCCCGCTCTATTGCCCGGTTCAGCCGCAGCCGCCAGCGCCAGGCGCAAAGGGGACCCGCCAACGGCGCCACCGCCACGATCCACGGCCATGCGGCGCGCCACCACCACGGCATCGCACGCTCGCCGTTCTGTTCCTGCCGCAGCAACGGACACAACAGCACCCACGCAAGCCAGGCCGTTCCCGCCGCCGTCGCCGCCATGCCCACATAAAGCCACATCCCGCCCCCTTTTCAGATATCGATCCGCATGATCCGCCGGATCAGCAGCACGCCCGCCGTCTCCAGCACCGCCACGATGGCCAGGACACCCCATCCCATCGGCGTATGCCACAACAGACTCATGATGTCGGGCTCCAGCCGGTCCAGCACCGCCAGCAGCAGCAAGGGCAGCGCGCCCACGATCCAGGCTTGCAGCCGCCCCTGCGAGGTCAGCGCCAGCAGCTTCGTTTGCAACTGCAGGCGAGCCCGCAGTGTCTGCGCGATGCTCTCAAGGGCCTCGGCCAGGTTGCCGCCGGTTGTTGCCGCGATGCGCATGGCAGCCACCACCAGCGAGGTCGAATCGGCCGGCATCCTGGCCTGCAGGTTGCCAAGCGCAACCTCCCATGGCACGCCAAGCCGCTGTTCGCGCAGCATCAGGCCGAACTCCTGCGCCAGCGGCGCGCTGCTCTGTTCCACCACGTGGCGCAGGCCGGTCGTCATAGCCACGCCAGCCCGCAGCGCGGACGCCAGCATCAACAGCGCCATCGGTAATTGCGTTTCAAAGCGCCGTGCACGCCGCCGCCGCAGTCCGTCAACGACCGACCGCGGCAGGCGCGAGGCCGCCAGCGCGAACAAGGCCGCGAGCAACGCGCTTCCGGTGGCCGAGAACGCGGCCGCCGCGGCGGCCACCCCGCAGATGATGGCGCCCGCCCACAGTTGGCGCGGGTCGATGAAGAGGAACACCTCGCTCAACCGCACGCCCGCATCCTGCGTGTAGACCTCGCGGTATCGCCGCAGCGCGGGCGCAAACCAGTTCTGAGCGCGCCACGCCAGCAACCCCGCGCACAGCATCGCGGCCGCCGCCGCAAGCCAGATCATGGCAAGCCCTGCGCAAAGGACGCAACGCCCGGCGCCTGGCCCGCCAAGTCCGAAAACCAGGTGGCGTCCAGGCTCACGCCCTTATCGGCCCAATCGCGCGCAAAGCTGGGCAGCGCGCCGCATCCCCGAAATCCGTGGCTGCGGTCAAACCCGAACAAGTCCTGCAATTGGATGCGGCCGCTTTCCATGCCCGCCACTTCGACGATCGACGTGACCACGCGGCGGCCGTCCGCCAGTCGAGCCTGCTGCACGACCACGTCCACGCTGGCGGCAATGTGCTCGCGGACCGCGGACAGCGGCAGGTCAAGCCCTGCCATGAGAATCATGGACTCCAGCCGGGCCAACGCGTCGCGCGGAGAGTTGGCATGCAGCGTCGTCAGGGAACCTTCGTGGCCAGTGTTCATGGCCGTCAGCATGTCGAACGCCTCGGCGCCGCGGCATTCGCCCACGACGATGCGGTCAGGCCGCATGCGCAGCGCGTTGCGCACCAGTTCGCGGATGTCGATTCGGCCTCTGCCCTCCTGATTGGCCGGCCGGGCCTCCAGCGCAACGAGATGCGCATGGTTGAGCCGCAATTCCGCAGCGTCTTCGATCGTGACCACGCGCTCGCCGTCCGGAATCTCGTTCGACAGGATGTTCAGCAGCGTGGTCTTGCCCGCCCCCGTCCCCCCGGAAACGACCAGGTTCTTGCGCATCCGTACGCACAAAGCCAGAAACTGCGACATCGCGTCGCTCAGCGCGCCCAGCGCAATCAGATCGGGCATCTGCGGCCGACGCTGCGGAAACTTGCGTATGGTCAGGCTGGCGCCCTTCATCGCCACCGGCGGAATGATGGCGTGGACCCGCGAGCCATCGGGCAGCCGCGCATCCACCATCGGCGAGCTTTCGTCGATGCGGCGCCCCAAGGGCGTGACGATGCGTTCGATCACCCAGCGCACCGACTGTTCGCTGGTGAATGCGGCCTGCTCCCGCCACAGGCGCCCCGCACGCTCGACATAGATTTCGTCGTAGCGGTTGACCATGATTTCCGTGATGTCGGGGGCCGCAAGCAAGGGTTCCAACGGCCCGAGCCCAACCGCCTCATCGAGCACCTCGCGGCACAGCGCCGCCTTGTCCGCATGGGGCGGAAGTTCGGCGTCCGTGGCAACGATCTGGACCAGAAGGCGCTCGGCTTCGGCACGAAGCATCCCGTCGCTCATCCCCGCCACGTCGCGCCGTCTCAGGTCCAGCGCGCTCAGCAGGGCCGCGTGAAGACGTCGACGGTCGTGCAGCCGATGCGGGGCGCAGGGCGGAACAACTGGCGGCGCAATGCCCCGGTCATCGCCCATCGACGGGATTTCCGGTTGAACCGGGTCTGATGGCACCGCATCCGCACCGTCAAGAGACGAGGCGGCCTCGGCTTTCCGCCTCGACACGCGCAGCCTGCAAGGCCCGATCAGGATCTCGTCTTGGGGCTGTACCGGCGCATGCCGCACGATC
This sequence comes from Achromobacter sp. GbtcB20, assembly GCF_019091095.1. Classification (NCBI taxonomy): domain Bacteria; kingdom Pseudomonadati; phylum Pseudomonadota; class Betaproteobacteria; order Burkholderiales; family Alcaligenaceae; genus Achromobacter; species Achromobacter sp. GbtcB20. The sequence continues at coordinate 104,840 of NZ_JAGXJZ010000003.1, read as the reverse complement.
CGCACCCCATTCACCATCGTGCCTGCCAGCGTGCCCAGGTCTTCCAGGACGATTTGATCCGCTTCGCACAGAAGCCGGGCGTGCTGACGCCCGACTCTCCAGGTGGGAATCCGCAATCCGCACTGAACGCCCCTTCCGATAAGTACCGGCGCGCGCAGCGTGAGCTGCTGCTGCGCGGCGTCCTCGAAGGTCAGTTCGATGGTCAGCTCAATGTTGAGCATTGCGCCCCTCCGGAAAAGGTGAATCGGCCTCGGCAGATGTCTGTCCCCACTGGGACCCCGCGCCCGAGTAGGGATCCCAACCGATCGCGTCCGACGGAACCGCCGTCCCGAGGAGGGGAGGATCGGGAAACGCCGCCTGCAGCGTCTCGCGTCCGCGGCGTATGCGATCGGCCATGGCGGGCTCTGCTTGCGACACGATCTTGGGTGTTACGAAGATCGCCAGTTCGGTCTCGCGGCGTTGATAACGGGTCGAGGAAAACAACGCGCCCAGGATAGGAATGTTGCGCAGCCCCGGCAGACCGCTGACGTCGGTGCCCTGCTCACGCGAAAGAAACCCGCCGATGACGAGCGTGTTGCCCGACCGCACGTTGAACTCGGTGGATGCGCGGCGCGTGCGCAGCGCCGGGCCGCCGGGAAGGCTTAGCGACGTGTCGACCGAACTGGCCTCCACCTCGATCAAGGACCGGATGACCCCATTTCGGTCGATCCGCGGCGTGATGTTCAGCGACACGCCGTAGGGCTTGAACAGCGTGGTGGGATTGCCCCGTGCATCCGTGGAGGCATAGGGCACTTCCCCGCCCGCGAGAAACGTCGCACTGGCGCCGCTGCGCGCCAGCAGCTGCGGTTGCGCAAGCATTACGGCTTCACCCGTTTGCGCCAGCGCGGCAATACGCGCCGAAAGCAGCGCATTGACGCCGAAGTAGCCCGCGGCCGATGCGACCGGCGCGGCCGTCTCGATGATCTGCTCGCCAGGGCGTGTCATGCGGCTGCGCGATCCGCCATCCCACGCGAGACCCGCATTGAGGCCACCCTGCGTCATGCCATCCCAGCGCACGCCGAACTCCTGCAGCCGCGATGTGGGAATCTCGACCACCTGCACGTCCAGCAGCACCATGCGGTCCCATCCGACCTGACCCGTGAAATCCACGACGTCCGGATACCGGTCAACCAGCGCCGCAATGCGCGCGCGATCATCGTCGGACAGGTCATCGCCTTCGATGAGGATGCGGCCGCCCACGTTCGAGCTGCGCGCCCCCGGGATCCGGGAGAGCAGGCTCTGGACCTCCTCGCGCAGTTGTGGCGTGCCGGCAGGGACCACTCGCAATTCGTAGGCTGCCACGCGATCGCGTCCTGCCCACACATGCACGGACGACACGCCTTCGGCTCGCGCAAACACCACGACCTCGCGCCCTTCCGCCGCCACGGCGCTGGCTACCTGACTATTGCCGATCGCGACGCGCCGCACGCCGGGGTGCGGCAACACACGCGTCTCGCCGACTTGCAGTTCCAGCGTCTGGGTGTTGGACCATGCAGGCAGGCTGCACAGGCACAGCACGATGGCGAGCAAGCTTTGAATTCGGTTCATGGCCGCTCCGCGTCAAAGCCTGCCAGTGCATCCAGGCGATCACCGTAAACGATGGCGACACCGGGCACGGGCTTGGGTTCGGCGTCCAGTCCCATGAGGGAAGCCAGATCGCTTTGTGCAACGGGGTTTACGGACGCGGCGTCGTCGCGATGACGCAGCATTGCGGTCAGCACCCCAGCCTGCCGCGCGGCAATGAACCGCATGGCTTGGTCAGGCGTCGCGGCCAGGGTGATGTTGCCCGCGCCGTCGTCGCTCATGGCGGTCAGGACTCGCATGCTCTGCAGCACCGGGACGGTGAGTTCGCGTTGGCGATGATTGAACGTCACGTAGATATCGATGGCATCGCCGCCTTTGAGCATGTCTGCAAGACCGCCAAGGTCCGCCGCGTTGACCGTGAACGCGCGCTGCCCCGCTTCAAGCCGCGCGGCCAGCGAAGGCTGCGGCGGGTCGTAAGTCATGAAGCTTCTCAGCAAGGGGTCTCCAAGCGCCAGATCGGCAAGTAGCGTTGCGCCCAGCACGCTGCCCAGTTCCATCGGGTCGACGCTGGCGCCAGGCGCCCAGGGCTGAGGGATCTTGCGCACGGCCAGATGCACCTCTTCGAGCAATGTGCCGGCCGGCAAGTCATAGGCCGCCACAAGACGGCTGACCAGCGGCGTCTGCGCCTCGGCTTCCAGCGCCTGCACGCGCTGCTGGACATGCTCGCGCACGGCCCATGCGGCGACCAGGCCCGCCAGCACCGCCAATCCATACACGCCGGTACGGCGCAACCGCTCGGCGCCGCGAATGATCCAGGGCTTCATGGCGCCCACCCAAGGGCTCGCAGCCCGCTGCCGCCTTCCACAGGCACCAGCCATAGCTTCATCCGCTCCCGTTCTCGTGCCCACCATTGGCCTGCGCCTGCGGAGGGCGCGCCTCGCCCCGCGGTGGCCGCTGACGCCGCCATCGCGGCCCCCTCACTATCCGGGTCGCCCTGCGGCCGCCATCCCGTCCGCCGCAACGCGGCATCAAGCAGTTCAGCCAGCTTTTGAGGCGGCAATGCGTACTGCCAGATCCGGTCGGAAACCTTGACGCCGGATTCCATCACGGCAACGTCCGACCTGACGCGCGCGCCCTTTGGCAGCCACCCCGGCAGATGCACGGAGGGAGCCGCACGCACAGAAATCGCCGAGAGGCTGCCGACGGTACGATCCGCGCCCGCGTTTTCCAATTGGGCCACCCAACGCTCATCGCCGACGCGGCCGGACAGGATGAGTTGCCCCGGCAGCACGTGCAGATCCGCCAACGCAGGTTGCTGCGCGGCCAGCGTTCTGGCCAGGGCCGATGGGCTCTGGGGCGCATCGAACACCCACACTTGCGCGGGCATGCCGTGCAGCCACAACCAATCCGCCATGCGTTCTCGCAAGGCGCCTTCTGGGAGCCGCAGCCCCTCCAGGCTGGACACGCCGCCTGATGCGCCCGCGCGTTCGGGCAACAGCATCAACGCACCGCACAGCCCGATGCCGACTGCAAGCAAGGCAGGACGGATTCGCATGCCCGGCCCTTCGCACACTTTTCGGACAGGGTTCATTTTCCGCCCTCCGAACGCCCGCCAAGCCGATCGCCTGGCAGCACATCCCCCCACGCGGAAAGCCAGTCCCGCGACAGCGCCGGCCGCCCCCACGGCGCCTCTGCCTGGCTGACAGGACGCTGCATCCTTACCGCCTCAGCCTGCGAGGTGCGGCTCGCTTGCAACCAGCCCGTTGGCGATGCCCCAATACGGCGTTGCGCATCCGCGTCGCCATGCGCATAGCCCGCGCCGTCTGCCACGCTGAGGTGACGCGAGACTGGCAGTCCAAACATGACATTGCCCGGAGGCGGCAGCGAACGCACTTGCACGGACAGCAGACGCATTGCCGCGCCAAACCATTCATCCTGCAACACGCTGCCCCCCGCAACGGAAGATCCTGGCCAGCGTTGGGCGCTGCCTTCCACGTCCATCCGCGCCGGCGCGCGAAGCGTCGCGACCGGCTGCCCCAACGCCGCCGCCATGGCGGCCTGACGACTAACCTGGGTCGTGCGCTGTGCCGAAAACTGCATTGCGCCGATATCCGAGACCGCCCACAGCAACACGGTCAAAAACGGCAACATCAATAGCGCCTCGACCACCGCCTGTCCTTGTTCGTTTGATCCGCGTTGCATCACGGCAGCCTCCTGGCCAATGCTTCCTCTTGCGGCGTGACTGCGGAAAGGCGAGCCTGCCAATAGGGCCGGAAAAGCGTGGCGAGCTCCAGGCGCCCGTCGGCGCGCCGCTCCGGCCGGGAAAAGTAGGTCTCGGCAGCCGTACTGACGGTGATGGCGCCCGTTCGGCCCAGTGCGGCATATCGGAACTGACCGATCGGCGCCGACACAGCGCTGCTGGCATCCGTGGTTTTGACGACGGACGATTGCAGGCCAACCGCCACGGCGAAACGCAAGGGCTCGGCAAGACGCTTGGACGCAACTTCCCGGTAGGCGGGCAAGCCGCCGCCGGGCCAACGGCGCACCCCAGCCATTGCGTAGGAGTTCGCCATGGGGTTGTTGGCTCCGTCAAAGATGTTCCAGTCCGTGGCGTGTTCCACCCATCGCCAGAAGTCTTCCTGCGAAAAGTCTGCGGGTGGATCTTCGACGAATTCCACGTCGTCGGGCGCACGGCTTTTATTGCCCTGGACGGTGCCCCACCCCATCGCGTATTCGCGGAAGTGGCAGCCAATCCAGCGGTTCGAGCGCAGGGCATGGTAGGACTGCGTGTCCAACGCGCCCCAATGGCCATCCGGCCCAAGCCAGGTCGAGCCGCGCCGCCGGAGTTCGTGCCGAAGCCACGGGCACCGGGTGCTGACCACCCAAGGGTTGCGTAGCGTCGTGTTGCGGCGGTCCAGGAAACCATAGCGGGCCACAGCGCTTTCAATAGCCGGCCGCAGGCCGGCCTTGCGTGTTGCGGCTTGGCGCTCCGTGAAACCCGGCCAGCCGTCCGTCAACACACGCAGATCCAGCGGCGAAGCCCTGGATGCAGCGTCCTGGCCAGTCTTGCCAAACTCGGGATAGTTGGCAGCCAGCACCTCGCGCATGACACGATCCCGAGACATGATGAAATCGCCGGTGATCGCTCGCGCCGCGGCTTCCAGCACCTGATGCACGACGCGATCATGCTGCGCGAACGCGCGCGCCAGACGGCTTTCGGCGTCCGTAGGGGCCTGCGCCCCTTGGTAGGACGCCCCGGCAGCCGGCCCGAATAGCATCGCGATCAGGCCGGCTGGCGGATTGCCGCGCCGACGCTGCGATTGCAACGCATCGAGGTATTGCGCCGACGCCCCTAGCGTCACCAGATGCGCCATCGCAACCTGATGCGCGATCTGGCTGCGATTCACGTAGGCGATGGCATTGAGCGCGCGCGCCTGCATGAGCGCACCGCTATAGGCCGCCGCATCCGCGGCGTGGGTCAGGCGGCTGCGCGCTTCGACGGTCTGGCCAACGTTGTACAGGACGACGAGCGACGCCACGCCGACGGCCGCGACCATCAAACCCAGGACCAGGGCTTGGCCCCGTTGTTGATCGTCGAACATGGATGGCGGCGCGTTCAATTCGCGATCTCGGCGTTGCCGGTAAATGACTTGAGCGACCGCGCCTTGGTCTGGGCCGCCGCCTTTTGGGCCGCCTGCTGCGCCGCTTTGGATTGCGTGCTGCCGTCTTCGCCGGCAAGCTCGCGAGCCATGGCTGCCGTCTGCGAACGCACGACCTGTCCGAAGTACTGATAAACCGCGATCGCCGCCACGGCGACCAGCGCGACGACAACGATGTACTCCGTCATCCCCTGTCCCAGTTGGCGCTTTCGATGCCCCCACATATCTGCTCTCCCGTGCATTGAACGTGGAGGCCAGTGTCGCCAGCGGGCGGCGGGCGGACAATTCGTGGATGCCGAGACGGACAAATCCGCGCACGCCCCCTTGACGCATGTGCATGCCTCGAAGGTCCTGCGCCAATGACGTTCCCACCCCTTTTTTGACAAGGGTTTCCCCTATTGCCGGGCTGAAGTCCGAGCAGTAGATTGGAGTTGCCGGGCTGTCTGACACCCATCGCGTGCGAAGCCGGGCAGGAGCGCCTCAGACTCATCTTGAGCTGGGGCGCTCTTCCATTTGGAGACGCTTTCCTAGTAGGTGCGTTCCTGGTCGCGGGTGCTCGTTTCCCTGCCGGTCACGGTTCCAACACGACGTTGCGACCTCAACTGGCCCCTACCACTGCACGCGAAAGCCGATCATGCCGCCCACGGCGTGGTTGTCGCTCATGTTGTTGGTTGCGCCGGCCACGCTCAGGTTTCCATAAACGCCGTAGCGCCCTTTGTTCCATTGGTAGGTCCCGCCAACGCCAAGTTCGGCCCACAGCCGCTCGTCCCGGCTTCGAAAAGACACGCCCGCCACGTTGACGTTCGTGCCATTCATGAACTCGTTGTACAGATTGGCGATGGCGTACACATGCGTTTGCCCGGCCGCCCCTTGCGCAACGGAGCGTTCAGGTTCGTAATCGAGCGACACGCCCAGACGTCCGATCAGACTGTCGCCATCGTCAAGCCGCACCTTGGCGCCGAACGGGTCCGTAAAGCTGTCGAAGTCGACTCGAGAGCGTATCAACTGCGCCTGCGGCGTCAGCGAAAAGCCCGTGCCGATGTCATGGCGATAGCCTGTCTCCACCGAGATGGCGACGCCGTTTCCATTGTTTCCCTTCACCTCATCGCGCCCGATCGTGCGCGACGAGATGTCGCTGTCGAACCACATGGCCTGCAATTGTCCGTCCACGTAGAACCCGCTGGCGCCGTACCACGTCAGGCTGGCGCCCACACCCGTGCCAGTCGTGTCGATCTTGCCCCGGCCATACGGAGACGCAATATCGGCCGACGCGTTGCCATGAGAAAGATTGACGCCAGCTACCAGCATCGAGCCATCGGGCTGGCGGTTTGCGACGACGTCAATGCCCGTTTGCAGCTTCCACAGATCGATATCCCGGCTCGACTTCGTCGCCGACTGAGCCGGGCGCGTGGAACTGGTGGCGCCTTGGATGCGAGCCCACCCCCCGAATTTGTCCTCGGCCGCGGGCTGACCGTCCGTCCGCCAGAACCGGTTTCCGACGCGTTGCTGCAACGTCGGCAACGTATTGAGGGAAGCGAGCACCTGGGGATACTGCTCATAAAGCGGTATGCCCGGCTGATAGCGTGGCCCCTCTTCGGGACTTCCGGGAATTTCCTCCACCGGCGCGCCCGGCCCGGGTTCGGGTTCGGGTTCGGGTTCGGGCTCTGGATCAGGACCCGGCCCTGGCTCCGGTTCGGGAGCGGTCTCCGGTTCCTTGAATTCGGATACGAGATACCAGTGACCGTCCGTGGGCGTATTGCTGCCGCCGTGTTGCAGCGTGTACGCATACGCGCCGGCAATCACGGCTTGCCGACCGTTTTCGGCCCGATAATCGCCCCGAAGGTTGAACGCGCCCGCAGGCGACGCGCCGCCGACCTCAATGACGCGAATGCCATTTACCGTCTGCGCCCCGCTGCCATTCAGATTGGTGACCTTGACGGCCGTACTGCCCGCGACATTGCCCGTCACAACCAGTTTGTCGGTAGGCGACGCGTCATTGCCAAGCACCGTCTCCAACTGCAACAGCGAACCGCTGCTGCCCGTGTAGTTCCCACTGATGGTCAGCGTGCCCAACGAGGCCCCGGGCGATACGGAGCCTGCATTGACGACACTGCCCACCCGTCCGCGCCCTTCCAACGTACCGCCAGAGAGAATCTGCATCGCCGCGCCCGACAGGTCGCGATTGACCTGCAGAATGCCCGCCCCGCCTATTTGCGCGGCGCCCGAGAAGTCCCCGTGGTCCGCATTCAGGATGGTGCGACCCGCCATCGCCTCCAGCCGCCCGCCCCCGACCAATCCGGTATTGGAGCCTGCTGCATTGTTGGCACCGTTGTTGATCGTCCCGTCGAACACATAACCGGAAGACGTGTGATTGAAAATCACGCGGCTGTCGCCCGCGCCAAATGAAACACGCGAGGTTTCCAGCGTGCCAGGCGCGACCGGCGCAGCGCCCGCATCGCTGCCGATGACAAGCTTGCCGATCCCGGAAGTTGTTGGGCCTATCAACGCGCCGGGAGCAATGACCTTCCCGCCTTCCGAGATCGTCAAACTGCCACTTCCGAATGAGCCAATCTGAATGGGCGAGCCGGACAGCCATTGAGAATTGGCCCCGCGAACCGTCACCGCTCCTTTGCCGCCAAATACGCCAATGGCGCTTGAGCCCGTCGAGACATAGCCGCCGTCCGCAATGTTCAAACTCCCTTCACCCGACATCCCGATGAAAAGCAGCTGATTGTTTATCCATTGCGAGCCCGCGCCAGTGACGGTCACAACGCCGACGCCATCGTCGAATTCCCCGAGAACGCCGCGCTGACTCTGGACCACACCGCTACCGGCAACCGTTAGCGTCCCTGCTGCACTCCAGCCAACATTCAGCGTACTCAAGCTGTTGGCGGACACTTCCCATCGCGCGTTTGGTCCGGTCACCGACACCACCCCGGCACCGCCGAAAACACCTCCCAGGTAAGCATCCGGGCTATTCACCAGACCGCCACTCAACACGTTCAGCGTACCGGCTCCCGTATTTCCAACCAAGAGGGGGCCGTTCATGTTCCAGGGAGAAGCCTGAGTTCCCGGAACGGATACCGTCTGCCCACTCTCGATTGTGATCTGAGCGACCGATACCCAAGGAAATGCCAGGAGGGGGAGCAGCGACGAACAAGACAGTACGCCGGCGGGCAGAGCGTTGTTTTTCATGAAACTTCCTCCGATCGAGCTTCGGTATCAGCACATGCCAAACATCAGACGGGGCGGATGGACCCTCCCCTCGTCGCCCATAGCCACGAGCGGTTTTGAGGATTATTGGGGAATAGTCCTTTTGGATGAGGAAGTGTTACGCGGGGTTACCAATCAGGAATGGGACCGCTGCACGGGTCGCGCAGCCTCACGTGACGCTGCCAGCCGCTGCCCACGCATCCCGGCGGACAGTTTTCTCCTGCCACCTGCTCTCCGGAAACAAAAAAACCGCCCGGAGGCGGCCGTCTGCGGCATAGCGTCGGCGTCAAAGTGTGACGTCAATCACTTTAGTGTGATTCATGCAATGCGCGTTGATCTTGTACAGGAAGATCAGATACCCGATGCCGAAAGTGACGATAGAGATAATCGCCCAGATGACGATATTTCCGATAATGCTGGCCAGATCGATGGTGCATTGCAGGCGGCCAACACGGCGTCCAGAATCATCGAGCACCGAAGTGCGGCTGATGATGAAACGCTGCATGTAATACGGGAACACGAAAAGCGCTAGGCCCAACGTGACGATACTCAGGAGGATCCAGATAATCCCGTGGCCGATGATGTCTCCGACGGTGAGATCCGACTTCAATTTCAACTGCTTCATGGTGTGCAACTTCCTGCGGCTTATATAACAGCCTTAGTTTTTACCATTTTTTTGCAGTTGTTTCAAAAAGAGACTTCAATATACTCAGGCAAAGCCGAAGGATCGGCACGCCAGTGCGCCTCGGCTCCTACTTGTCCAAGGTGCAAGAGCCAGGGAGATTTGTCCCACTTCCCCCTGCGCGGCCTTTCTCGTGGCGTCTCGCTCGCGCGGCTCAAGCGTCCGGCTGCGGGGCACATGGCTCACCAACTCCAGCATACTGGGGCCACCTGCGCTTTCACGACCTGCGACACAGCGCAGCGAGCCAGATGATCAACGACAAGGTCGACCTATACACCGTGGGCGCCGTGCTGGGGCACAAGTCAGCAGCCAGCACCAAGCGCTACGCGCACTTGGCCACTGAAGCCATCAAAACGGCGCACAGCCAGATTGGCAAAAATCCCCCACACAAAAGAAAACGCGGGCTGCATGAACTTCATGCAAACCCGCGTCATTCTTGGTAGGCCCCCCGAGAGTCGAACTCGGCACCAACGGATTATGAGTCCGCTGCTCTAACCAGGCATGAGCTAGAGGCCCAGGAAATTTACTGCCCTTCCAGGAAGCTCTTCAGCTTGTCGGCCCGGCTGGGGTGACGCAGCTTGCGCAGCGCTTTAGCCTCTATTTGGCGGATGCGCTCGCGCGTAACGTCGAATTGCTTGCCCACTTCTTCCAGGGTCTGGTCGGTGCTCATTTCGATGCCGAAACGCATGCGCAGGACCTTGGCTTCACGCGGGGTGAGAGAGTCTAGCACTTCCTTGACGACGTCGCGCATCGAACCATGCAGCGCCGCATCCGAAGGCGCCAGCGTGGACGTGTCTTCGATGAAATCGCCCAGGTGCGAGTCGTCGTCGTCACCGATGGGCGTTTCCATGGAGATCGGTTCCTTGGCGATCTTCAGGATCTTGCGGATCTTGTCCTCGGGCATGTCCATCTTTTGCGCCAGGGTCGCGGGATCCGGCTCGGCGCCGGTTTCCTGCAGGATCTGGCGGCTGATGCGGTTCATCTTGTTGATCGTTTCGATCATGTGAACCGGAATACGGATGGTGCGCGCCTGGTCGGCGATGGAACGCGTGATGGCCTGACGGATCCACCACGTTGCGTAGGTCGAGAACTTGTAGCCGCGGCGGTATTCGAACTTGTCCACGGCCTTCATCAGGCCGATGTTGCCTTCCTGGATGAGGTCGAGGAACTGCAGGCCACGGTTCGTGTACTTCTTGGCGATCGAGATCACCAGACGCAGGTTGGCCTCGGTCATTTCGCGCTTGGCCTTGCGAGCCTTGGCTTCGCCGGTGGCCATGCGCTTGTTGACGTCCTTCAGGTCCTTCAGCGGCAGCACGACGCGCGTTTGCAGGTCGATCAGCTTTTGCTGCAGTTCCTGCACGGCGGGAATCTGGCGCTCCAGCGTTTCGGCGTACGAATGGCCGGCGGCCACTTCGTCGACGACCCACTGCAGGTTGGTTTCGTTGCCGGGGAACACCTTGATGAAGTGCAGGCGCGGCATGCCGGCACGGTCCACACACGTGTGCAGAACAGCGCGCTCGAGCTGACGCACTTCTTCAACCTGGTTGCGCAGCGTGTCGGCCAGCTTTTCCACCATCTTGGCGGTGAAGCGGATGCCCATCAGTTCGTTCTGGATCGATTCCTGGGCGCGCACGTAGATGTCCGACTTGTAGCCGTCCTTCTCGTACGACAGGCGCATCTTGTCGAACTGCTTGCCCACTTCGTCGAACTTGGCCAGCGCCTTGACGCGCAGGTCTTCCAGCTGCTTGCTGGACATGCCGCCGGCGGGGCCGTCGTCGCTTTCGTCTTCATCGGCGGTGACGCCGGCGCCGGCGTATTCTTCGCCGTCTTCCGGATCGACCAGGCCGTCGACGACTTCGTCGATCTGCGCCTGTCCCTCACGCACGCGCGTGATGTGGGCCAGGATTTCGTTGATGGTGGTCGGGCAGGCCGAGATGGCCATGACCATGTGCTTCAGGCCGTCTTCGATACGCTTGGCGATCTCGATTTCGCCTTCGCGGGTCAGCAGCTCGACCGAGCCCATTTCGCGCATGTACATGCGGACCGGGTCGGTGGTGCGGCCGAAATCGGAGTCCACGGTGGTGAGCGCAGCTTCGGCTTCGTCTTCGACGTCGTCGTCGTTGGACGCAACCGGCGCGTTCTCGCTCATCAGCAGGGTTTCGGCGTCGGGGGCCTGGTCATAGACCGCGATACCCATATCGCTGAACGTGCTGATGATGCCGTCGATGGCTTCGGCATCGACCAGGTCGTCGGGCAGATGGTCGTTGATTTCGCCGTACGTCAGGTAACCGCGGTCCTTGCCCAGCTTGATCAGCTGCTTCAGGCGATTGCGGCGCGCTTCGTATTCTTCCGGCGTGACGGGGCCACGGGCGATCAGGTCCTTGGGATCGGCCTTGCCGCGCTTGCCGCCGCGCTTGGGCGGCTTCAGATCGGGCAGGACTTCGCCTTCGCCGTCCATCGGATCGTCGAAACCGTCGGAGTCGTTGTTGGCGTTCTTGGCGGGGCGGCCCGGACGGCGGCCGCTCGGCGCGGGACGCGCGCTGCCGACCAGATCGGCCAGTTTGTCTTCGGCTTTCTTGGCGCGGGCCTTCGTCACCTTTTCGGGCTTGTCCGCGGCAACTGCCGTTTTGGCCGCCTTTTTGGCGGCCGTCTTGGCGGCGGGCTTGGCGACCTTCACCGCCGTCTTGGCGGGCGCTTTTTCCGCGGCCATGCTGACGGCGCGTTTGGCCGCCACAGCCTTGGTTTCGGCCGCATCAATTGCAGAGGAGGATTTGCCGGTGGATTTGGTCATAGTCGCTTCCGTGGTCGTCGCAACCCGTTCGGGCTTGTTGCACCGCATAACGCCGCGCCGGATACGGATCCGGTGCGGCATGGAATACGGGTAAATCTGGTGGATCGGCGAAGATCACGCGGCTGCGTTGTTCGCAGCACCGGCTCTTGCGAGCCCGTCTGGCGACGTCTCCGGTTCTTGACCGTTCTGACGCCCGACGTGCATGACCTCATTCAACGGCGGGTTCCGGACGTTGGGGGGGCTGCCTGCCTATAAATAGGCTTTGCTCGCTTATCGGGCCATTGCCCCAAGCAGCTACGTATACACAGCACCCAAACCACTCACGCCACGCGGAGTTACCGCCGCTGAACTGCTTTTGATCCACCGCTCAGCTATATTAATTAACGATGTAACAATTTTGACGCACGCGTCCCGTTTCTAACCTTTTTTAGTGGTTAGCGATGCCGCCTGGGCTCAATAACCGGGATGCCCGAGCTTCAGGCCGCTCTCGTCAAATTGGTACATAAATCATTAGATTCCGCCTTCCGGAATAGATTCCAGTTGCCGGACTTCGTGTCACGTTCCTGCTCTTGCTGCATCGATCTGGCGAACAATCCGCCACCAATCGACCTTGAATTTCCAGCGATCATGCAACAGTCGGGCACAGCTGGCAATGGCGGCATCCGCGCTTGGCCGAACTGCGCCAGCCCTGCGCTGGCCTCACAGGCCCCCGCATGAGCGGAAAACCTTTGATTTTAGCGTATTTAGCGTATTCCGGCACCTTTCAGCAAGGTCATGCGGCGGGAGAGCTCAAGATACCGCTTGCGAGCCTCTTCCGAAGCCAGTCCGGAAGCCGCCAGCTTGGCCATTTCATTTTTCGCCGAATCGAACTCGATCCGCCGCAACGCATCGTCCCATTCCGTCTGCGGGTCGGGCAGGTCTTCCTGCGCCAGGATGTCCGCCCGCAGCCCCTTCAATACGGTTGCAAGGTCCGAGTCCGGCTCCGCAGCCTCCAGCAAGGCGCCGACATGGCGCGCGCCGCTGGATTGCGCCAGCATGATCAGGTCTCGTACCAATCCCAGATGGGGGCCATGGTCGATGACTTCAAGCTGCTGATCGCCCATGGAGTCGACCAGCTCGGGATGCGCGAGCAGCAGGCTCAAGAGCCGCTTGGCCAGCGACGGCATGGTGCGGCGCCCCTCGAAGCCGCCAACATCGTTGTCGCGCCGGCCTTTCCAGTTGCCCTTGCCGCCCTTCCAATCACCCTTGCCCTTCCAGTCGCTCTTGCCTTTCCAATCGCTCTTGCCCTTCCATTCCTGCTTGGCGCCTGGCTGCCAGCCCGCAGATCCGCCACCAGACGCTTCGCCATGCGAGGCGTACTGGCCGTAATCGTCGGACTCGTCGGCGGGAATGTCGTGGAAGTCGTGGTTGCCGTAGTCGTAGCCCATGTCCGGCGGACCGCCGTCGTGGCTCGGCTCGCCGCCCGGTGCCATACCGGACTCGGCACCGCCCGACGCGGGCCGCGCGGCCGGCGCAAATGGTTTGGCAGGCTGTTGCGCCAGAACCTGCGCCATTTCCTCGGGCGTCAATTGCACCAGCTTGGCCATTTCCCGTTCGATCTGCACGCGCAACGCGCATTCGGGGATCGTTGCCAGCAGCGGCTTGGCCTCGTGCAGACAACTGGCGCGCCCTTCGGCCTCGGTCATGTTGTGACGCGACGCCAATTCGTCCAACAAGAAGCGCGACAGCGCCACGGCGTCGCCCAGACACGCGCGGAACGCTTCGGCGCCCAATTCGCGCACATACGAATCGGGATCATGCTCCGCCGGCAGGAAGAGGAACCGGATCGCGATGTCATCCCGAAGCACCGGCAGACAGGCCTGCAGCGCACGCCAGGCGGCGCGCCGGCCGGCCTTGTCGCCATCGAAGCTGAAGATGACCTTGTCGCTGGCGCGCAAGAGCTTCTTGACGTGATCCGGCGTGGTGGCGGTGCCGAGCGTGGCAACGGCATTGGCAATGCCCTGCTGCGCCAAGCCGACCACGTCCATGTAGCCCTCGACGACAATCACCTGGCCTTCCTGACGGATGGCCTGGCGTGCCTCCCACAACCCGTAGAGCTCCTGCCCCTTCGAAAACAGGGGAGTTTCAGGAGAGTTCAGGTACTTGGGCTCGCCTTTGCCGATGATCCGGCCGCCAAACCCGATGAGGCTTCCCCGCGCATTGCGGATCGGAAACATCACCCGTTCGCGAAAGCGATCGTAGCGCCGCCCGTCCTCGGACTCGATGACGAGGCCGGACTCCACCAACGTGGGGTCCTCGTAGTTCGGAAACACCTGGGACAGACCGTGCCGGTCCGTGCCTGACCAGCCCAGGCCGAAATGCGCGGCGATCTCGCCAGTCAGGCCGCGCTGCTTCAAATAGCGGACGGCGGCGGGCGAAGCGCGCAACAGTTTCAGGTAATGGGCTTGGGCAGCGTCCAGCACCTGGGTGTGCCGGGATTCCTCGGCCTTGCGGCGCGCGGACTCCTGCTGCTGGCGGGGACTGCGGTTTTCTTCGGGGACCGTCATTCCCGCCGACGCCGCGAGCGTACGCACGGCGTCGGGGAAACTGGCGCCCGTATGTTCCATCAGGAAGGTGATGGCGCTGCCATGCGCTCCACAACCGAAGCAGTGATAGAACTGCTTGGTGGGGCTGACAGTGAACGAGGGGCTTTTTTCGTTATGAAAGGGGCACAGGCCAAGCAAGTTGGCCCCACCCTTTCGCAACTGCACATATCGCCCGACAACGTCGACGACGTCGACTCGGGCGAGCAAATCCTGGATGAATGATTCTGGAATCAATAGATTCGGGAATCAGAAATCAATACAGGCGCGGGGGCAGTTGTTGGCTACGGATGCGCTTGTAGTGACGCTTCACGGCGGCGGCATGCTTGCGCTTGCGCTCGGCGGTGGGCTTCTCATAGAACTCGCGCGAGCGCAGTTCGGTGAGCAAACCGGTCTTTTCGATGGTGCGCTTGAAGCGGCGCAGAGCGGCTTCAAACGGTTCGTTTTCCTTCAGTCGAACGATAGGCATAAAGTAATTGGCCTGCTTGTAGGGTAACAAAGTTGATGACAAACCTGGCTTGCTTTTCCAGCAACGCTGCGCGGCCCCAGGTACGCGAAGACGGCCTCTGGCGATAAGACCTGCAAACCGCCAATAGGCAAGTACCGCGAACTGTGAACCTTGAAAGCGCAACCCGGGCATGCGTTCACCCGGATTTGAGCTGGCTGTTTCCGTTACCCAAAGACTACCCAAAGAGTAACAAGCCAAGTTCGGTTTAGCGATAACCAGCGATTCTAGCATGGTCAAGGACGGTTTGACTACTGCCAGGGACAGTCCGCGCCCTGGGCCCCGCCCTTTTCCTGCCTGCTATCAGCTCTGGGAACCCTTGCGGATCCAGGCTTCCAATTGATGGGGACGCAAGCTGTCGTAGTCTTCGAAAGGCTGGTGAATCCAGGGATTCGTGGGCAGCTTCTCGACGTAATAGTCGGGCGTTGCCAGGGAATGCCCCTTCCACCACAGCACGGCGCTGCGCAATTCGGTGATATCAGCGAACTGGCTCTTCAGGTGATCGAAGACCTTATTGAAGGTCTTGCCGGTATCGACCATGTCGTCCACCAGCAACACCCGGCCAGACAGCGTGCCGCGGGTGATGGTGATGAACTGAGCGATGTCCATGTCGCCTTGCTTGGTGCCAGCCGCCTCGCGATAGCTGCTGGTGGCAAGAATGCCCAGCGGCACATCAAAAATACGCGACATGACGTCACCCACGCGCATACCGCCGCGCGCCAGGCAAAGAATCTTGTCAAACTTCCAGCCCGACTGGTGCACCTGCAAAGTAAGGCGCTCGATCAAGCGGTTGTAATCGTCCCACGTTACCCACAGGTGGCTATCGTCACTGGTCGGCGTGCTCATAGGCAAGCATCTCCTGCACAAAAATACGAAAAGGCCGCCGCCGGTATGACCGGCGGCGGCCTTGGGAATAATAACCCGATGTCAGCCCTTCAGGGGATGACGCAAAACAATGGTCTCGTTGCGGTCCGGACCGGTGGACACCAGGTCGATCGGCACGCCGCAGACTTCGGCGACACGCTCCAGATAACGGCGCGCGGCGGCGGGCAGCTTGGCGTATTCGGTGATGCCGACGGTGGATTCGCTCCAGCCGGGCAGCTCTTCGAGCACCGGTTGCGCTTGCGCAACGGCGTGCGCGCCGTAGGGCAGCACGTCGCGGAATTCACCGTTGACGCGGTAGCCGACGCCCAACTGGATGGTTTCCAGACCGTCCAGCACGTCCAGCTTGGTGATGCACAGGCCGGAAATGCCGTTCAGGCGGACCGAGCGCTTCAGCGCGGCGCCGTCGAACCAGCCGCAACGGCGCGGACGGCCCGTGACCGAACCGAATTCCTTGCCGATGGTGGCCAGACGGGTGCCGATCTCGTCGACCAGTTCCGTGGGGAACGGGCCCGAGCCAACGCGCGTGGTGTACGCCTTGGTGATGCCCAGCACGTAATCCAGTTGCTGGGGGCCGACGCCGGCGCCTGCCGAGGCCGCGCCCGCAACGCAGTTGCTGCTGGTGACGAAGGGATAAGTGCCGTGATCGACGTCCAGCAGCGCGCCTTGCGCGCCTTCGAACAGGAGGCGCTTGCCTTCCTGCTGCATGGCGTACAGGTTGCTGGAGACGTCCTTGACCATCGGGGCGATGGCCGGCGCCAAGGCCATGGCCTGATCGCGCACTTCGTTGGCCGAGACCGCTTCGGCGCCCAGGTACTGGGTCAGCACGAAGTTGTGGTAATCCAGCACTTCGGCGAGCTTTTCGTCAAAGAGCGCCGGATTGAAGAGGTCTTGCACGCGCAGGGCGCGGCGGGCGACCTTGTCTTCGTAGGCCGGGCCGATGCCACGGCCCGTCGTGCCGATCTTGCCCTCGCCCTTGCGCGCTTCGCGCGCCTTGTCGATGGCGACGTGGTACGGCAGGATCAGCGGGCAGATCTCGGAGATCTGCAGGCGCGAACGCACGTCCAGGCCGGCGGCCTCAAGCTCTTCGATTTCCTTGAGCAGGGCTTCCGGGGACAGCACGACGCCATTGCCGATGAAGCAGGTGACACCGGGGTGCATGATGCCCGACGGGATCAGGCGAAGAATCGTCTTCTTGCCGTTGATCCACAGCGTATGGCCGGCATTGTGACCGCCTTGGAAGCGGACCACGCCCTGGACGGATTCCGCCAGCCAGTCGACGATCTTGCCCTTGCCCTCGTCACCCCATTGGGTGCCGATTACGACTACGTTCTTGCTCATGATACGAATCAATTTCGAGTTTCTCGGGAAATCCGGAAATCTCCCCGCGGCCCTCTCGTTTCCGAGAGGGAGTTAGTCACAGCGTTTTGACCGTCCAGACGCCATCCTGCAGCGCCAGCTCGCGATCGCAAACGAATTCGTCCTGATCCTGCTCGTGACCGGGCAATACCTGAACGACGATTTCCCCTGACCGGCGCAAGCGGCGAACCGCCTCGGTCAGAGCGGGGGCCTGCCCCCAAGGCGCGCGAACCGCTCGCGCCCTTTCCGCCGGCGGCAGACCCGCCGCCAGCTTGCGTAAATCAAGACTGAAGCCCGTGGCCGGACGCGACCGGCCAAACGCGTGGCTGACGTCATCGTAGCGGCCACCGCTGACCAACGCGTCGTGCCAGCCTTCAGCGTACAGCGCAAACTTGACGCCCGAGTGGTAAGCGTAACCACCGACGTCGGCCAGATCGACACTGAAAGACACGTTGGGCATGGCGTCGACCACTGCCTGAAGGGCGTCGAGCGCCTCGGCGATACCCGGCAGCGCCGGCAGGTCACGGCGGGCGATCTTCAGCACGTCCTGACCACCGTACAGCGTGGGCAGCAATTGCAGCGCCTTCAGCGTTTCCGGACGGATGCCGGGCGCGCGCGCCGCCAGCTCGCCCAGTCCGGGCACATCCTTGTCGCGCATCAGCCGGATCGCATCCTGCGCCAGCTCGGCAGCCGCCGGATCCGACTTCAGGATCGCGCGCAGCACACCGGGGTGATTCAGATCCAGGCGCGGATTGCGAACGCCGGCGATGGCAACGGTTTCCAGCACCAGCTGGATGATTTCCAGATCGGCTTCGAATCCGGCATGGCCGTAGATTTCGGCGCCGATCTGCAGCAACTCGCGGCTGGACAGCAAGTCCGAGGGACGGGCATGCAGCACATTGCCGCAATAACACAGGCGGGTGACGCCCGCGCGGTTGAGCAAGTGCGCGTCAATGCGCGTGACCTGGGGAGTCATGTCCGCGCGCACGCCCAGCGTGCGGCCCGAAAGCTGGTCAATCAGCTTGCAGGTGCGCAGATCCAGATCGCTGCCGGTGCCCGACAGCAATGAATCGATGTACTCGACCAGGGGCGGCGCGACCAGCTCGAACCCGTATGTACGGTAAAGATCGAGAAGTTCGCGGCGCAGTTCCTCGATGCGCCGGGCCTCTGCCGGAAGTACGTCGGCGAGGCTTTCGGGCAGCAGCCAGTTACCCATGAATGTGTTTACCTGAATAACGCCAAGTGATGCGTGGGCGTCGCCCAAACGAAAAGCGGCTGAGGGGCGTAAGCCCGCTCAGCCGCTGCGGAATGTTTTATAGCTTACGCGGTATTGTACATGGTTCAGCGGCAAGCGCCACCCGGGGGACGGGCATGTCCAGTGCCCGCGGCGTCCCCGATCCCCGTAAGGGAGCATCCCGCCAGAAGCAGAAAAGCCCCTCGGGTACCCGAGGGGCTTTTTCGTTCGTGCCGGCTGCTGCCGGTTACTTGGCCGGCACCGTGACCGGAGCCAGCGCGGCGCCTGCCGGATCCTTCATGAACTGGAAGAAGCTGGAGCTGGGGTCCACCACCAGCACGTCGCCCGGCTTGGAGAACGAGGCGCGATAGGCTTCCAGGCTCTTGTAGTACGTATAGAAGTCCGGATTCTTGCCATAAGCCTGGGCGTAGATGGCTGCCGCAGCGGCGTCGCCCTCACCCATGATGCCCTGGGCCTTGGCGTACGCCTGAGCCACGATGACCTCGCGCTGGCGGTCGGCCTCGGCGCGGATCTTCTCGCCTTCGGCGGCGCCGATCGAGCGCAGTTCGTTCGCCACGCGAGTACGCTCGGCTTCCATGCGGCGGTACACCGACTCGGAAATTTCCGGCGCGAACTCGATGCGGCGCAGACGCACGTCAACGATCTGCACGCCCAGCGGCTCGGCGCGCTTGGCGACGTTGTCCAGGATCTCCGTCATGATCTTGTCGCGTTCGGTCGAGACCACGTCGCGCACCGTACGCACGTTGACCGATGCGTTCAGGGCGTCGCGGATCTGGGCTTGCAGACGCTCTTGCGCCGCACGCTCGTTGCCGCCGAACGTCACGTAGAACAGACGGGGATCCGCAATGCGCCACTTGACGTACGAGTCGATCAGCAGGTTCTTCTTTTCGGAAGTCTGGATGCGCTCGGCTTCGTTGGTCTCGATGGTCAGAATGCGCTTGTCGAGCGTGACGACATTCTGGAAAGGCGGCGGAACCTTGAAGTACAGGCCAGGTTCACTGATGACGCGGCGGACCTCACCTAGCGAGAACACCAGGGCATAGTCGCGCTCGCGGACCACGAAAACGCTGGAGGAAAGGAGGGCCAGCACGATGAGCAGGCCGACCAGGATGGGCATAAGACGATTCATGTTCAGGACTCCTCCGGATTAGCGCGACATACGGTCGCGGGGCAGCGTGTTGCTATTGCTGCTGCCGGAAGGCTGCGGCACCGGCGCGGCCGAACCGCGCGAAGGCTGCTGGACAGGCGGGTTGGCCACCGGCGAGCCGGAGCTGCCGATATTCGACTTGCCTGCGTCCTGAGCGGCGAGATGCATGATCTTGTCCAAGGGCAGATACAACATGTTGTTGTTGCTCTTGGTGTCGACCATGACCTTGCTGGCGCGGGTGAAGATGTCCTGCATGCTTTCCAGGTACATGCGCTGGCGCATGACTTGGGGAGACTTTTCGTATTCGCCCAGGATGCTGGTAAAGCGCGAGGTATTACCTTGCGCATCGCCCACGACCTTGGCCTTGTAGCCTTCGGCCTGCTCCATCATGCGCGAAGCCTGACCACTGGCCAGCGGCACGACCTGGTTGGCGTAGGCCTGGCCTTCGTTGATCTGGCGCTCGCGATCCTGACCGGCCTTCACGGCGTCGTCGAACGCGGCCTGGACCTGCTCGGGCGGCTGCACGTTCTGGATGGCGACGGTGCTGACCTGCACGCCCGTCTTGTAGCGGTCGAGGATCTGCTGCATCAGCGCCTGAACCTGCGAGGCCACCGTCGTACGGCCTTCGTACAGCACGAAGTCCATCGACTGCTTGCCCACGACTTCGCGCATGGCGGTTTCCGACGCCTGGCGCACGGATTCGTCCGGGTCGCGCGTCTTGAAGAGATAGTCGGGCGCGCCGTCCGCACGCAGGCGGTACTGGACGACGAACTGCATATCGACGATGTTCTCGTCCGTCGTGAGCATCAGCGCTTCGGGCAGGACCTTGTTGCGCGCGCCGCCACGGAAACCGACTTCGAACGTGCGCAGTTGCGACACGTTGACGATTTCATGGCTTTGAATGGGATAAGGCAAGCGCCACTGGAAACCAGCTTGCGACGTGCTCTTGTATTTGCCGAACTGGGTCACGACCGCGACCTGGCCTTCTTGCACGATGTAGAAGCCGCTGGCCAGCCAGATACCTGCCGCAACCAGGGCAATGACGCCCAGGCCGATGCGTGTGCCCCGCGGGGATGGCGGCGTCATGCCACCACGATTGCCGGGCCGGTTGTTGCCGCCCCCGCCTTTGCGCCCGAACAGGTTCCCGATGCGATTATTGAAATCGCGCCAGACCTCGTCCAGGTCCGGAGGGCCGTCTCCATTGCCTTGGGGCCGCTTGGGCGGCGGCTCGGAGCCATTGTTGTTTCCGCGACCCCAGCCGGGGTCATTCAGATTGAAGAGTTTGATAATTCGCGGCATTGTTTCCCACAATCTGTCCGGTTTCCGCAATTGCCCCGCGCAACGCATCCAAACCGGCGCGCTCGGTGGCGCTTACAAATACTCGCGCAATCGTACCATGTGCATCGCGCTCCACCCGCGGGTCCAGGCCCGCCCGGTCGATCTTGTTGTATACCAGAATGGTTGGAATCGCGGCAGCGCCTATTTCGGCGAGAACCTTGTTGACCTCGAAAATCTGCTCATCCCGCTGCGGACTGGCCGAGTCCACCACATGCAGCAGCAGATCCGCGTGCACGGTTTCTTCGAGCGTGGCGCGGAAGGCGGCAATCAGGTTATGCGGGAGGTCGCGGATGAAGCCCACGGTGTCCGACACCACCACCGATCCGGCGCCTTCGATCCAGATGCGGCGGGTCGTCGTGTCCAGCGTGGCGAACAACTGGTCGGCCGCGTACGCGTCCGCGCGGGTCAGCGCGTTGAACAGCGTCGACTTGCCGGCGTTGGTGTAACCCACCAGCGACACCGACAACGCACCGCCCCGCGCGCGGGCGCGCCGCTGGGTGATGCGCTGGCGCTCGACCTTGTCAAGCCGTTCGCGCAGCGTCTTGACCTTGGCGCCGATCATGCGGCGGTCCATTTCAAGCTGGGATTCACCTGGCCCGCGCATCCCGATGCCGCCGCGTTGCCGTTCCAGGTGACTCCACATGCGCGTCAGGCGCGTGGCCAGATGCTGAAGCTGGGCCAGTTCGACCTGCAGCTTGCCTTCGTGGCTCTTTGCACGCAGCGCGAAGATGTCCAGGATGAGGGCAACGCGATCCACCACGCGCAGGTTGAAGGCGCGTTCGAGGTTGCGCTGCTGGGCTGGCGAAAGCGGCTGGTCGAAAAGGATGATGTCGGCAAGCAGCGCCTGCGCCATCGCGACGCCCTCGTCGGCCTTGCCGGAGCCGATGAAGAACTTGGCGTCGGGACGATCGCGGCGGGCCGTCAGGGTGCCGACGATTTCGGCGCCCGCGCCCTTGGCCAGCATGGCAAATTCCTCGGCGTGTGCCGTGAAGTCCGGATCGCCGAGATCCACGCTGATGATCAGAGCGCGCATACATGCACCATATTCGAGCCAAAGCGAAAATGCCCGCCGACGAGAACCGTCTGGCGGGCAATAAAAGGTAAAGCTGGAGCGAGATTACTCAGCAGGGACTTCCACTTGAAAGTTGACGGCGCGCGCGGGAACGACGGTGGAAATGGCGTGCTTGTAAACCATTTGGGTGACCGTATTGCGCAGCAGCACCACGTATTGGTCGAAGGATTCGATTTGCCCTTGAAGCTTGATGCCGTTCACGAGGTAGATCGACACGGGCACATGATCCTTGCGCAGCGTGTTGAGGAACGGATCTTGCAGAGTTTGCCCTTTATTGCTCATTGGCCAGGCTCCATTTGTTTGTTATTGAGTAATGACGCGCTTTTTGTACTGGTGGTGCACGCCGAAACACGTACTCTACAGGGTTTTCCCGGCCCGTGCTACTTGGCCGGGAAGCAAAAATGAGACCAGAGTTTTCCAGCTGAAATGCCTCTGAAAATCACGCCTTCAGGATGCTCTGGAGCGCTTGCAGAAGCAGATCGCACTGGGCTTCGGTACCCACCGTGATGCGCAGGAATTGATCGATCCGCGCATGACGGAAATGACGCACGATGATGCTGCGCTCGCGCAGGGCGGCGGCAAGCGTCGCGGCGTCCTTTGACTGATGGCGCGCGAACACGAAGTTCGCCGCTGAAGGAAGCACCTCGAAGCCCAGCGCCTGCAACCCTGCGGTCATGCGGGACCGCGTGTCGATCACGGCTTTGCGGGTCTGCTCAAAGTACTCCGTATCTTCCAGCGCCGCTACTGCACCGGCGGATGCCAAACGATCGATGGGGTAGGAGTTGAAACTGTTCTTTACCCGCTCAAGCCCATCGATCAGCGCGGCGCTGCCCACGGCAAAGCCTACCCGCAGGCCCGCAAGCGAACGCGACTTTGAAAGGGTCTGCACCACCAGCAGGTTGTCGTAGCGCGAGACCAGCGGGATCACCGATTCGGCGCCGAAATCCACATACGCCTCGTCCACGACAACGACCGTGTCCGGATTGCCGGCGACGATGCGCTCGACCTCGGCGGCGCTGAGCGCCCGGCCGGTGGGCGCGTTGGGATTCGGGAAGATGATGGCGCCCGCCTGACCGTGGCGCGCGGGCAGGTAGTCTTCGACGTCGATGCAAAAGTCCGCGGTGAGCGGCATCGTTTCGAATTCGATGCCGTACAGGCCGCAGTACACGGGATAGAAGCTGTACGTGATATCCGGAAAGCGCAGCGGACGGTCATGCTTGAGCAGGGCCAGAAACGCATGCGCCAGGACCTCGTCCGACCCGTTGCCCACGAACACCTGCTGCGGCTGCGCGCCGACCGCGGCGGCGATGGCCTCGCGCAGGCGGTCCGAGGAAGGGTCCGGATAGAGCTTGAGCGTATCGTCGCACGCGGCGCGGATCGCATCGAGCACCTTGGGCGACGGCCCGTAAGGGTGCTCGTTGGTGTTCAGCTTGACCAGATTCTGAAGCTTGGGCTGCTCGCCCGGCACATAGGGACTGAGCGTCCCGACAACGGGACTCCAGAAGCGGCTCATGGATCAGCTTTCCTGCGCGTAAGGGTTGTGCGAGGACTTGAATTCGATACGCAGCGGCGTGCCGGCCAAGTCGAATGCATTGCGGAAACGCGTTTCGAGGTAGCGGCGGTACGAATCGGGAATGGCGTCCAGCGCGTTGCCGTGAATGACGACCAGCGGCGGGTTCTGTCCGCCCTGGTGCGCGTAGCGCATCTTGGGACGGAAGATGCCCTTGCGCGGAGGCGGCTGCTGTTCGACCGCCGCCTGCAGCTCACGCGTGAGCTTGGGCGTGGACAGTTTGGCAAAGGCCGCGGCATGGGCGGCATTGATGGACTTGAGCAGGGGCTTGATGCCCTGCCCGCGCAGCGCCGAGATCGTGTGCACGCGCGCGAACGACAGGAAGCGCAGCTTGCGGTTGAACTCGCGCTCGATGCGTTCCTTTTCTTCGCCGTCCAGGCCGTCCCACTTGTTGACGGCCACGACCACGGCTCGGCCGGTTTCCAGCACGAACCCGGCGATGTGCGCGTCCTGCTCGGAGATTTCGGTTTGCGCGTCGAGCATGAGCAGCACGACGTTGCTGGCCTCGATGGCCTGCAAGGTCTTGATGACGGAGAACTTTTCGACCGCCTCGAACACCTTGCCGCGCTTGCGCAGCCCGGCCGTGTCGATCAGCGTGTAGCGGCGCCCGTCGCGCTCGAAATCGATTTCGATGGCGTCGCGCGTCGTGCCCGGCATGTCGAACGCAATCACGCGCTCTTCGCCCATGAGCGTATTGATGAGCGTGGACTTGCCTACGTTGGGACGGCCCACGATCGCCAGCTTGATGCGGTGATCGTGCTCGCCTTCTTCGGCCGGTTCTTCTTCGACGGGCGGCTCGGCCAGATCCTTGAGCGCCAGCTCGATGAGATCAACGATGCCGTCGCCGTGCGCCGCCGAAATGGGATACGGCTGGCCCAGGCCAAGTTCATGGAATTCGGCGATGGCGGGACCCAGGCCCATGCCTTCGGCCTTGTTCACCGCCAGGAGCACGCGCTGCTGGCCGGACTTGCGCAGCAGTTGCGCGATCTCGTGATCGTGCGCATTGATGCCAGAGCGCGCATCCACCAGGAACACGACGACGTCCGCCTCGGCGATGGCCTGGCGGGTCTGCCGGGCCATTTCCAACAGGATGCCGTCCTTGGCCACGGGCTCGAAGCCGCCGGTATCGATGGCGATGAACGGAATATCGCCCACCCTGCCCTCGCCGTAATGGCGATCGCGGGTCAGGCCGGAATAATCGGCCACCAGCGCGGCGCGCGATCGCGTCAGGCGGTTGAAAAGGGTCGATTTCCCCACATTGGGGCGGCCGACCAGGGCAACGACAGGCTTGAAAGACACGGTAAAAGGCTTTGTTTTATAAGTTTCAGTTGGCGCCGATCATGACGAGATTGCCATTGCCCGTCTGGACCAGCACACCTTGGGGCGTCGTCTGCGGCGGTGACACGACTGCGCCGCCGCCCACCGACAGGCGCGCCATCAGGCTGCCATCGCTGCGCGACAGGAAGTGCACGTAACCATCCAGATCGCCGACAGCCAGCGCTCCCCCAAGCATAGCCGGAGCCGTGAGCTGGCGGTTCTTCAGAGCGCTCTGTTTCCAGACATTGCCCCCGTTATCGAGCGCAAACGCGTTGACCACGCTGTTCTGGTCGGCGGCATAAGCGAAGCGGTCATCGAGCGTGAGGCCACTGACGCTGGAGAAATCCTTGGTCCAGAGCGGACGGCCACCGGCGGTGACGTCAAAGCAGACGATGCGTCCCTGATAAGCAACCGCGCACAGCAGGTTGCCCGCGATCCGGGGCGCGCCCACCACGTCGGTCAGACGCTCCAGGTCGCTGGCACCGCGCGGCGTGGCCACGGTGCCTTCCCATTGCACGTTGCCGCTATTGGATGCGATGGCCATGATCTTGCCGCCGGGCAGGCCCGTGATGACGAGGCCTTCGGCCAGGACCATTTGCGAGACGCTGCGCAAGGCGAGCGACGGGCCGGGACGCTGCACGCTCCAGACGCGCTCGCCGCTGTTCGCGTCGAAAGCCTGGATGCGGTAGTCGCCGCTGCGCACGACGACGATGCCGTAGCCGACGACCGGCGGAATCGTGACGTCGCTGGTGGCGCGGACCTTCCACTTCACCTTGCCGGTGTCGTCAAAGGCGATGACGTCGCCGTTGGGCGAAGCGACCGCAGTGGTGGTGCCGTCGCTGCCGGCGCCCGCCGACAGCTTGCCCTCGGCCTTGGCCTTCCAGATGGCGCGGCCGCTTTGCAGGTCGAACTTGCCGACGGAGCCGTCGGGCGTGGCGGCGTAGATGGCATCGCCCAGCACGGTGGGCGCGAAGCCCAGGCCCGAGCCGCTGCCGATGGACGTGGACCAGACCTGGCGCACGGACATGCCGGCCTTGTATTCGGTCAGGGGCGCCGGATCGTAGCGGCCGTCGTCATGGGAGAACAAGCCACATCCGCCCAGGGCAAGCAGGCTCGCCAAGAGGACGGCGCCGCGCCACGTACGGCCAGGTGCAAATTTACGCATTACAGTCACGCTCCGCTCAAGGCATCCAGTTTCAGTTGCACAACCTGGGTCAACGGATTGGCCGCACCCAGGCCATCGATGGCGCTCTGCCAGGCCGCGCGCGCTTCCTCGCGCTTGCCTTGCGCAGCCAGCACGTCGCCGCGGCGGTCAGCGAACAAGGCGGCGAAGGCGGCCGGCGGATTGTTCAGCTGCGCCAGCGCGGCGTCGTATTGCTTCTGGTCCAGCATCATGCCGGCCAGGCGCAGGCGCGCCACGGCTTGCATGGAGGGGTTCTTGTTCTGACCGGCCAGCCATTCGAGCTGTTCGCGGGCGCCGGCGTCATCCTTCTGCGCCTGCAGGGCCTGCGCGGCCACCAGAGCGCCACGCGCGGCGTAGCCGGTGTTGGGATACTTTTCGCGCAGCGTCGAGGCTGCGGTCTTGATACGCACCGAGGAATCGGCGCCACCCAGGCGGGCCGCGTCTTCCAGCGCTTCGAAGTAGCCCATTGCCTGGTTGGCCTGGTGCGATTCGTACGCCTTCCAGCCCCACCAGCCGCCCCAGGCCAGGAGCACTGCCGTCGCCAGCGTCAGCAGAAGCGTGCCATAGCGGGCCCACCACGCCTTGATAGCGTCGAGTTTTTCCTGTTCTTCAAGATCGTATGCCATGCGTTAACCCTTGTTGTTCAATGCGTCGGCCAGCTTCGCCAGCGGAACCTGTTGCTGCGCCGAGTCGCCCTGCCCTTCTGCGCGCAGGAACTTGACGCTGGCGGTCTGCGACGCCACTTCGTCGGCGCCAAGGATAACCGCAACGCGGGCGCCGCTGGCGTCCGCGCGCTTGAATTGGGACTTGAAGCCAGCCGATCCGGCATGCACGATGACCGACAGGCCCGCGTCACGCAGGTCTTCGCCGACGCGCGCGGCCAGGCGCTGCGCGTCCTCGCCCTGGTGCACGACGTACACGTCGCACTCGGCCGGCGCGGCGATTTCGACGCTTTGCTCCCACAGGTCGAGCAGGCGCTCCATGCCGATGGCAAAGCCCACGGCAGGCGCCGGCTTGCCGCCCAGCAGTTCGACCAGGCCGTCGTAGCGGCCGCCGCCGCAGACCGTGCCCTGGGAACCCAGGCGGTCCGTGACCCATTCGAAGACGGTCAGGTTGTAGTAGTCCAGGCCGCGGACCAGACGGGGATTCAAGCGGTACTCGATGCCGGCGTCGGTCAGGCGCTGGCACACGCCTTCAAAGTGCGCGCGGGACTCTTCGCCCAGGAAGTCGAACAGGCGCGGCGCGCTGTCGGCCATTTCCTGCATGGCGGGGTTCTTCGTGTCCAGCACGCGCAGCGGATTGCTGTACATGCGGCGCTGGCCGTCTTCGTCGAGGATGTCGCGGTGCTTTTCAAGATGCTGGATCAGGGCGGCGCGGTGCGCGGCGCGCTCGGCCGGCTGGCCCAGCGAATTCAGTTCAAGGCGCACGTCCTTCAGGCCCAGCAGCTTCCAGAGGCGGCCCAGCATGACGATGAGTTCCGCGTCCACATCGGGACCGGCAAAGCCCAGCGCTTCGACGTCGATCTGGTGGAACTGGCGGTAGCGGCCGCGCTGCGGGCGCTCGTGACGGAAGACGGGACCGATGGAGTAGACGCGTTGCGGACGATCGTAGAGCAGGTTGTGTTCGATCGAGGCGCGCACGATCCCGGCGGTCATTTCGGGGCGCATCGTGAGCGATTCGCCGTTGAGCGCGTCGGTGAACGTGTACATCTCTTTTTCGACGATGTCGGTGACTTCGCCGATGCCGCGTGCAAACAGGCGCGTATGCTCAAGCACGGGCGTACGCACATTGCGGTAGCCATAGCCGCGCAGCCAGCCGCGCACGATTTCCTCGAATTGCTCCCAGCGGGCGCTTGCCCCCGGCAACAGGTCATTCATGCCGCGGATGGCGGCGACTTTCTGGAAAGCTTGAGTCATCTTGATCATGCCGTCGGCGCGCCGGAGAAGCGCGCCAATGGCTACACCCTTACTTTAGTGAGAGGCGAGCGCGCCATACCGGCGCGCAACGTATTCTTCAACGATGGCCTGGAACTCTTCGGCGATATGGTCGCCCTTGAGCGTGACCGTGCGCTCGCCGTCGACGAACACCGGCGCGGCCGGCACTTCGCCGGTACCCGGCAGGCTGATGCCGATGTCGGCATGACGGCTTTCGCCCGGCCCATTGACCACACAGCCCATCACCGCGACGTTCATCGATTCGACGCCGGGATACTGCGTGCGCCACACCGGCATCTGCCGGCGCAGGAACGACTGGATGCTGTCGGCAAGTTCCTGGAAGAACGTGCTGCTGGTGCGGCCGCAACCGGGGCAGGCGACGACCATGGGCGTGAATGCGCGCAGGCCCATGGTCTGCAGGATTTCCTGCGCGACGATGGCCTCGCGGCTGCGCTCTCCGCCCGGTTCGGGGGTGAGCGAAATGCGGATGGTGTCGCCGATGCCCTGCTGCAGCAGCACGGCGAGCGCCGCGGTCGAGGCCACGATGCCCTTGCTGCCCATGCCGGCTTCGGTCAGGCCCAGATGCAGGGGGTAGTCGCAACGAGCGGACAGATCGCGGTAGACGGCGATGAGATCCTGCACGTGGCTGACCTTGCACGACAGGATGATGGCGTCGCGCCGCAGGCCGAGTTCCTCGGCGCGCTGGGCATTGCTGATGGCCGAGACGACCAGCGCGTCGCGCATGACGGCCTGCGCTTCCCAGGGCTGGGCGCGGCGGCTGTTTTCGTCCATCTTGCGCGCCATGAGCTCGTGGTCGAGGCTGCCCCAGTTGACGCCGATGCGCACGGGCTTGTCATAGCGGCAGGCGACTTCGATCATTTGCGCGAAGTTGTCGTCGCGGCGCTTGCCGCCCCCCATGTTGCCGGGGTTGATACGGTATTTGGACAGCGCCTGGGCGCATTCCGGGAACTGCGTCAGCAGCTTGTGGCCGTTGTAGTGGAAGTCTCCCACCAGCGGCACGTTCACGCCCATGCGGTCGAGCTGCTCGCGGATGGCGACGACCTCGCGGGCGGCCTCGGGCGTGTTCACGGTGATGCGCACGAGCTCGGAGCCGGCCTGCGCCAGCTCCTTGACCTGGATCGCGGTGGCGATGGCGTCCGCGGTGTCGGTGTTGGTCATGGACTGAACCACGACCGGGGCGTCTCCGCCCACCGTCACGACACGATCGCCCCACTTCACCGCGACGGAACGCGTGGCGCGGCGCGCTGCGGCTCCCACCGAGGGAGGCGGCGCGTCCTGGCAAGGCAGAGAAGAATCTTGCATCGGTTGGAACCGGGTTACTTGGTCGGCTTCGGCAGCCAGTCGGCGGGCAGCCACTGCTGCGGCAGCCAACCTTGCCAGAAGGCATACGCCACGCCGGCGGCAAGCACCAGCACGATGGCGATCAGCCAGCCCCACGACGACGTGGACGAGCGGTCGTCGTCGGCGCTGGATTGCGGAATGGAATGCGCGGAATGCAGCGAGCTGGGACTGAGCTTGGCCGGGCCAGTGGCGCGGGCCTTGGGATCGAGCGAGTCGACGATGGCCTGGGCATCGGCGCCGAGCAGCCGCGCATAGTTGCGCACGAGGCCGCGCAAGGAAACGCCGGTGGGCAGGTTGTCCCACTGCTCGTTTTCAAGGGCTTCGATCTGCTTGGTGGAAAACTTGATGCGGCTGGAAACTTCGTCGAGCGACCAGCCCTTGGCCAGGCGCAAACCGCGCAAGGCGGCGCCCACGCTGCCCACCGCGCCGGCGGACGAGTCGGAAACTGCAGAAGCGAAATCCTGCGTCATGCGTGCACCTGTTTAATTGGTATGGTCTGGCGCTGGGCGGCGTTGCGCTCGGTGATCCGAGTGCGGTCCCGCACCTCTCCGGCCAGTTGGCCGCAAGCCGCATCGATGTCGTCGCCCCGGGTCTTGCGGACCGTGGTGATGATGCCGGCGTCCATCAGACGCTGGGCAAACACCTTCACCCGCGCCGAGGCCGATCGCTTGAGGCCGGAGGCGGGGAATGGGTTGAACGGGATGAGGTTCAGCTTGCAGCGCACCTGGCGTGCAATGTGGATCAATTCCTTGGCGTGCTGGTCGGTGTCGTTGATGCCGTCCAGCATGCAGTATTCGAACGTGATGAAGTCGCGGGGCGCAAACGCCAGGTAGCGTTCGCAGGCGGCCAGCAGCTCCTTCAGCGGGTACTTCTTGTTCAGCGGCACGAGCTCGTCGCGCAGCGCGTCGTTGGGCGCGTGCAGCGACACGGCCAGCGCCACGGGACAGTCTTGCGACAGGCGGTCCATCATGGGCACGACGCCCGACGTGGACACCGTAACGCGGCGGCGCGACAGGCCGTACGCGTTGTCGTCGAGCATCAGGCGCAGCGCGGGCAGGACCTGGTCGTAATTGAGCAGGGGTTCGCCCATGCCCATCATGACGACGTTGCTGATGACGCGGGTGTCTTCGGTGGCGCGGGCGCTTTCAAGGCGGGCCGTGCCGATGTCGGCCTCTAGCACGCGCTTGGCCCACCACAGCTGGCCGATGATTTCGCTGGTCTTCAGGTTGCGGTTGAAGCCCTGGTGCCCTGTCGAGCAGAAACGGCAGTTCACCACGCAGCCAGCCTGGCTGGAGATGCACAGCGTGCCACGGTCGTCTTCGGGGATGAAGACGGTTTCGATGGCGTTGCCCTGCCCCACATCGAACAGCCACTTGCGGGTGCCGTCGGTCGAGCGTTGCTCGATGTTGACGGGCAATGCCTCGATGCGGCAATGCGTCGCAAGCTGGCTGCGGAAATCGCGGGCCAGGTCGGTCATGGCGTCGAACGAATCGGCGCCGCGCTGGTGCATCCAGCGCTGCAGCTGGCGGGCGCGAAACGGCTTGCCGCCCCACTGCCCGACCAGTTCGGACAGGGCGGAGCCGTCCAGCCCCAGCAGATTGATTCGTTCGACGGATTCCATAACCAGGTAAAACTAAAGCGCTTTCAACAACTTAAGCCAAAAATTAACGGCTGTGGATGTTGATTTCGGGGAAGAAGAAAGCCACTTCGACAGCGGCCGTTTCCGGCGCGTCGGAGCCGTGGACGGCGTTGGCGTCGATGCTGTCGGCGAAGTCGGCGCGGATGGTGCCGGCTTCAGCCTTCTTGGGGTCCGTGGCGCCCATCAGGTCGCGGTTCTTCTGGATGGCGTCTTCGCCTTCCAGCACTTGCACGAACACGGGGCCCGAGACCATGAAGTCGACCAGGTCCTTGAAGAAGGGACGGGCGGCGTGCACAGCGTAGAAACGCTCGGCGTCGGCGCGCGACAGTTGGGTCAGGCGGGCGGCGATGACCTTCAGGCCGGCTTGCTCGAAACGGGCAACGATCTGGCCGATCACGTTCTTGGCGACGGCGTCGGGCTTGATGATCGAGAGGGTGCGTTGAATGGACATAAAGGACTCCGAAAACTGATTTCTGACGGGTTTCTAGTTAATTGCCTGGTGGGGCTCTGTGCTTGCCGATGCCGCGCTTGGATGCCACCCTTCGGGGCGACATCAAGCGCCATCGCGCCGTTGGCACGCAGGAGATCCGAAACGAATGGGTGTCTCGGGCCACCCTGAACCACCGACCAAGACAGGATTCGACACTGCCGACCTGTCGGACGCATCCTGGAATGCCAGCGGGATTCCGGCTGCGCGCCAATCCAATGATTCAGCACGCATTTCCGAAGGAATCCTCAATGAATTCAGGGACTTCTAAAAGGTTTACAGTAACCCGGTATTCTAACACGCTGAGAAGACCGCATTACATCTTAAAATGAGCGGTTTGCTGCCCGCTTCCTACCCGGGCGCCCCTGTCTGCCGGAACTTAGTAATGACTCAAGCTGCTCCCCCGAACGCCGCGCCCATCGCCGGCGAAACCCCGGAACTCTCCAAGAGCTTCGAACCCTCCGAACTGGAATCCCGCTGGTATGCCGAGTGGGACAAGCGCGGCTACTTCGCCGCGGGCCAGCACGTGAAAACGGGGACGGAAAGCCAGCCTTACGTCATCCAGTTCCCCCCGCCCAACGTGACCGGCACCCTGCACATGGGCCACGCGTTCAACCAGACCATCATGGACGGCCTGGTGCGCTACCACCGCATGTCGGGCGACGACACCGTGTTCATTCCTGGCACCGACCACGCCGGCATCGCCACGCAGATCGTCGTTGAAAGACAGCTCGACGCGCAAAAGGTTTCGCGCCACGACCTGGGCCGCGAGAAGTTCGTCGAGAAGGTGTGGGAATGGAAGGAGAAGTCCGGCAGCGCCATCACCGGGCAGGTGCGCCGCCTGGGCGCCTCGGCCGACTGGCCGCGCGAATACTTCACCATGGACGACCGCATGTCGCGCGGCGTGGTGGAAACGTTTGTCCGGCTGCATAAACAGGGACTGATCTACCGCGGCAAGCGCCTGGTCAATTGGGACCCCAAGCTGCTCACGGCCGTGTCCGACCTGGAAGTGCAGTCCGAAGAGACCGATGGCCACATGTGGCACATCCTCTACCCGTTCGTCGACGGTCCGCAGACCATCGTCGACAAGGACGGCCAAACAGTCACCCTGCGCGGCATGACCATCGCCACGACACGCCCGGAAACCATGCTGGCCGACGGCGCGCTGTGCGTGCATCCCGACGATCCCCGCTACAAGCATCTGGTCGGCAAGCAAGTCGAGCTGCCGCTTTGCGACCGCAACATTCCCATCATTGCCGACGATTTCGTCGACCCTGAATTCGGCACGGGCTGCGTGAAGATCACGGGCGCCCATGACTTCAACGACTACGCCTGCGCAATGCGCCACGATCTGCCGCTGATCGTGATCTTCACGCTGGATGCGCACATCAACGAAAACGGTCCCAAGCAGTTCCAGGGCATGGAACGCTACGAGGCCCGCAAGGCGGTCGTTGCGCAACTGGAAGCCGAGGGCTATCTGGTCAAGGTCGAGCCGCACAAGATGATGCAGCCCAAGGGCGACCGCACCGGCGTCGTGCTCGAGCCGATGCTGACCGACCAGTGGTTCGTCGCCATGAGCAAGCCCGCGCCGGAAGGCACGCTGAACCCGGGCAAGAGCATCACCGAGGTCGCGCTGGAAGTCGTGGCCGACGGCCGCATCCAGTTCTATCCGGACAACTGGACCACCATCTACAACCAGTGGCTCAACAACATCCAGGACTGGTGCATTTCGCGCCAGCTGTGGTGGGGTCATCAGATTCCGGCCTGGTACTCGGAAGATGGCCAGGTGTTCGTGGCGCACGACGAAGCGGGCGCAATCGAGCAGGCGCGCGCCGCTGGCGTCACGGGCCCGCTCACGCGCGATCCCGACGTCCTGGACACGTGGTTCTCGTCGGGCCTCGTGCCCTTCACGACGCTGGGCTGGCCGGAAAACACGCCGGACCTGCAGCGCTATCTGCCTTCCAGCGTCCTGGTCACGGGCTTTGACATCATCTTCTTCTGGGTGGCGCGCATGGTCATGCTGACCACGCACCTGACCGGACAGATCCCGTTCAAGCACGTCTACGTGCACGGCCTCATCCGCGACGCCGACGGCCAGAAGATGAGCAAGTCCAAGGGCAACACGCTGGACCCGGTGGACCTGATCGACGGCATCGACCTGGACGGCCTGGTGGCCAAACGCACCTACGGCCTGATGAATCCGAAACAGGCCGGCGCCATCGAAAAGGCCACGCGCCGCCAGTACCCCGACGGCATCCCTGCTTATGGCACCGATGCGCTGCGCTTCACGATGGCCGCCTACGCCACCCTGGGCCGCAACATCAACTTCGACCTGAAGCGTTGCGAGGGTTACCGCAATTTCTGCAACAAGCTCTGGAACGCCACGCGTTTCGTGCTGATGAACACCGAAGGCCATGACCTGTCGGTGCCGGACGAAGGCGAACTGTCCTTCGTCGACCGCTGGATCGTCAGCCAGATGCAGACGCTGGAAGCCGACGTCGCGCGCGGGTTTGCCGACTACCGTTTCGACAACATCGCCAACGCAATCTACCGCTACGTCTGGGACGAATACTGCGACTGGTATCTGGAACTGGCCAAGGTGCAGATCCAGACCGGCACGCCGGCCCAGCAGCTTGGCACCCGCCGCACGCTGATCCGCGTTCTGGAATGCGTGCTGCGCCTGGCGCACCCGATCATTCCGTTCATCACGGAAGAGCTATGGCAGAAGGTATCGGTCGTGGCCGGCAAGCGCAAGGAAGGCGTGGCCGACAGCGTCAGCGTGCAGCCCTACCCCAAGGCCAATCCGGCCGCGGTGGATGCCGCCGCCGAAGCCGATGTGGCCGAACTGAAGGCGCAAGTCGAGGCCGTGCGCGCCCTGCGCGGCGAGATGAGCCTGTCGCCCGCCCAGAAGGTGCCGCTGTGCGCGCAGGGCGATGCGCCCATGCTGACCCGCAACGCGCCCTACCTGGCCGCGCTGGCCAAGCTGAGCCAGGTTGACGTGCTGGACGTGCTGCCCGACGCGGGCGCGCCGGTGCAGGTCGTCGGCGCCAGCCGCCTGATGCTGCACGTCGAGATCGACGTCGCCGCCGAGCGCGTGCGTCTGGACAAGGAGATCGCCCGCCTCTCCGGCGAGATCGCCAAGGCCCAGGGCAAACTGTCCAACGCCAGCTTCGTCGAGCGCGCGCCCGCCGCCGTCGTGGAACAGGAAAAGGCCCGCATGGCGCAGTTCGGCGAAACCCTGCAGAAGGTGCAGGAGCAGCGCGCCAAGCTCGGCAACTGATCCTCGCGCCGCCCCAGAAACCCCGGACACTGTTCCGGGGTTTTTGTTTGGGGACAGCCGGGATTCAGACCCCGCCGTCCGTCATCCGGTACCAGCTGACCACCGCATTGACGTACAGGCGGCGCAGCGGATAAAGCGGAAATGGCTTGATGGCCGACAGCGGCACGGGCAGCGCATTGGCATCGCCCGTGACCACGTACTGCGCCATTGCGCCCCCCATGCAGGTCTGCAAGCCGACGCCGCGGCCCTGGCAGCCGATATCCACCAGCAGCCCGGGCTGCGGTTCATGCAGATGCGGCAGATAGTCGCGCGTGACGGCCACTCTGCCGCACCAGCGGAACTCGAACGGCGTGCCGGCCACCTGCGGGAACATCTTGACCATCACGCGCTCCAGATGCGCCCAATCCGCCTCGCCCTTGGGCTCGCGAAAAGGGCCCCGGCCGCCCATCAAGAGGCGGCCCTGATGATCCAGCCGGAAGTACAACAGCAGATTGCGCGTGTCGGACGTGACGTGGCCCTCGGGAAAGATGCCCGCCCGGATGCGGTCGGGCAGCGGCACGGTGGCCACCTGGAACGTGTTGGCATCGATGATGGACGGCTTGAGGCCAGGCCACAGGCCGCCGCCATAGGCATTGGTGCACATCACCACGCGGTCGGCGCTGACCGACGGCCCGCGTGCCGTGGACACCGTCCACTTGCCGCCGTCGCGCGCCAGGCCCGTGACGGGCGTGTCGGTGTGCAGGGTCGCGCCCGCGTTCAGCGCGGCGCGCGCCAGGCCGCGCGCGTAGCTCAGCGGCTGCACCGCGCCCGCCCGCCGGTCCACCCATCCGCCCAGATACTTGTCCGTGCCGATAAGCCGGGCGACCTGCGCCCGATCCAGCGGTTGCGCGTCCACGCCCAGCCGCGCCCATTGCGCCGCGCGGCCTTGCGCGACGCGCAGCGCGTCGGGCGTGTGCGCGCCCTGGATCCACCCCTTGCGCACGCGCGGCACGTCCATCGCGTGGCGCTCGATCAGATCAAAGACCGCGTCCGCCGTCCCGCCGGCGAACCGTGTCAACCGCTCGCCGCGCTCGGGGCCGAACATCGCAATCAGATCGTCAGGGTCGTATTTCAAGCCCGGAATGACCTGCCCGCCATTGCGGCCCGAGCCGCCAAAGCCGATCTCGCGCGCCTCCAGAAGCACGACCTTGACGCCACGCTCGGCCAGGTGCAACGCAGTGGACAGGCCGGCGTAGCCGCCGCCAATCACGGCGACGTCGGCCTGCGTGGACGCGTCAAGCGGCCCGGTGGGCGGCGGCGGCGCTGCGGTGGCCGCCCATAGTGACGGGGAAAGCGGAAACGGCGTTGGCTGCATGGGGCGTCCTTACATGGGGTGCAACACACGCCGCAGGAAGTCCTGCGTGCGCGGATGCTGCGGATGATTCAGCACTTCCCGGGCGGCGCCCTGCTCCACCATGACGCCGCCGTCAAAGAACATGACGCGGTCGGCGACCTCGCGCGCAAAGCTCATTTCGTGCGTCACGACGACCATCGTCATGCCGGCCTCGGCCAGCTTGCGCATGACGCCCAGCACGTCGCCGACCAGTTCGGGATCAAGCGCCGAGGTGGGCTCGTCAAACAGGATCGCCTTCGGTCTCATTGCCAGCGCGCGCGCAATCGCCACGCGTTGCTGCTGGCCGCCCGACAGCTGGTTCGGATGCGCGTTTTCCTTGTCCGCCAGGCCGACGCTGGCCAGCAGCTCGCGGCCGCGTTCCACAGCCTGAGCGCGCGGCTCCTTCTTGACGAAGATCGGGCCCTCGATGACGTTTTCCAGCGCTGTGCGATGCGGAAACAGGTTGAAGCGCTGGAACACCATCGCGACCTGCGTGCGGATCGACACGATGGAAGGCGAATCGCAATCGACCAGCTCGCCGTCGACCGTGATACGGCCGGCGTTGTAGCGTTCCAGTCCGTTGATGCACCGCAGGATGGTCGACTTGCCCGAGCCGGATGGCCCCACGACACACACGACCTCGCCCTGCTCGACCTCGGCGTCGATGCCCTTGAGGACTTCGAGCGGCCCAAAGCTTTTCCTCACGCCTTGCAGGCTGATCATTTGGTTGCGCTCCGTTTTTCCAGATGCCGCACCAGCAGGATGAGCGGCACGCACATCACCAGATACATCAGCGCGACCAGCGTAAACACCGTGGCGTTCTTGAACGTCGACACGGCGATGAGCTTTCCTTGCAGCGCCAGCTCGGCAACGGTGATGGTGGATGCCTGCGACGAGTCCTTGAGCATCATGATCATGATGTTGCCGTAAGGCGGCAGGACGATCTTCACGGCCTGCGGCAGCACGACACGGCGCATCGTCAGCCCCCAGCCCATGCCCATGGCCATGGCCGCCTCGATCTGGCCGCGATCGATCGCCTGGATGCCGGCACGGAAGTTCTCGGCCTGGTAAGCCGAATACGCCACGCCCAGGCCGATGATCGCTGCCTGCACCGCGCTCAGCGACACGCCCATGTCCGGCATCACGAAGTAGATGTAGAAGAGCAGCACGATGATGGGAATGCCGCGCAGCAGATTGACCAGGCCGGCGCTAAAACCCGACAGGTATTTGTTGCCCGACACCCGCATCAAGGCCCAGACCAGCCCCAGCACCGTCGACAGCGCCAGCGAGCCCAGCGTGACCAGGATCGTGAGCTTGGCGCCATCCAGCAGTATCGGCATGAACTCTGCCGCGTCCTTCATGAATTGCATCATGCGTCCACCACCCCCAGAAGACTGCCCGCGTCGCGCTCCGGATGCGCGGCGTCCGCCGGCGGGTTTGATCGCGCCGGCGGGATTTTTAACGAATGTCTGCGCTACGAAAATCCGGCCGGCCTCACGCGCCGCCCAGGCCCCACTTCTTCAGAATGGCGTCGATGGCGCCGTCGGCCTTCAGCTTGGCCAGTGCCTTGTTGATGCGATCAAGCAGCTCGGTGTCTTCCTTGCGCGTGGCCAGCCCCAGGCTGCCCATGATCGTGGGCTGGTAGGACTGCGCCATCTTCAGATTGGGGTAGTTGCCTTGCGACAGCACATACGCGGCAATGGGATAGTCCATGAAGCCGCCCTGGATCCGGCCGGCGTTTGCGTCGCGCATCATGTCGGGCGGATTGTCGTAGAGCTTCACCTCCTTGAAGACGCCGCTCTTCTGGATGGGCTCGACGAAGGCCGTGCCCACCTGCACACCGACCGTCATGCCCTTCATGTCGGCGAACGACTTGTACTCCTTGTTGTCACTCTTGAGCACCATCAGGCCTTCGCCATAGCGATAGACGGGCTCCGAAAAGCTCACCACCTGCTGGCGCTGAGGCGTGATAAACATTGCCGCCGACACGATATCGATGCGCTTGGACGTCAGCGAGCCGATCAGCGCTGAAAACGCCATCGGCTCGATCTGCACCGAGAATCCGGCCTCCTTGCCGACCGCTTTCACAATGTCGACCATCACGCCCTCGATGCTGTTCGTCTTGGTATCGAGAAACGTGAACGGGCTGCCGGTGGGCGTGGATCCCACCTTCAATACCGTCTGGGCTTGGGCGCCCGCCGCCATGGACAATGCTGCGAATACAGAGACAACCAGGGTCTTGAATTTCATGACATATCCTCATCGTGGCAAAGAAGGCCGGGCCGCGCCTGGCGCGCCCGGTGGCGGCCCGCTCCCCTCGCGTGCCGCCGCATGGGTGCTGCGCGCTCAGGGCGCTTGTGACGTGTCGTCCTCCGCGGCTTGAGTGATGTTGGAGATGGCCCAGATGACCTCGGTCGTCTGGGACCCCGGATTGCACCAGCGGCGCGGCGTGCTGCTGGCATAGCAAAAGCTGTCACCCTCCTGCAGGCGGATGACGCGGTCGCCGACCCACAACTCCAGCACGCCCTTGAGCACCACGCCAATCTGCTCGCCCTGCCCGGTCACGAAGAGCTCGCTGCCGGTGGAGCCACCGGGCGCGATGGAGGCGCGGCACAGATCCATGCTGCGGCAGGCGGCGGGCGTGTACATCTCTTTGCAGATGCCCTTTTCCTTGAGGTCGATGTACCGATGCGTGCCCGCGCGGGCCACGCGCCCATCTTCCTCGCCGCCCGTGTGCTCGGCGTTGCGCAGCAGGGCATTGACCGACACGCGAAACTCGCGCGCCAGGAGATGAAGGACTTTGACGGAGGCCGAGCTCAGCCCTCTTTCGATCTGGCTCAGCAGACCCAGCGACATGCCGCAAGCCTGGGCGACGTCAGCGAGCGACCGCCCCTGCTGCTTGCGCAGCTGACGCAGTTGCTGGCCCAGCCACAGATCGACGGCCGACTCCGGCCTGTCCGCCCGGGCGGGTGACGACGGTGCTGCACTGGCACGACGAACGGTGGCTGAACGGCTCATATGAAAATTTCATGTGCATGTAATTTTCAATACTAAGGAGCAGCGAAAACGCCCACAATCTAGGACCTTCCCTAGCGTTGTGGGCGTTGCGGATGGGCCGCGATGACCGTCAGGCGGCGCCAGAGGGATCGGACGGCTTGCGCGGCCGGCGACGCCGGGATGATCCCGGCTCGGCGGGTAGCGGCGTCCCGGCCAGCTCGGCCAGATATCGCTCGTCAAGCTTGCTGAGCCAGCCTTTCTCGCGCGCGGACGCGATGAGTTCAGGCCGGCGCGCCGCGGTCAATGCCAATGAACGCTCGCGCCGCCAGCGCGCGATATTGGCGTGATGACCGCTCAACAGGGCCGCCGGCACCGCTTCGCCTTCGTACACTTCGGGGCGTGTGTAATGCGGGCTGTCCAACAGGCCAGACAAGGTGTCATTGAAGGAGTCCTGCAGCGCGGAATCCCCATCGTTGAGCACGCCGGGCAAAAGGCGCACCGCGGCATCGATCACGGCGAGCGCCGCGATCTCGCCGCCGGACAAGACGAAGTCGCCAAGCGAAATCTCTTGCGTGACGCATCGATCGATGAAGCGCTGGTCCACGCCTTCGTAGCGACCGCAAATGAGAATGAGGCCATCGCTGGCGGCCAATGCCTCGGCGCCAGCCTGGTCATAGCGCCGGCCCACCGGGGCCAGCAACGCCACCGGAGCGGGACCAAGCCCCTGTCCGGCGCGCGCCTGCTGGGCGGCGTTGACGGCGGCTTCCAGCGGCCCCGCCATCATGACCATGCCGGGACCGCCGCCGTAGGGGCGGTCGTCGACGGTGCGATGGACGTCATGCGTGAAATCGCGCGGATTCCAGGCATGCAGCTGCCACCGGCCCTGGGCATGGGCCCGGCCGGTGACCCCGAGGTCGCGCACCACCCCGAACATTTCGGGAAATAGCGTAACGACGTCGATACGCATCAAAAATCCGCGGGCCAGTCGCTGTCGATGCGGCGCGCGGCCAGATCGACGGCATGGATGTGCGCGCGTACGAACGGAACAAGCATTTCGGCGGGCCGGCCCTTGGCGTCCAGGACGGGTTCGGGATTCTCGCCCTCGCCCTTCTGCAGCAGGACCTTCAACACGGCATGCGCGCCGTTGTCGAGGACCTCGCTTACCACGCCGATTCGCGTGGGTTCGCCGCTGGCGCTGGAGTACAGCGCGCAACCAATGAGATCGACCCAGTAGTATTCGTCTTCGTCGGGCGCGGGGAACGAACCGCGCGGCGCTTGCACGGAATGTCCGCGCAGCGCTTCGGCCTGATCGCGATCCGTGATGCCCTGCAGTTGCGCCACGACGGTGGCTCCCTGCGAACGGGCTTGCAAGATCTTGAATGCGACAGGCGCAGACGCGACAGCGCCCCGCGCCAATTCAGGCACAGGGCGAGTCAACCACCATTGAGACGCTGAGAGCAGCACTTCGGCGTTGGCCGAATGCGGCTGCACTTTAACCCAGCCTTTCACACCGTAGGCTGCAGTAATGCGGCCCAGCTCGACCAAATCCGTAGGCGCCGCGTTGGAGGTTGCGGCATCAGGCATTTATCGTGCTCTTTAT
Source organism: Achromobacter sp. GbtcB20 (assembly GCF_019091095.1). Lineage (NCBI taxonomy): Bacteria > Pseudomonadati > Pseudomonadota > Betaproteobacteria > Burkholderiales > Alcaligenaceae > Achromobacter > Achromobacter sp. GbtcB20. The sequence continues at coordinate 64,051 of NZ_JAGXJZ010000003.1, read as the reverse complement.
CGGCTTGGATAGCGATGAAGCAGCTAGGAATGTCAGCTTGCAAGCGCAGGGCTTTCAGCGTGGAAAAACTAGCCGCTCAGAATTCAGCTAAAGAATTTCAGCTAAGGATGTGCGACGCGGGCAATTAGGCCGCGGCGGAAACCTTGGCCGAGTATTCCTTGACCAGACGCTCGACGGCGGGCGACAGTTGCGCGCCGGTGCCGGTCCAGTACTGCACGCGATCCAGCGCAATGCGCAGGTTTTCCGTGCCTTCGCTAGCCACGGGGTTGTAAAAACCCACGCGTTCGATAAAGCGGCCGTCGCGACGGTTACGCGAATCGGTGGCCACCAGGTTGTAGAACGGACGCTTCTTGGACCCACCGCGGGCCAGGCGAATCACCACCATAGGTAATCCCTTGAATTAGTTGTGAAAAACGGGAAATTCTAGCACTGAAAGGAGCCTGCTGGCAAATGCGAGTGCCGAAATCTGCGGTGTGGCGCGATTTGTATCCTAAAACACCACATCCGGGTATTCTACAAGCATGAGCCCAGCCCTGCTGCGGCTCTATCTGCAGGCGCGCCGCGCGGTGGTTGCGTCCGGCGTTGCGCCGGAGGGCTGTGTCCACCCGGTCATGCCGCCCCCGGCCCGTGCCTGCAGCCTGTCTCGTTGTCATGCGTTTGAGCAGTTGGTGCGTCTGAAGAGCAATCTGATTGGAGAGATCGGATTCATGTCGACCCGCGCAAAACTCTACGCCCTGCCCTTGCCGGCCTCCCCGCAACGACAGCCTTCCCCTGCCTTCCTGCCCCCCTCAGCGCCCGCCCCCCCCCGATCGGAGCGGCTGCGCCTGCGCCTGCGCCTGACTGCGCTTTCCCCCACTGACGTCCTTGAACTGGAGTGTGCACATCATGAAGAACCAAAAATCCGTCTTCGCCCCCGTCGCGCGCCTGGCTGTCGCTGGATTGCTGGCGGGATCCCTTGCGCTGCCAACGGGCGCGTCCGCACGGGTGATGGGTGCGGCGCTGACGACGGCATCCGGCCAGGTGACCGCCGTGGATCAGGCAAGCCGGACCCTCACCTTGCGCGGCGCCGATGGCAACACCGTGGAGATCGTTGCCGGACCGGATATCCGCAATTTCAAGCAGATCAAGCCGGGCGACACCCTGACGCTGGACTACTACGAGTCGATCGCGGTGGACCTGCGCCCGGCGGGCTCCGGCGCGCCCGAAGTCGTGACCGAGACCGCGGCGGCTCGTACCGCCAAGGGCGCGATGCCAGGCGGCGCCATCGGCCGACAGACCACGATCACGGCCGAGATCTGGCACATCAATCGAAGCGCGAATCTGGTCATCCTGAAAGGTCCTCAGGGCGGCCGCCGCACCATCCAGGTCAGGGACCCGGCGCTGCGCGAGAAACTCCAGCAACTGAAGGAAGGTGACCTGGTGGACTTCACGATCACCCAGGCGGTCGCAGCGGCCATCCACCGCTAGCCGACGCCGCCAGGATGAACAAGGCCCGCTGCGGGAGCGGGCCTTTGTTGATAGCGCGATTCAGTGCGGGTCAGCGCCGGCGCAGGAAATGCACGCACCGCCCGTCGGCTTCCTGCTGCGCGACCAGCGCATTGCCCGTCTGACGAGAAAATGCCTGGAAATCGCGGATGGCGTTGCGGTCGGTGGTGATCACGCGCACCACCTGCCCGCTTTCCATCTGCGCAAGGGCCTTCTTGGCGCGCAGGATGGGCAACGGACAGGTCAGGCCGCTTGCATCGACTTCTTGGTCGAACACCGGCGCCTCAGCGCCGGCATCGAGACGGGAATCGACGTCGCTCATCAGAGGCGCTCGTCCACCCACTTCTGCACACCGGCGATCGCCGCGGGCAGCGCGGCGATATCCGTGCCGCCGCCCATGGCCATGTCGGGACGGCCACCACCCTTGCCGCCCACCTGGCCGGCCACGAAGCCCACCAGATCGCCCGCCTTGATGCGGTCGGTCAGGTCGGCCGTGACACCGCCCACCACGCTGATCTTGCCGTCGGCCGAGCCAGTGGCCAGCAGCACGACAGCCGGCTTCAGACGATCCTTCAGGTTGTCGACCATGCCGCGCAGCGCCTTGGGATCGACGTCGCCAATGCTGGCCGCCAACACCTTGATGCCCTTGACGTCGACGGCGGCGCTGGAGGCCAGGTCGTTGCCGGCGCTGGCCGCAAGCTTGTTGCGCGACTGCTCAAGTTCCTTTTCGAGCGCCTTGACCTGGTCCTGCACCTGCGCAATGCGCGCAGGCAGGTCGGCGGGCGTGCTGCGCAGCATGCCGGCGACCTGGGTCAGCAAGGCGTTCTGATTCTGCACCCAGGCGAGCGCGTTGTCGCCGGTGATGGCTTCAATGCGGCGCACGCCGGCGGCCACGCCGCCTTCGGAAACGATCTTGAAGAGACCGATGTCGCCGGTGCGGCTGACGTGCGTGCCGCCGCAGAGTTCACGCGAAAAGCCGATGTCGAGCACACGCACGGTGTCGCCGTACTTTTCGCCGAACAGCGCCATGGCGCCGCCCTTGACTGCATCGTCATAGCCCATGACCTGCGCGACCGTGGGCTGGTTGGCCAGGACTTCGGCATTGACGATGGCTTCGACGCGGGCAATCTGCTCGGCCGTCAGCGGCGCGTCCTGCGCGAAGTCGAAACGGGTCTTGTCGGGATCCACCAGCGAGCCGCGCTGCTGCACGTGCGCGCCCAGCACCTGGCGCAAGGCCTTGTGCATGAGGTGGGTGGCCGAGTGGTTACGCACCGTGCGGGCGCGGCGGATGGCATCCACGCGAGCCAGCAGCGTGTCGCCGACGGCCAGCGAGCCGGATTCCAGCGTGCCGTGATGGCCGAACACACCGGACTGGATCTTGAGGGTGTCGGCAACGGCAAAGCGCACGCCGTCGGCTTCCAAGAGGCCGGTGTCGCCCACCTGGCCGCCCGACTCCGCATAGAACGGGGTGGCGTCCAGCACGACGACGGCGCTCTGGCCGGCTTTGACTTCCTGGACTTGGGTGCCATCCACGTACAAGGCCGTGACCTTGACGTTGTCCAGTTCAAGCTTTTCGTAGCCTTCGAAACGCGTTTCGGCGCCTTCGTAGCTGAGGCCTTCGGCCATCTTGAACTTGCCGGCGGCACGGGCCTGGTCGCGCTGACGCTCCATGGCGACCTCGAAGCCGGCCATGTCGACTTCGACTTCACGTTCGCGGCAGATGTCGGCCGTGAGGTCGACGGGGAAGCCATAGGTGTCGTAAAGCGTGAACAGCGTGGTGCCGTCCAGCACGCCGCCCTTGGGCACATTGGCCAGGGCGGTGTCGAGGATGCGCATGCCGTGTTCGAGGGTTTCGCCGAAGCGCTCTTCTTCCTGCTTGAGGACCTGGGCCACGCGCTCGGCGGCGGCTGCCAGTTCCGGATAGGCCTCGCCCATTTCGGCAACGAGATCCGGCACCAGGCGATGGAAGAACGGCTTGGTCTGGCCCAGCTTGTAGCCGTGACGCAGCGCGCGGCGCACGATGCGGCGCAGCACGTAGCCGCGGCCTTCGTTGCTGGGAATCACGCCGTCGACGATGAGGAACGAGCAGGCGCGGATGTGGTCGGCGATGACCTTGAGCGAGTTGTCTTCCAGGTCCTTGATGCCGGTTTCGCGCGCGGCGGCGGCGATCAGGTGCTGGAAGAGATCGATTTCGTAGTTGGAATGCACGCCCTGCAACACGGCGGCGATGCGTTCCAGGCCCATGCCGGTGTCGACACAGGGACGCGGCAGGCGCGGCATGTTGCCGGCGGCGTCGCGTTCGAACTGCATGAACACCAGGTTCCAGATTTCGATGTAGCGATCGCCGTCTTCTTCGGGGGAGCCCGGGGGGCCGCCCCAGATCTCGGGACCGTGGTCAAAGAAGATTTCGGAGCAAGGACCGCAGGGGCCGGTGTCCGCCATCTGCCAGAAGTTGTCGGACGCATAGCGCGCGCCCTTGTTGTCGCCGATGCGGATGATGCGCTCGGTCGGCACGCCCACTTCCTTGGCCCAGATGTCGTAGGCCTCGTCGTCTTCCTGGTAGACGGTGACCCAGAGCTTTTCCGCCGGCAGCTTGTAGACCTGCGTCAAGAGCTCCCAGGCGTACTGGATGGCGTCGCGCTTGAAGTAGTCCCCAAAGCTGAAATTGCCCAGCATTTCGAAGAACGTATGGTGGCGGGCGGTGTAGCCCACGTTCTCCAGGTCGTTGTGCTTGCCCCCGGCGCGCACGCTGCGCTGCGACGAGGTGGCTCGCGTGTACGACCGCGATTCCTTGCCCGTGAAGACGTCCTTGAACTGGACCATGCCCGAATTGGTGAAGAGCAGGGTCGGATCGTTGCCCGGGACGAGCGACGACGAGGGAACAATGGTGTGTCCCTTGGACTTGAAGAATTGCAGGAACTGCTGGCGAATCTCGGAGGATTTCATCGTGGATGAAGCAGAATTTAGGGCGAATCGCCAATTATAGAGGGTTGGCGGGAATACGCGCGGAATGGGCTGGACGGCGGTTACCGGACACAGACGTAACCGATGGTCCAGCCTTCGGTTCCCTTCCAGACCCCGCCCGAGGACACGACGACGCTCTCATAGCCCGTCGGGCATGCGCATTGGCCGGTGCGAGGGTTGGCCGTGGAGATGCCCGTGTAATGGAAGCAGCCTAGCGGGTAATTCACGCTGAAGGCGCCCCCAAACCCGCCGCTGGCCTGCATCCAGACCCCCGATTCGCAGGAAAGCAGCTGCCCGGCGGCGGATTTGGCAAGGGCGCCGGGCTGCGCCCCGCAGGCGTGGCCCGGGACTTCCCGGGCGCCCACGTTGACGTATCCGCCCGTCTCCACGCTGCCAGCGACTGTCAGCCCGCCTTGCAGGTCTGGATCGCGCGTGTCGCGCATTTTCACGTAGCCGCTCAGGTCGGGCAGCCCGGCGCCAGCGCCCGCCCACAGGGCAAGCGTGCCCGGCGCATGCGTGGGCGCGCCGGCGGCCAGGGGATTGGGAAACCCATACGCGGCGCCGCGCAGTTGGGCTGGCGCCTGCGGCCACACCGCCCCGCCGTAGCCGTCCGTGGATGCAACGACGGATGCCATGGCGACTTCGTCCGGCACTTGCGACCCTTTTTTCAGCAGGGGCCTGTCGGCGTAGACGATGCCGTCCAACCGGCAGGGATCGCCCGGGCAGGTCTGGCTGCGAGCGATGTGGATGTCCGCGCCGAAACCCAGCGCCGACTGATTGGGAAAGTCGGCGGGCAACAGCCCCTGGGCGCGCAATTCCGCCAGGCTGGGTTGCAGGGCCTGCGCGAACAGCGGCTGGCCTTCGCCATCCAGAGGCGGCTTGCCTTCGGACAGGGCCTCGGCATGCCGCGACAGCATCTGCGTCACTGCCAGGCGGATCTGCGTCATCCAGACGCCCGTGGACTGGGCCGCGGACGCTTCGATGCGGTGAACAACTTCGTTGGAGGCCCAGATGGCGACGGCGGTGGTGATGGCCAGCGCCAGCGCCATGCCGATGAGCGAAAAGCCCCCCTGCCGCCGCCGGCCGGCGGGCGGCTGCAGGCGCCATGCCGGCTCGCCTGGGGCGCAGCGAGGCGCGCTCATCTTGCAGTGAAAACGAAAGTGTTCACGTCGCCCTGGCTGCATTGCGCCTGCGCCTGTGCGGCGCGGTACGGCGTGGCGGGAGTGGCGATCGAGTCCTTGACGACCTTGGCGCCGCTGCTGCCGCTGATGGAAATGATTTCGGAGACCCGCTGCAGGACGGACGCCAGCGCCGGGCAGGCGGCATGGCTGACGTTGGTGAGCGTCAGCGTGAACGCGGACCCCATGCCCGCCCCGTCAACGGACGCCGGTTCAACCTGGACCACGCCGCTGCCGCTGGTGCCGCTGCCTCCCAGGCCGTGGGCCACGCTTGCCGCCGCACCCGTCCCCTGCACCGACAGCACGGTGGAGTCGCGCAGCGCGTTGGCCAACGCGCCGGTATCCAGTCCGGTGTAGGGCGTCACGCCGCCGCCCTGCGCGTTGATTTTCATGCTGGCGACGAAGCGCTGCAGTTCTTCGCCTACCTTCGGCACCTTGTTTTCAATGACGTAGCCGCCAATGGCCGGGATGCCGACGATCGCGATGAGCAGGACGATCGCCGTGACGATGGACACCTCCATCAACGAAAACCCCTGCTGCTTCCACGGGGCGCATCGAAACACTCTGACTCTTTTCATGAAGATCCTCTTTGATAAAAGCGCGCGGCGAGCCGCGCCGTTGCCGCCAACCGGCGATCCACTACTGGCTGGCATAGAAATTGGTCAACGCCAAGCGCAGCTCGTCGATCACCGCGTAGTGCCACAGCGTGATGCCCAGCACCGTGGACAACGAGGCAATCAGCAATGACCAGCGCAGCACCAGCGCCTGCCGCCGCACTCGGGCCAGCAGGCGGACCTCCACGCGCTGGCGCACGCGGGCCAGACCCGGCTCGACGCCCAGCGCATCCATCAGGTCCGCCATGTACCACCAGGTCTGGGCATCCAGCAGACCGGTGCCGAAGATTTCCGCGCCGCTGGCGCCGCCGTCGATCCGGCTCAGCATGGCCTGCAGGTGCGCCAGCAGCCACGGCGAGGCGTCGCGCGCCTGCACGGACAGCGCGTGGCGCAAACGCGTGTCGGCTGCGCCGTGCTGTCTGATGAGCACGGCCAGCAGCGATAGAAAGCGGATCGCCTGGAAATCGCGATACAGCCGCCACAGCAGCCAGCGGTCGAGCACGGCGCGGAGATCGCCCGTGAAGTTGGCGAGCGACCAGAGCGCCAGCATGACCGCGCCGAATATCAGGACCACCCACAGCGCAAGCCACTGCTTCAAGCCGCCCGCCAGCGCGAACAGGCCACGCGTGAGCGGCGCATAGTCTTCGGCGGGCACGGCCTGGAAAACCTGCTGCAGCCTAGGCACGCTGAAAAACGGTATGGCGCACAGCAATGCGAAAGCGACGATGGCCGCGATCACGCCCGTGGCCGCCGCCGACAGCAATGCCGACCAGGCCTCTGACGCCAACCTGACGGCGCGCGCCAGATCGCGCAGTGCAGCGGCCAGATCGCCGCCTTCCTCCTGCACGCAACTGAGCAACAGGCATTCGCCGTGCGGCAGCGTGTCCGACCACGCAACGCCCAGGTCGCCGCCTGCGCCCAGATAAGCGGCGGCCCAATGTTGGCAGAGGCGCCCGCGCACGGTGTCGGGTCCGTAGCGGCTGGCGTCGTCCTCGAAGATGTCGCGCAGGCTCTTGCGCCCTTGCGTGCCTTCGACGACATCGGCCAGGTATTCGTAATAGTCCGCACGCTGCGCGCGAAATCGCAGCGCATCCAGCCGCAGCCGGTGCTGGCCGGCCGACGACGCAGGCCAACGCGATGCGCGCGCTATGACGTCAGCCATGACGGACTCCCTGGGACACGGCCGCGCGGGTCGGCGCAGGCGCTGCGGCCAGCACTGAAACGGCCGACACCGAACCCAGCGTCGGCAAGACGGGCAGTTCGAAGCGGCGCAACAGCGTGCGCGGATCGATTTCTCCGAGGCTCGTCCGGTACAAGGCGCAATCCAGCGCCCGCGCGCCGCGCAAGGCGGCATCGCGCCAGGCACCGCCTATTGCGGGCTGGAACTGCTGCTTCAAGCCGTGGTTGTCGCGCCGCCGCACTTGCTCAAGAAAGCCCCGCACGCGATCCGGCTCGATCATTTCGGCCGCGACACTGCGTCCCGCCGTGCCGTTCAGTTCCGGCATGTGGTCGCGCCGGCACGCGGGGCAGCCTGCTTCGTTCCTGACCTTGAGCGACGCCGCGTCCAGGTCATAGGTGCCTTGCATCGCGCGCACCCAGCCGCGCCAGTCCCAACCTTGCGCCTGCCGAGCCGGGACGCCCGACCACAGGCTGTCCACCGGTAGCGCGCAGCCGGGACACAGGCGTGGCAGCAGGGTCTGGTAGATGAGCAGTTTCAGGATGCCGGGCGAAGCCAGAAACTCTCGCGACACACCGATGGCGTCGGAGGCCAGGCGCTCGGGAATCATCGCGGCCGACCCGGCGTGTGTGGTGGCGTACAGGCTCACCCCCGAACTGGCGAGGTCCATGAAGGCACGGCCCGTCTGGATATCGCGGACCTCGCCGATCAATAGGTCGTTCATGGCCGAGCGCTTGATGGTCTTGAGCTTGGCGTCCAGCGTGGGCCACGCCGCGTCCGCCAGCGCGCCGCTCAACGTGTTCTGAAGCGCGTTGCCGATGTGGTATTCCACGGGATCTTCAAGCGTGATGACCTTGCGTGTTGGCGAGATGCCTCTCATCAGCGCGGCGATGGTGGTGGACTTGCCCGAGCCGACCACACCCGCCAGCACGATGGCGCCGCCCTCGCGCTCGCGCGCCCGCAGCAACGTTTCGGCCTGCGCGGGCAGGTAACCCAAGGCCAGCAGGTCGCCGTTGACGGTCGCGTCCAGCCGCAGGATCCGCAGGCACACCGAAGGCCCCGCGTCCGCGGCCAGCGAGGCCCAGCGCAACACGATGGGCGCGGCGTCCACGGTCAGCGAAATGCGCCCCTGTTGCTCGAGCGCCGGATCGAACACCGCGCCGTTGCCGCCGCGCACGTCCATCCACGCCACGGCCAGGACCTCGAGGAGCGTGGCGCTGGAAAGACCCACGAACCGCTCGGCGCCGACATACTCGCCGTGGATGGTGTAGCGGATGTCGCCGCCGTCGCGCCGCTGGTCCACGTTGATATGCACGTCGCTGGCGCCTTGCACCACGCCCCAGCGGATGATGTCAAGGAACAACGCAGCCAGCGCCGAGGCGCGTTCGGCCGGGTTGGCCTTTGCCAGGCGCCCCGGTCCTGCCGCCGTGTACTGGCCTCGCGCGATCATCAGCAGAAGCGGCGCGGGAACGGCGTAGCGCGCGGGCCGCGCCATGCGGTAACCCGCTGCTTTCACCATCCGTTCGACCTCATCGATCGGGTCGCCAACGGTGTATTCCTTGACGGCGAAGATCGCAGCCTGGCCGCCTTCAAGCAACACCGGGCAGAGGCGGCCGGCCAGCGCCGCTAGATCGAACTGGCGGCTCAGCGCGCGCACGAAGGCCGGCTCCATGCCAGCAACGTCTTCAGGCGTATGCAGTTCGGGCGGGCAAGCGGGCAATGCCGAAGCGGGCAAGGTGTGCATCGTCATCACTGGCCCCTTGCTGCGTCCAGGCACGCCGAGCGCTCGCGACCGTCGCGCTGCAAACGCACGCAGGCGCCGTCGACGGCCAGCAGGCGATACGGCGCCATCAGCGCGCCGCCTGCCACGGGATCGGCGCGGCCGGCCCGGTAGCGCAGCAAGGTCCCGTTGACGACGATGTCTACGCTCAAGGCGCGCGCCGTGCCGAATATCGCGGTCACGCGGATGTCGTCTGCGCCGTGCGCAACGGATGGCGCCGAGGCGCTCTTCCCTTCGCCCACTCCGCAAAGGCCCGGTACCCGGCAGTCCGCCAATGCGGCCGCGGCATCCGCCCGCAACAAGGTGCGGACAGTCTCGACCTCCGGCCAGGGTTGGGGCGTCTGCGCGTGATCCGCGGCCCGGGCTTGGCCTGCCGACACCGCCGCGGCGCTCAATGCAATGCGGGCCAGCATGCGCCCGGTTGCGCGTCTGCGCTGGATGCAAAACTTATTCCTGTTCATAAAGATCCCCCTGCAATTCAGCGACAAGCGCACTCGCGACGAGGCTGGGCCGCGGTTGCGGCTGCACATTCACCACAAGGCGCGACCAGCGGGCAGCGGGCACTGGCCCCGGCAGCAACGCCATGGAGCGCAACGGGCCATGCAAGACCAGGCTGCGCCTGCGAACAAGCGGCGTTCCCCAACCGTCAGCGCTGCCGGGCGACGCAACGGCACGCGCCGCGGCAGGCAACCGCGGCATCAGCGGCACGGCCGGCGACAGCGCAACGGAAGCGAATGCGGGACGCAGCCCTTGCAGCCCCCCTGCCACCCGCGTGTCCACGTGCATCGACGTGGGCAACGCCAGGTCGGCCACACGGATGGGCGCCGACGCCACGCGCCAGGCCAGCGTGGCTTCCTCGAGCGGCTTGAACGACACCTGCCAGCCGGCGGGCAGCAGCGCGTGCAGCCCGTGATTGGTGGCAAGCGGGTGAGCCCTGGCATATACAGCCGCGCAGTCCCATTGCTGCGCGGCGGCCTCGCATTGGGCGCGGCGCAGCGCCCAGCCCTGCACCTGCACAGGCAACGCCGCCACGCTGGCGAGCAGGCGCGTGAGGTCCGTGGCGGGATGGACCGTCGTGCCTTGCAGCATCGCCTCGTACGCGTCGGCCATCGGGTCTCGAACCGCGGCTGGCGCGGATGGGGCCGCCGGTTTGCGCGCGAACGGGGCGACGCTCGCGTTCCACAAAGATGGCGCGATGGCGGCAAGACCGATGCAGGCAAGAAATAGACGCAGCGCGGCAGGCAGTTCGGCCCAACGCGAAGGCAGCACCGTCAGCGCGGCGCCAGACTCCACCATCTGCGCCAATGCCGCCCACACCCGATCCGGCGAATGTTCCGTCAGCGACGGACGCTGCGCGAGCAGCGCGCGCTGTTCCGACTGTGCATCGTCCAGCGAATCGAACACCCTGTCCGTCTGCGACAGGACTGCGCCGCCATGTGCGGCAACCAGCCAATGGCGTCCATCCGGCAGGCGAACCAGACTATGGCCGCCCTCGGGATACAGCAGGGCGAACAACTGCGCGGCCGATTGCAGCGGCGTGGCGCCCGGTAACCGCGCGCGGCGCCAGGGCCGCGCCGCCCGCCGGCCCGGACGCCCCCGCCCATACCCCGCGACCATCGCCGGCGATCCGCCCACGACGTAGTGCGTGGCGCGCAGGCGGCGCCCGCGGGATCGGGCGAGCTTGGGGACATTGGAGCCGATAAGCGCAAACCAGCGCAGGCCGAACGCCAGCATGCGATCCGCACCGGGGCATTCGATCAGCAGAAATTGAGGGGCCCGGTTCACGATCAATACCCTTCCTCGACCTGGGCTGTCACCAGGATGAGTGTGGTATGGCGTTCGGTGGCCGCGCTGTCCAGACCGCCGGCCACGAGCGGCAAGCCGGGCGCGAGCCGTTGGCGATCATGCTGATCCTGCTTGCGGTCAAAGCCGGCCACGATCATGGGTTGCCCTGGGCGCAGTTCGATCTGCTGCACCGTGCCACTGCCATCGATGGTGATCTGCTGCACCTGAACCTGATTGGCGTTTTCACCGAACGTGATCGTCTTCAAGGGCTGCGCGACTGCGTTGTCATATGCGATCGAGAGCAGGATCTGCCCGTCTTCCTGGATGTCCGGCACCAGCGTGAGGAATGAACCGACGGTTTCTTCCTTTTGGCTGATGGACACCGCAGGCAGCGACCCATTTGCGCCGTTGGACGTCATGCCGGGCATTGCCGTGCTCTGCACGCGATCGATGTACGAGAACGTGGTTCGCACGGCGTGCGAGACCGGCCGGCGGTTCAAGGTGAGAACCGGGATCTTGCTATGCCGCACGACCGCCCCCATCGTGCTGAGCGCGGAGACGATGGCCTGCGAGCCCTGGAATGGCCCTTGGGCCGATGCGGCCTGAAGCAGGCCCGCGCCGGTGATGGGCACGCCCGGCATGGCCAGTCGTGCCGTTGCGCCCGCGGCCGCATACAGCGCGTTCCAGTCCATGCCGCCGGCGGCCTCGGAGTTGGCAATGAGGGTGATCTCCTCGAAAAGGAGGCGGACGCGGCGTGTCAGCGCCTTGTTCTCGCGCTCGAGGTAGCGCGCGACCCGGTCCAGCGCGTCGGGCGTATCGGTAACCACCAGCGCGGCCGCGCCTTCCACGGGGTCTGCGATCACGCCGGATCGCGTGAGGAATGGCAGGATGTTTGCGCGCAGGATGGCCAGCGCGTTGTGCTCGCCCGCGGAGAGCGTGGTGTTGGATGTGCTTTCGAATCCCTCGCCTTCCGCGCTGCCGGACCGGCCGAGCCGCACGTCGACCTTGCTGGCCAACGTCAGCGCGCGCAGGACGAAGACACGCGTTTCGGTGCGGTAGAACTCGAGCGCGTTGTGTTCGTAACGCCAGTGCACCGAGAAGCGTGCGGCCAGCGCATCGAGCAGATCGGCGAGCGGTTGCGGATCCGCTCGCACTTCAATGCGCGCGGGCGCGGCCACGGCTACTGAGCCGCTGACGGCCAGACGCGGCAGGAAATGGTCTCGGGCCAGCAGCGCTTCCGGACGCACGCGCACCGCGATGCCGGTAGCGGCGGTCAGACGCTGTGCCAGCGTGGGCAGGTCCGCGTCGTCAGCCAGCATGAGCGTGGTTTTCACGTTCTCGCGCAATGCAGGCGGCAGCACGACCTCGCGCGCAAGCGGTTGCGGCTTGCCCGCAAGCCAGGGCGTGGCGACTTCCTGTGCGGCGATGCGCGCCTGACGATCGGTCAAGCCGTCGGCATAGGCCGCGTGTCGGGAAGCGGCATCCGCATGCTGGGCGCTGGCCGCGCGTCGCATGTCGGTGACCCGTTCAGATACCGAGCATCCGGCGAGGACGCACGAGAGCGACACGCACGCGAGAGCCCTGCATTTGCGCAAACGAGCGGTGCAGACAAACAGGCTGAGGTTCATGCCGCGGCTCCTTTGGGCGTGGCCGCGCGTGAGCACGATTGCGCAAGCGGCACCACACGCAGAACACGGTTGCCGTAGAAACAAGGTTGCAGGGGCCGGTCCGCCAGTTCGGTTGCGCCAAGCAGGCCGCGCACGGCGGTCTTGAAGTCACCGGGAAATTCGGCCGTGGCAGCCAACGGAATGTCGACGTCAACCGCCCAATGCTGCGGTTGGAACGTCCAGCCGGCCGAGTCGGCCCAGCGCGCAAGGACGGCGCGCAGCGTGGCGTCGGGCGGCGCCGCGCGGAACGGGGCGGCTTGCGGGGCCACCAGCGCGCCGGCGTTCCCGGCCTCGTGCGCGGTCGGCGGTGCGATGCCGGCGGCTTGGGTATTCAGCATCTGCGGGCCGGCCGGCGCGTGGCCGTCCGATCGCGCGGGCGTGTCAGCCGAAAGCGTGATGGCCGCGCTGGCATCTTGCGGCGGACGCTGCGATGGATCGGGTCCTGCCGCCGTGGGCAGCGCCAGGCGGGCGGCGGATGCCGGTTCGCGCGCCGGGTTGGCCGCGGCATGCGCGCGCCGCGCCCGCGCGGTCAACCTGCCGCCGCGAAAGGAAAGCCCATTCCATGCGCCAGCAACCACGACGTAGGGGTCGCGCCGTACGTACGGCAAGGGGTGCTCGCCACCGTCGCCCATGCCGAAGATGGCCGGCAACGGTTGTCCCGGCAAGAACTGCAACCAGGTCTCGCGGCCGTCGTCGAAGACCTGCAGCGGTGCAACGGCGGGATCGCCGGACAGTTGCCAATCGAAGCGGAACCCCTGAGAAGACGGGATGCCGGACTGCCAGGAAGATCCGCCCGCCGGACCGGGGCCCGACCACGAGCATGCGCCAAGGCAAGACAGCCCGGCCGCCAGAAAAAGGATTCGTACCATGCCTCACCGCGAACAAAGGGCGCATCGGAAGCGACACGCATGAGCGGCATGGTGGCCGAGCGCGGAAGGCGCCGCCAGACTGGCATGTACGTAGGGATGGAATCATCCCCACTGATGGAGCTACGAATTCAGGCGCAAAAAAACCCGGTCCGAAGACCGGGCTTTGCTTGCTGCGCGTGGCGTGCGGCTTTGCTTGCCGCACGGATGCGATCAGCGCTGCGTGGCGATGGTGCGGGCCTGCGCGGCAGCGTTGTTCAGTGCGGCAACGGGCGGCACCTTGCCGTCAAAGGCGTCGGTGAGCTCCTTGTTCAGCACGGGCTCGATGCGATCGTAGTTGGCCATGCGGAAGCCGCGGCTGTTCTGGACGGGCTTGGCGCTCATCGAGGCGACAACAGCCTGCGCGCCCGGGATCTTGCTGTAGAACGACACGTCGGAAGCGCGGAACGCGGCTTCTGTCAGCGGCAGGTAACCCGTGCGCTGGTGCCATTCGGCTGCGACGACCGGCTTGGACAGCCACGCGAGGAACTGCGCGGTGGCTTTTTCCTGCGCCTGCGGGTGGCCTTCCAGCGCCCACAATGCCGAGCCGCTGACGAAGGGCTTGCCGCCTTCCTTGGTGACTTGCTCGTAGTAGGGCAGCGGCGCGACGCCGAAGTTCAGCGACTTGGTGGCCAGGAACTGGCCAAACGCGCCCGAATTGGCCGTCAGCACGGCGCATTCGCCCTTGGCGAACAGCTTGTCGTTGGCGTTGTCGCCGGAATAGGCAGTGAACAGCAGCGAACGCTTCCAGCTCACCATCAGCGAGATGTGGCGCATGTACAGCGTGTCGAACTGCATGGCGGGGGCAGCGGACTTCTTGGTGACCGCATCCAGGCCGTTGTTGTTGCTGGTGAACTGCTGGTTGTTGATGGGCGCCAGGTTTTCAAGGTGGACCGCGACCTGGTCGCTGGACGCGTAGGGGCAGTCGATGTCGGCCACGTCGCGCAGCTTCAGCAGTTCAGCCTGCAACGCGGTCCACGTGCGCGCCGGCTTGTTGGGATCGAGACCGGCCTTCTTGTAGGCGGCGGTGTTGTAGAACATCACGGGCACTTCGGCCATCCAGGGGAAAGCCAGCAGACGGCCCTTGCTGTCGCGCGTGAAATTGCTGGTGGCCGGGATGAACCAGTTCAGGTCCTTGATCGGATACTTGGCCAGCAGTTCGTACAGCGGCAGCACCGCCTTGTGCTGAGCCACGATTTCGGGCGAATGGTTATCGGACAGTTGCAGCAGGTTCGGGCCCTTCTTGGCCTTTACCGCGGACACGGCCTCTTGTTCCAGGGCGGACGGCGAGGCGAAGCCGCGCAGCGTCACTTTGACGTCGTCCTGTTCCTTGTTGTATTGCTTGGCGAGCTTTTCGAACTCGGCCTTGTTTGCGTCTGTCAGGGTGTGCCAGACCTGGATCTCGACGGGTGCGGCATTTGCCACGCCGGCCATCGCCATCGCGGCGCCAAACACCCATGCGCGCCGGCTGGCGAACATCGCGCGGGCAACGCCCGCCAATTGCAGTTTCTTCATAGGTTCACAGACCAAGAAAAGGGAATTCCGGTTCTGGCCGCCGTCCACTGATCAGATCGGCCAATGCCCGGCCCGAGCCAACACCCATCGTCCAGCCAAGCGTACCGTGTCCTGTATTGATATACAAATTCGGAATGCGGCTGCGGCCAATGATGGGTACGTTCGAGGGGGTGGACGGGCGCAAGCCCGACCAATAGCTGACGCGCCCGAAATCGAGCGCGTCGGGAAAGAGTTCTTTGGCGAGGCGGGTCAAGGCCTCGCAACGGCCGGTATTCAGACTGCGGGAATAGCCGGACAGTTCCGCCGTGCCCGCCATGCGCAGCCGATCGCCCAAGCGCGAGAAGACGATCTTGTGGCTGCTGTCGGTCAGGCTGACGGTGGGGGTCGCACCCGGATTCAGCACCGGGAAGGTGGCCGAATAGCCCTTTGCCGGATACACGTTGCACGGGATTCCGAGGGGACGCAGCATCGCGGGGCTGAAGCTACCCATGGCGACGACATAGGCGTCGGCCGAGAGCGTGGCATACCGGCCATCGGGCTGGATGATTTCGATGCCCGTGACCGCGCCCCCCTGAGTCAGGAGCCGGGTCGCCCGCGTGTTGTATTGGAATTCGACGCCCGCGCGCGCGCAGTGTTCAGCCAGCGCGACGGTAAAGAGGTGTACGTCCCCGCTTTCGTCTTCGGGGGTGTAATCGCCGCCCACGATGGTGGCGCGATGCGGCGCCAGCGCGGGCTCGATGGCGATGACTTCGTCGGCGGTCACGACACGGCGTTCGACGCCGAAGTCGCGCATCAGGCCGGCGGCGCGCTGCGAGTTTTCGAATTCGTGGGGATCGCGGTAGAAATTCAGGATGCCGCGCTCGAGGTGGTCGTACTGGATGCCGAGTTCGGCGCGCATCCCGCGCAGCGTGGCGCGGCTGTATTCGGCCATGCGAACCATCGCCCGGATGTTGGGAGCGAGCCGGCTGGGAAGGCATTCGCGCAGGAAAGCCAGCCCCCACATCCATTGCCGCCAGTCGAGTTGCGGGCGGAACAGCAGCGGCGCGTCGTCGCGGAACATCCACCTGAGCAGCTTCATCGGCGCCTGGGGATTGGCCCAGGGTTCGGCGTAGGACACGGAAATCTGCGCGCCATTGGCAAGGCTGGTTTCCTGTGCGGGACCGGTGCAGCGGTCAATGACCACGACGTCATGACCCGCCTGGCTGAGCCACCAGGCGCTGGAGATGCCGATAATGCCGCTACCCAATACCGCTACTTTCATGCCTGCATCGCTCCTTGCATGCCGATTGCGTGCGCGGACCCGATGTCCGCGTACCCCCGGCAGGCCGCTGCCAAAGCAGTTTACCTTGCCGTTTTGCAGCCGCCTAAGTAATAAAAAAACATATTACTTACGAACCGGCCTTCGCCAGATCGGCCTCGGACGTGAACGCGTCCGCGTAGAACTCTTCGGGTGGCAGGCCGTTCTGCGCGCTGAACTCACGGCGCGCGGCATCGACCATCAGCGGGGTGCCGCAGGCATAGACCTGATGCCCGGACAGGTCCGCGATGTCTTGCATCACGGCTTCGTGGACAAAGCCGGTGCGGCCGGTCCACTTGTCTTCCTGCAGGGAGTTGGACACCACCGGGACGTAACGCAAGTTCGGCAGCTGGGCCGACCAGGACCGCGCCAGCGCGTCCATGTAAAGGTCTTGCGGACGGCGGCCGCCCCAGTACAGCGCGACGGGCCGGGTGATGTTCTTGTGGATCATGTGTTCGACGATCGCCTTGACCGGCGCAAAGCCCGTGCCGCTGGCCAGCAGCACGATGGGCTTGTCGCTGTCTTCGCGCAGGAAGAACGATCCGAAGGGCCCTTCCAGGCGCAGGATCTCGCGTTCCTTCATCTGCGTGTCGCCGGCGCCGAAGACGTGATCGGTGAAGAGCCCGCCCGGCATGTGCCGGATGTGCAGCTCCAGCGGGCTGCCGGTGTGCGGCGCGCCGGCCATCGAATAGCTGCGGCGGCGGCCGTCCTTCAGAATGATTTCGACATACTGCCCGGCGTAGTAGCGGAACTGCTCGGAGGCCGGCAGTTGCAGCTTCAGGACCGTGACGTCCGGCGCCACGCGCTCCATGGTCTGGACACGCGACGGCAGCTTGCGGATCTGGATGTCGCTGGCCAGCCGGACTTCGGTGGACTCGACCACGAGGTCGGACTCGGGGCGAGCCTGGCAGAAGAGCGTGTAGCCGTCGGCCAGTTCCTCGGGCGACAGGATCTGCGCGGGGTACTGGCCGGCGTCGAACTCCCCGGAAACCACTTTGCCCTTGCAGGTGGAGCACGCGCCGTTGCGACAGCTGTAAGGCAGGACGATGCCCGCCGCCAATGCGGCGTCGAGCACGGTCTGGCCGGGCTCGACCGGGAATTGATGCTTGCTGGGTTGAATGATGACCTGGAAGCTCATGATGAAACGGTTCAGAGGCGACGAAGCGCTATCCGGGTATGCCGGAAAGGCGCCCCGCCCGGCCCGGCGTCATGCCGGGAACTTGCGGATTTCCTTGACGCGGTTGGCGTCGTCCACCAGCACCACCTGGGGCTTGTGCGTGGCTGAATCTTCTTCGGACATGGGGCCGTACGTGCAGATGATCAGCAGGTCGCCCACCTGCGCCCGGCGCGCCGCCGCGCCGTTCAGCGAGATGGCGCCGCTGCCGCGCGCAGCCTTGATGATGTAGGTGTCGAAGCGTTCGCCATTCGTCACGTTGTAGAGTTCGATGCGTTCGAACTCGCGCATGCCGGCAGCGTCGAGGAGGTCTTCGTCGATGCCGCAAGACCCTTCGTAGTGAAGGTCGGCTTCGGTGACCGTGACGCGGTGCAGCTTTGCCCGCAGCATGATGCGTTGCATAAAAAATTCCTGGTTCCGCGGCCCGGACCGCGAAGTGTTGCATGGTTGATGCCCGGCATCCGGATTTGCCGTCGAAAGCCGGTATTCTATAATTTTTGCCGCAACGGGACGGCCCGTTGCTGCGCACAGTCAAATGGCTGGCGCGTTTTCCGGGGACGACCCCATTTATGCCGGCGGCTTGCCGGCAGCGTAACTTGGGAGTCGTGAATGACCTGGATCATCCTGGTATTGGCCGGCCTGTTCGAAATCGTCTGGGCCGTCGGCCTGAAATACACGCACGGATTCACCCGGCTGTGGCCGTCCGTTGGCACCGTGGCCGGCATGCTGGCCAGTTTCTGGCTGTTGGCCTTGGCCATGAAATCCCTGCCGCTGGGCACCGCCTACGCGGTGTGGGTAGGGATCGGCACGATCGGCGCCTTCGTGGCAGGCATCGTGCTGTTCGGGGAATCGGCGAACTGGCTGCGCATTGCCAGCGTTGCGTTGATCGTGCTGGGTCTGGTTGGCCTGAAGCTGTCCACGCCATAAGGCTCAGGCCGCTCAAGGCATAAGGCTCAGGCCTAGCCCAGGCCCATCGGGGCGGCGCGTCAGAAATCCAGTTCGATCTCGACCGCGTCGCCCACCTTTAGCCGCGCGCCCGCCGGCGCATCCAGAATGGCGTTGTGGCCGAACACCACCCCGATGTCCAGATTGCGGTAACCCGCCAACGTGCGGCCCGGCTCCTCGTACTGTCTGGCCGTGCGCTGGTCGATGTCGGGAATCGAGCAACGCGTGCACGGCTTGACGAACGCCATGCGCACGCCCGCCGCCGTGATCATGGCGGTGTGGTCTTCTTCGAAGGCTTCCCATTCGCCTTCGACCACGATGTTGGGACGGAAGCGGTCCATCGGCACCGGATCTGCCCCCTTGGCCTTCAGGCGGCCATTCAGGTCGTCCAGCGACGCCTGGTTGGCGATCAGCAGCGGAAACCCGTCGGCAAATCCGAAGCAGTGCTCGCCGACGAAAGCGTCGGCCAGGTCGGGGTGTGCATCAACCCAGCGTGACACCCAATCGGGCTTGGCGTCGCGGCGCGCCGCGGCGTCCACCTTGAGCAGGCCGCACGGGGTCTGCAGAAACTGGGACAGCCACTGGGCGGCGGCCTCGCTTTCGCGCCGGGCCGTGGTGGTGTCGCTCCAGACGCCGACCGAGAGCGCCTCGCCGTGCAGACCCGACCCGTCCAGCGGAACGTCCAGGTCCGCCATGCCGGGCGCCGACAGCCGCAGCGCGTGTGCGGTGAGCGCCGTGCGGATGAGCGCCATGGCTGGCCATTGCCGCTGCGTCATGAACTGGCCCGCCGCGTCCACCACCATCCAGCGCCGGTCATTGGCCAGCCCCGCCCGGTCGATGGGCGATTCGGTCAGGTCGATGCCCGCGCAGGATTTGACGGGATAGATATGCAGGCTGAGGATACGGGCGGGCATGGCGGCGATGGCTCAACGGGTGACGGATGCCGCAGAGAATACAAGAAATGCGGCACGCCGGGCCGCCCGAAAGAGACAAAAAAAGCCCGGGACTAGCCCGGGCCAGATCAGGTGGCGGTTGCTCAGCCGCCCACCAGCTTCAAGGTGTCAAGCGGGGTCACCGCCTTGAACCCCTTGCGCGTCGCGATGTGCTCGGGACGCGGGGTCAGCCCGTACTTGGGCGGATTCAGGGTGTTCTCCATGCTGTTGTAGACCATGAAGACGTTGGACCGCGGCCACGGCGAAATGTTGCTGTTCGAGCCGTGCATGGTGTTGCAGTCGAAGAACACCACCGAGCCGGCCTTGGCCGTCATCGTGCGGATGCCGCCCTGCTCCACCAGCAGCTGCAGGCTGACGGGATCCGGGACCCCGTACTCCTGCTTCTTCAAGGACTGCTTGTAGTGCTCGTTCGGCGTCTCGCCGACGCACGAAATGAACTGGCGATGCGAGCCGGGCACCAGCATCAGCGGGCCGTTGCACTCGTTGTTGTCGGTCAGCAGCACCGAGCAGCTGAGCGCGCGCATCGACGGCATGCCGTCCTCGACATGCCAGGTCTCGAAGTCGGAGTGCCAATAGAACTCCTTGCCCTTGAAGCCCGGTTTCATGTTGGCGCGCGACTGGTGAATGTAGACCTCGGAACCGAGAATCTGGCGCGCCACGTTGACCAGGCGCGGATCCCGCACCAGGCGGGCGAGCATGGGATTGAGCACGTGCACCATGAAGATGGAACGCACGGCGTTGCTGCCCGGCTCGGTGATGGCCTCTTCGCGGCGCACAATGGACGGGTCGCGCGTCATGCGCTCGACCTCGGCCGACAGCGCACGCACTTCGGCCTCCGAGAACAGGTCTTCCAGCAGCAGGAAACCGTCGCGGTCGTACTGGCCCACCTGCTCGGTGGTCAGCGCGCTGGCGTACTTGCCGTCTTCATAGACGACGGGGTCCTGGCGGGAAATGATGGCGGAACTGCGATCCGTACGGGAGGCGTACGGATCCTGCGCGGGTGAGATCATGCGTACCTCCTTGTTCAGGCCGCGACCGCATCGGGTAGCGCGTAGACACCTTCCTTGTCGTGCACTTCCTGGCCGGTCAGCGGCGGGTTGAAGACGCAGATGACGCGCAGCGGCTCCTTGCCGCCGCACAGCCAGTGCTCGTCGTGTTCGTTCAGGGCGTAGACCACGCCGGGGCCCAGGTCGTACTTCTTGCCGTCGGCAATGGTCTCGATCGAACCGTCGCCCTCGATGCACCACACGGCCTCGAGGTGGTTCTTGTAGTGGATGTGCGTGCGGCCGCCCGGAAAAATGGTGGTCTCATGGAACGAGAATCCCATGCCATCCTTCTTCAGCAGCACGCGGCGGCTGACCCAGGTGTCGGTACGGACTTCGTCGGCGGTGCCGATCACATCTTTGACATTACGTACGATCATTGACGTTTTCCTCCAAATTTCAGGATGCGGGCGGACTGCCCCTCATCGGCCAGCGCTTCTGCCACGCTGGCCTCGATCAGATCCAGGCCCTTGGCCAGCAGCTCTTCCTCGATCGTCAGCGCGGGCAGCAGCTTGAGCACTTCATCGTGCGCGCCCGACGTTTCGATCACGACGCCCTTCTTGAAGGCGCATTGGGCGATGCGGTTGGACAGCGCCGGATTGCCGTTGGAAACCAGACCCTGGATCAGGCCGCGGCCGCGAGCCGACAGGCCGGCGTTGGGATAGCTGTGCACCAGGTTTTCCAGCCAGTCGCCCACCAGGCGTTCCTTGCGCTGGATATCAGCGGTGAACGCGGCGTTGGTCCAGTAGGTTTCCAGCGCCTGGGTTGCGGTGACAAACGCGAGGTTGTTGCCGCGGAAGGTGCCGCTGTGGGCGCCGGGCTTCCAGATGTCCAGCTCGGGCTTCATCAGCACCAGCGACATCGGCAGGCCGAAACCGGATAGCGACTTGGACAGCGTGATGATGTCCGGACGGATGCCGGCGGTCTCGAAGCTGAAGAACGTGCCGGTACGGCCGCAGCCGACCTGGATGTCGTCCACGATCAGCAGCATGTCGTGGCGCTTGCACAGCTTTTCCAGTTCCTTGAGCCAGCGCAGCGTGGCCACGTTGACGCCGCCCTCGCCCTGCACCGTTTCCACGATGACGGCGGCCGGCTTGTCCATGCCGCTGCTCGGGTCTTCCAGCATGCGTTCCATGTAGGCCATGGTGTCCACGTCCGGACCGAAGTATCCGTCGTAGGGCATGAACGTCGTGTTGCCCAGCGCGTAGCCGGCGGCGTCACGGAACTTCATGTTGGCGGTCGCGGCAAGCGAACCGCCGCTCACGCCGTGAAAACCGTGCGTGAACGAGATCACGTTGGGACGGCCCTTGACCTGGCGCGCGATCTTCAGCGCGGCTTCGACGGCGTTGGTGCCGGTCGGGCCGGTGAATTGCAGCGTGTATTGCCAGTTGCGCGGCTTGAGCAGCACGCGATCCACCGTCTCCAGGAAACGCTTCTTCGCGCTGGTGGCCATGTCCAGGCCGTGGACGACACCGTCCGCCTGCACATACTCCAGCAGCTTTTCCTTGAGAACAGGATTGTTGTGGCCGTAGTTCAGCGTGCCTGCGCCGCTGAAGAAGTCGATGTATTCGGCGCCATCCTCATCGATGAGCGTCGAGCCCCGGGCCTGATTGAATATCACGGGAAACGACCGGATGTAGCCCCGCACCTCAGACTCCATACGGTCAAAGATCTTCAAGTCCATGATTAATCCTCCCTTTTCATCTCATAAATTGACGGACGGCCTGATCCACCCGGGTGCGGCAAGCGCACCCGGACAGCAGAATCGTCCCGGTAAACCGATAAGACCGTCAGGCCTGTACCACCCCTACGGGGATGGCAAGGCGAACGGGCCTATCCTCAAGAGCATCTCGTCGTCGTGATCCGCGCCGCCGAACAATTGCCGGTCGAAGAACGGCTGTTCGGAAACGTGGGCGCCCACCTCGGCGGCCAAGCCGGCAAAGGTGCGGCGCGAAGCCTGGTTGTCAGGCCCCACCGTGGTTTCAAGATAGCGGACGTGCGCCAGGTTCTTGCGCTGCAAGAGTTCCCGGAGCATGGCGCGGCCAAGGCGTTGGCCGCGTGCGCGGGCGTGCACCGCAACCTGCCAGACGAACAGAACGTCAGGGCGGGACGGGTCCACATAGGCGGAAATAAAACCGTTGATACGTCCTCCGGCGCTTTCAGCCAGGACGCAGGTGTCGCGAAAGTGCTCGCACAGGAGCAGGTACGCGTAGAGGGAATTCAGGTCGAGTGGCGGGCACTCGGAAATGAGGCGGTGGATCGCGGCGCCGTCTTTGCGGTCGGGCAGACGCATGGTATGGGTCTGCGCGCTGACCGCCGGCGCCACGGCACTTGAGAGTGTGGGGGTGTCCAGTTCGTTTTTCTTCATGCGACGATTCCCGATTCTGGTGGTGCCCCGCCCGTGGGCACTTCTAGGATGGGCGACGACACGTCTCCATGCGTGTCGACTGCGGCCTGACCGTCCTGTTCCATGAGCGTCACGATGCGCTCCAGGGACAGGGTGATGGTGGCCTGTTCCAATTCCGGCAAGGCATTGAGCGCGTCAGCCAGATGCTTTTGCAGCGGCGACGGCGCGCCTTGCGCCAATTCACGTCCCGCCTCCGTGGCGGTGACAAATACGATGCGGCGGTCTTCACGGCCCCGCTCGCGGCGGATCAGCGCCTTGTCTTCCAGCCGATCCAGGATGCCGACCACCGTGCTGGGGCTGACATGCATCTCGCGGCTGATCGCCGTGGCCGTCATCGGGCCATTGGCGATCACGGTGCGCAGGCACATCAGCTGCGGAGCGGTGATGTGGCTGACCGCGGACAACTGTCGCGAATGCAGCGCGATCGAACGCGTGATGCGGCGCAGGGCTCGCAAAATGCGCAGGTCGTACTGCTGAGATGTTTCGGATTTCGCGGCGTCAGTCATGGGTTGCGATGGGTTCGGACAAAATCATTTCTACACGAATGATATGCGCCCGATTTATTCGAGTCAAACAAAAACGCCGGCACGATGTAAATAAATGAACGCTGATTTGGCGAGGATGACGGCACTATGACTGGACTTGGCACCCAGCGGAGCCAACGTGGATGCGGCTCAGCGCGGGATTCAGCCCAAGTCTTACCCGGATAAAAAACATATGTTTTGTTCAAGATGTTTTATTTATCATATGTTTTTACGCGAACGAACGACGCTGCCCTCTCATGCCTCTGCCCTCCTCCCTGCTCTCTGCCCTACAGGAAAAGCTGGAACATCTGCCGCCTGAACTGCAGCGGGCGGCGAAGTGGGTAGTGGCCAATCCCGCGCAGGTGGGGCTGTGGTCGATGCGCCGGCAGTCGCAGGCGTTGGGCGTGGCGCCCGCCACGATGTTGCGATTGGCCCGTGCGGTGGGCTACGCCAGTTACGAGGATTTCCGCCGGCCGTTCCAGGACGCGCTGGCGGGACGCGACGAGCCGGGAATGCGCGACCGCGCCGCCGCCCTGCAGGCCGCGTCAAGCGACAACCCGGAACCGGGCCCGGGCACGTTGACCGACCTCCAAGTCCAGGCCCTGTCCTCGGTCTGCGCGCAGAACTCGACGCAAGCGTTCGACGCGGCCGTGCAGACCCTGCTGGACGCGCGTCAGGTCGGTTTCCTGGGAACGCGCTCGGCCTTCGGCATCGCGTTCCAGATGCGATATGCCTACCAGCTCGTGCGACGCAACAGCGTCCTCATTGACGGGCTGGGCGGCGCGCCCGCCGAGCAGGCGGACAACCTGGGCGCGGGCGACGCGCTGATCGTCATCTCGCAGGCGCCCTATCCCACGGCCACCGTCCAGCTCGCGCGCCAGGCGGCCCAGCGCGGTGTGGCGCTAGTGGCGCTGACCGACGATCCGCTCTCGCCGCTTGCGCTGGACGCCCGCCACACCCTGCGGTTTGCCCCGCCCGACCGCGACGGCGTGCGCGCGCAGCCCGCGCGCCAGGGGCCGGGCTCGTTCCTTCACACGACGGCCGGGCTCTTGGGACTGGCCGAACACCTGATCGCCCGCCTGACGGCCCGCGGCGGCCAAGCCGTGCTGGACAGGCTGGCCGAGGTGGAACAGCGCCTGCAAGCCGACAACGTTTACTGGAATGGCGCGCTCGCGCGCCGCCCGGGCCGGGCCTTCGGGCCGGCAACCTCCTCAACCTGACCCAGGAACTTCGCAGCATGAGCCAATCCCGCGTCCTGCATCGCTCCCTTCGCCATACGCCTGCCGTCGCCGTGCGCGGCCAGGGTGTCTGGATCCATGACAGCGCCGGCCGCGCATATCTAGACGGCTCCGGCGGCGCGGCAGTGTCGTGCCTGGGGCACAACCACCCCGACGTCCAGGCCGCGCTGCACGCGCAGGTGGACGCGCTGGCCTACGCCCACACCAGCTTCTTTACGACCGAGGTCGCGGAAAAGCTGGCGGCCCGGCTCGTGGCCGACGCCCCGGCAGGCACATCGCATGCCTACTTCGTGTCCGGCGGATCAGAAGCGGTGGAAGCGGCGCTGAAGATGGCGCGCCAGTATTTCGTCGAAATCGGCCAGCCGCAGCGCCGCCACATCATCGCGCGGCGGCAGAGCTATCACGGCAATACGCTGGGCGCGCTGGCGGTCGGGGGCAATGCGTGGCGGCGCGCGCAGTTCGCGCCGCTGCTCATCGAGGTCGAACACGTGTCGCCCTGCTATGCCTATCGCGACCAGCACAGCGGCGAGACCGCCGACCAGTACGGCGAGCGGCTGGGCAAGGAACTGGAAGCGGCCATCCAGCGCCTCGGCCCCGACTCGGTGATGGCATTCGTGGCGGAACCCGTGGTGGGCGCCACGTCCGGCGCAGTGACGGCCGTGCCCGGCTATTTCCGCCGGATCCGCGAGGTCTGCGACCGTCACGGCGTGCTGTTCATCGCCGACGAGGTCATGTGCGGCATGGGCCGGACCGGCACCCTGTATGCCGTCGAACAAGAAGGCGTGACGCCGGATCTCATCACCATTGCCAAAGGCCTGGGCGGCGGCTACCAGCCCATCGGCGCGGTCATGGCGCAGCAGCACATCGTGCAGGCCATGCAGCAAGGCAGCGGCTTTTTCCAGCACGGCCACACTTATCTTGGCCATGCGCTGGCCTGCGCGGCCTCGCTGGCGGTGCAGGACGTGATCCGGCGCGATGGGCTGCTGGAGCGCGTGCGGGTGATGGGCGCAAGCCTTACGCAGCGGCTGCAGGAGGCGCTGGGCGACCATCCCCACGTCGGGGACATCCGTGGCCGGGGCCTTTTCATGGGCGTGGAACTGGTCCGGGACCGCGCCACCAAACAGACCTTCGATCCCGATCTGGCGCTGCATGCGCGGATCAAGCGCGAGGCCATGGCGCGGGGGCTGATGGTCTATCCCATGGGCGGCACGATCGACGGCCGCCAGGGCGATCACGTGCTGCTTGCGCCGCCCTTCATCATTTCCGAGGACGAACTGGACCAACTGACCGAACGGCTGACCGGCGCCATCGACGCCGCCATCGCGCAATCGGGCGATTAGTCGCCGGCCGTTGAAGCGGGATCGAAAGACCCGTTTTGCGCAGGTTCGGTCAGCCTACCGCCGCGCGGCGCCAGGGGGGCCAGGCACCGATCGTAAGCGCGCGCAGGAACCATTCGACGGGTCCGTAGGCGTGGCGCCGCAACCACCATGCGGACAGCGGCAGCTGGGCGGCAAAGATGGCCACCGCGGCAAGGAATGCGGCCAGGGGCGGCACAGCGGCATACAGCCGCAAGCCCCAGGCCGTGAAGAGGAATGCGCAGACGACCGACTGCATCAGGTAGTTGCTCAGCGCCATCCGTCCCGCTGGCGCCAGCCACGCCCCCATGCGCTCGCCCGGCCCCGTGCGCAGCGCCAGCAGGAACGCCGCACCGTACGACAGGCTCAAGAGCGGAGCCGTGAAAAGGCCCACGGCCAATCCCGGCAGTTCCCACACCACGCGGGCCTGTGGCAAGGCGCTGGTCGCGTAGGCAGCGGCGCCGGCCAGGCCCGGTAAGAGGCCCAGCGCGCAGAGCAGCCCAAGCGCGCGGCGCGAGCGCCACGGGTCCGCCAGCGCATTGCGCCGCCCCAGCGCATATCCGGCCAGGAACATGGCAAAGACGAAAGGCCCCTGCACGAGCAGCACGGTGAACCAGATGGTTTCCGTGAGCTCTTTGATGTGCTGCGCGATCGTGGTGCCGATGGTGCCGCGATACGCCTCGATGGAGGCCAGCGCCTCGGCCTTGTACAGCGCGGCGTATCCAGCGGGCGCCGGATCCAGGAATGTCAGTGCGCCCAGGATCGCCCACACCGCCGACGCCAGCGCGATCAGCCACAGCGCCACGCGCAGCGCACGACCCGGATCCATGCGCCGGCACAGCAGCAACGCGAAGCCCAGCAAGGCATAGGTCACCAGGATGTCGCCCTGGTAGAACAGGATGGCGTGCGCAAAGCCCAGGACGGCCAGCCCCGCCAGCCTGCGCAGGAAGCGCGGCGCGAAGGCGGCATCGGCCTGTTCAGCGGCCGTCATCTGCAGGGTGAAGCTGTAGCCGAACAGGAAGGAAAATAGCAGGTAGAACTTGGTCTCGAATAACCAGGCGATCAGCCACCGGACCGTCACGTCGACCGGGCGCGAATAGACCGGGTCGGCCACGCCCCCGCCATAGAACGGAAAGGCGAACACGCCGATGTTGACCACCAGGATGCCGAAGAGCGCAAAGCCGCGCAGGGCATCGACGTGGGCAAGCCGCGGCCGGACGGCGTGGCCGCCGGTCATGCCCGCCCCCGGATCGCATACCGGCGGCGCAACACGCGCGCGCCGCCGGGCCTTTGCTGCGTCAGGCGGCGGGCAGGCCTCAACCCAGCACCGGAGACAGCAACGGCTGCTTGGGCCGCACGTCCAGTGCGCGCCCCTTGCGGGCCCGCTTGCCGACGTAGACCGCCAGGTCCGCACCCGCCAGGATGTCCTCGGTCATCTTGTTGCGGTAGATGCCGGTGGCGCGCAGCCCCAACGTGCCGATCGGCACGGTCTGATCGAGCTTGTCCGCGCCGTCCAGCCCCATCAGGATGGTGCCGCGTCCGCCGCCCGCCAGCGACTTCACTTCGTCCAGGCCGAAGACCAGAAACTTGCCCTTTTGCGACAGCAGCGCCAGTTGCTGGGCGCCGGCGAACAACGGCACCGGACGCAGCAGTTCGTCGCCCGTCTCAAGGGTGATGAACTGTTTGCCGGCCCGCTGGCGGCTGACCATGTCGGACAGCTTGGCCGCGAACCCGTAGCCGCCGCGCGTTGCCAGCAGCCACCGGCTGTCGGCCGAGGCCGCGATGGTGTGGACGATGCGCGTGCCCGATTCCAGGTCGATCATCGTGGTGACCGGCTGGCCGTCGCCACGCGCCGACGGCAGGCCGGACACCGGCACGGAATAGACCCGGCCGTTGTCGCCAACCGCGATCAGCGTGTCGGTGGTGCGGCACTCGAAGGCGCCGTACAGATCGTCGCCCTGCTTGAAGCCGAATTGCGCGGCGTCATGGCCGTGGCCCTGACGGGCCCGCAGCCAGCCCTTTTGCGAAACGATCACCG
The DNA here is from genome assembly GCF_019091095.1 of Achromobacter sp. GbtcB20. Taxonomy (NCBI): domain Bacteria; kingdom Pseudomonadati; phylum Pseudomonadota; class Betaproteobacteria; order Burkholderiales; family Alcaligenaceae; genus Achromobacter; species Achromobacter sp. GbtcB20. The sequence continues at coordinate 36,007 of NZ_JAGXJZ010000003.1, read as the reverse complement.
TGACAGGCTCGTCCAGCACCTTGGTTTCAAGCACGGCGCGCTCGGCCGTCTCGATCAGGGTGCGGCGCTCGTCGCCATATTGCTTGGCGTCGGCTTCGATTTCCTTGACCAGCAGGCGCTTGAGCGTTGTGGGGTTGTCCAAAAGTTCTTGCAGCGAGACCTGTTCCTTGCGCTTATCGGCCAGTTCCTGCTCAATCTTGAAGCCTTCCAGGCGGGCCAGCTGGCGCAAACGCATTTCGAGGATGTCCTCGGCTTGCCGTTCGGACAGCTTGAAGCGTTGCATCAACGCGGCGCGGGGCTCGTCGGATTCGCGGATCGTCTGGATGACCTCGTCCACGTTCAGGTAGACGACCATGCGCCCTTCCAGCACGTGGATGCGGTCAATGACCTTGTCCAGGCGGAAGCGCGTGCGGCGCACCACGGTGTTGGTGCGGAACGCCAGCCATTCGACCAGAATGTCGCGCAGGCCCTTCTGGCGCGGACGGCCGTCGGTGCCGATGCACACCAGGTTGACGCTGGCGCTGCCTTCCATGCTGGTCTGCGCCAGCAGCGTGTTGACGAATTCGTCGCGGTCGACCCGCGAGGTCTTGGGTTCGAAGACCAGACGAACGGCGGCGTCCTTGCCGGATTCGTCGCGCACCGCATCCAGCAGGTTCAGCATGACTGCCTTGGCCTGCGTCTGCTCCGGCGTCAGGCTCTTCTTGCCCGTCTTGACCTTGGGATTGGTGATTTCCTCGATTTCTTCCAGCACCTTCTGGCCCGAGGTGCCCGGCGGCAGCTCGTTGACGACCAGTTGCCACTGGCCACGCGCCAGTTCCTCGAACTGCCAGCGCGCGCGCACCTTCAGGGACCCGCGGCCCACACTGTAGATCTGCGCGATGTCGGCCGCCGGGGTGATGATCTGGCCGCCGCCCGCGAAGTCCGGGCCGGGGATCATGGCGTACAGCTCTTCGTCGGGCAACTGCGGCTGCTTGATGAGCGCCACGCAGGCCTGCGCGACTTCGCGCAGGTTGTGCGGGGGGATCTCGGTGGCCATGCCCACGGCGATGCCCGAGGCGCCGTTCAGCAGCATCACGGGCAGGCGCGCCGGCAGCATCTGCGGCTCTTGCTGGCTGCCGTCGTAGTTGGGCACGAAATCCACCGTGCCTTCGTCCAGTTCGTCGAGCAGCAGCTTGGCGATCGGCGTGAGGCGCGCTTCCGTGTAACGCATGGCGGCGGCGTTGTCGCCGTCGCGCGAACCAAAGTTGCCCTGGCCGTCGATCAGCGGATAGCGCAGCGAAAAGTCCTGCGCCATGCGGACCATGGCGTCGTACGCCGCCTGGTCGCCGTGCGGATGGTACTTACCAAGCACGTCGCCCACGACGCGCGCCGATTTGACGGGCTTGGCGCCGGAGCCCAGCCCCATCGCCTGCATGGCGAAAAGGATGCGGCGCTGCACGGGCTTCTGCCCGTCGCCCACGTCGGGCAGCGCGCGGCCGCGCACCACGGACACCGCGTAGTCCAGATAGGCCTGCTCCGCGTAGCGCGCCAGCGTGATGGCGGCGTTGCCATCGCCGTCGCCGCCGGGCGGAGTGGAGTCGAACAGGCCGGGTTGATTGGTGTCGGTCATGTTGTATTCAGGTAGACAATTTCATCGAAACGGCGTCAATGCGCCTCAGGCGGACGGGGCCAAAAACTGCGTGTCGGCGACATGCGCGCGCATCTGGGTGCGCACGGCCTGCAACGTGGCGGCGTCCTGCCCGCGCTTGGGGATGATCACGCCTTGCAACGTGCCCAGGATGACGTAGAGGTGCTCGGGGGTTTCCTCGACCCGCCGCACATCGGACCACGCCATGTGCCCGGAGGCGGTGGCAGTGGTGTCCGTGACGCCGTCCGGCCCGAAGTCCAGCTCGTGCCGCCCCAGGTAAAGGGTGTCGGGCTGCTTGGCCAGCATGCGGCGCGTGTTCATCTTCACGAGGCCGGGCAGCACGTATTCGTACGCCAGGGCCAGCAACGCGAGGATGCCCAGGCCCACCGCCAAGCCCTGGAAATACACCGGCAGCAGCGCGCCCCAGTTGGGCCCCTTGCCGTCCCAGGTCTGCCAGATCAGGTAGGCAAGCAAGGCCACGATCATCAGGACGCCGAAGCGCAGATGGGACCGGTAACGGCGGCGGCGCAGTTCCGGCCGTTTGTACACATAGGCGGCGAAATCCGCGTAGTCGTCGGCGGTCAGGTCGACGACCATGCGGGCTTGCCCGGGCACGGTGGCGGTCATCAGATGTCGAGCTCCGCCAGGTTGCCCTTTTCCTCGATCCACGCGCGGCGTTGCGAGGACTCGCCCTTGCCCATCAGCATGTCGAACATGCGGGTGGTGTCATCGGGCGTCTGGTCGCCATAGCCCACCGGCAGCAGGCGGCGCGTGTCCGGATTCATGGTGGTTTCCCACAATTGCTCGGGGTTCATTTCGCCCAGGCCCTTGAACCGGCTGACGGCCCACGCGCCTTCGCGCACGCCTTCCTTGCGCAGCTTGTCCTGCGCGGCCTCGAGCTCGCCTTCGTCAAGACAGTAGATCTTGCGGGCGGGACGCTTGCCCTGCGCCGGCACGTCCAGACGGAACAGCGGCGGCTTGGCGACGTAAACGTTGCCGGCCTCGACGAGCTTGGGGAAGTGCCGGTAGAACAGCGTCAGCAGCAGCACCTGAATGTGCGAGCCGTCGACGTCCGCGTCCGACAGGATGCAGATGCGGCCGTAGCGCAGGCCGGACAGGTCGGGCGTATCGTTGGGACCGTGCGGATCCACGCCGATCGCCACGGAAATGTCGTGGATCTCGTTGTTGGCAAAGAGGCGGTCGCGGTCGACTTCCCAGGAGTTGAGCACCTTGCCGCGCAGCGGCAGGATGGCCTGGAATTCCTTGTCGCGGCCCATCTTGGCCGAGCCGCCGGCCGAGTCGCCCTCGACCAGAAATACCTCGGTGCGCGTGGCGTCGCTGGACTCGCAGTCGGTCAGCTTGCCGGGCAGGACCGCCACGCCGGAACTCTTGCGCTTTTCGACCTTTTGGGCGGAACGCTGGCGCGCCTGCGCCTGCCGGATGGCCAGTTCGGCAAGCTTCTTGCCGTATTCCACATTGCTGTGCAGCCACAGATCGAGCGCGCTCTTGGAGAACCCGCCCACCAGGCGCACGGCATCGCGGCTGTTCAGGCGTTCCTTGATCTGGCCCTGGAATTGCGGATCGAGCACCTTGGCCGACAGCACGAAGCTGGCGCGGGCAAAGACGTCTTCGGGCAGCAGCTTCACGCCCTTGGGCAGCAGGCTGTGCAGCTCGGCAAACCCCTTCACGGCGCCGAACAGGCCTTCGCGCAGACCGGACTCGTGCGTGCCGCCGGCCGGCGTGGGGATGAGGTTGACGTAGGACTCGCGCACCGCGTTGCCGTCCTCGGTCCAGGCCACGACCCATTGGGCGCCCTCGCCCTCGGCGAAGTTTTCGTGGTCGGCGCCGGCGTATTGCGCGCCTTCGAAGAACGGCACCATCAGCTCGGCGCCCGCCAGGGCCTCTGCCAGGTAGCCGCGCAGGCCGTCCTGGTACTGCCAGGTCTTGGTGTCCCCGGTTTTCTCGTTGACGAGCGTGACCTTCACGCCTGGCAGCAGCACGGCCTTGCTGCGCAAGAGGTGGGTGAGCTCGCCCAGCGGAATATTGGGGCTGTCGAAATACTTGGCGTCCGGCCAGACGCGCACGCGGGTGCCGGACTTCTTGCGGCCGCCCTGATCGTAGGGTGCGAGGGGCTCGGCGACGTCGCCGCCCTTGAACACCAGGCGGTTCACGGCGTTGTCGCGCCAGACGACGACTTCCAGGCGGGTGGCCAGCGCGTTGGTGACGGACACGCCGACGCCGTGCAGGCCGCCGGAGAAGGCGTACGCGCCGCCGCCGGCCTTGTCGAATTTGCCGCCGGCGTGCAGGCGCGTGAACACGAGTTCGACGACGGGCGCGTTTTCTTCGGGATGCAGCCCGACGGGAATGCCGCGGCCGTCGTCTTCGACGGACACGCTGCCATCGGCGTGCAGCGTGACCTGGATCTGCTTGCCGTAGCCGGCCAGGGCCTCGTCTGCGGCGTTATCGATGACCTCCTGCACGACGTGCAGGGGGTTTTCGGTGCGGGTGTACATGCCCGGGCGCTGCCGCACGGGTTCCAGCCCCTTCAGGACGCGGATGGACGCCTCGTTGTAACGTGGAGTGGCCAAGTTATCCCCAACATCTGTGGAAAAAAACCGACATTTTACGGACAAGCCTAGATTCTGCGCGGCTCCGGGTGGGATGCGCACGACCTGACCAGGTCCGATTTCGGTAGGATGATGACAGTCACAACCGCCGTTCCGGACTTTGACCGCCCGGATCGCGACAGCTGCGCCGCAACATCCTACACAAAATCCTGCAAACCCTGTTGTTATTAACAGTGGTATGCCTGTTGTTATTGACAGTGGTATGCTTGAGTCCATTCCACAAACAAGAACAACGGCAAGGCGCGTCTTAACGCGCCTTTTGCTGCCGAACCGAGAATCACCATCATGAGCGACCAAATCAAGAACGTCAGTGACGCCAGCTTCGATGCCGATGTGTTGAAATCCGGCCAGCCGGTGCTGGTGGACTACTGGGCTGCCTGGTGTGGCCCCTGCAAGATGATCGCCCCCATCCTGGAAGAAGTCGCCGCCGAATACGCAGGCCGCTTGACGATCGCCAAGCTGAACGTGGATGAAAACCAGGGCACGGCCACCAAGTACGGCATCCGCGGCATTCCCACCCTTATGCTCTTTAAAGACGGCCAGGCTGCCGCCACCAAGGTTGGCGCGCTGTCGAAGTCGCAACTCACCGCATTCCTGGACGGCGCGTTGTAAATCGCGTGCTGTAACCGAGGGCGCCGCTGCATAGGCGGCGCTCATTCAGTACCGCGCGAGCCCGTCCGTGGCGCGCCGCCAGAGCCCTCCTTTACTTTTCCCCCAACACCCACCGCGATGCACCTCAACGAACTGAAGGCGCTGCACGTCTCGCAGCTGCTCGAAATGGCCGCTGGCCTGGAAATCGAAAACGCCAACCGCCTGCGCAAGCAGGAACTGATGTTCGCCATCATGAAGCGGCGCGCCAAGCAAGGCGAGCAGATCTTCGGCGACGGCGTTCTTGAAGTCCTGCCCGACGGCTTCGGTTTCCTGCGCTCGCCGGAAACCTCGTATCTGGCCAGCACCGACGACATCTACATCTCTCCGTCGCAGATCCGCCGCTTCAATCTGCACACCGGCGACTCCATCGAAGGCGAAGTGCGCACCCCCAAGGATGGCGAGCGCTACTTTGCCCTGGTGAAGGTGGACAAGGTCAACGGCGTGGCGCCCGAGGCGATCAAGCATCGCATCATGTTCGAGAACCTGACGCCGCTGCACCCGAATCGCGTCATCCGCCTGGAACGCGACATCAAGAGCGAGGAAAACCTCACTGGCCGGATCCTCGACGTCTTCGCCCCGATCGGCATGGGCCAGCGCGGCCTGATCGTCGCCAGCCCCAAGTCCGGCAAGACGGTGATGATGCAGCACATTGCGCACGCCATCACCACCAACTACCCCGACGCGGTCATGATCGTCCTGCTGGTCGACGAACGCCCGGAAGAAGTGACCGAAATGCAGCGCACGGTGCGCGGTGAAGTCGTGGCCTCGACCTTCGACGAGCCCGCCACCCGTCACGTGCAAGTGGCCGAAATGGTCATCGAAAAGGCCAAGCGCCTGGTCGAAATGAAGAAGGACGTCGTGATCCTGCTGGACTCGATCACCCGTCTGGCCCGCGCCTACAACACCGTCGTGCCGGCCTCCGGCAAGGTGCTGACCGGCGGCGTGGACGCCAACGCCCTGCAGCGCCCGAAGCGCTTCTTCGGCGCGGCGCGCAACCTGGAAGAAGGCGGCTCGCTCACCATTCTGGGCACCGCGCTGATCGAAACCGGCAGCCGCATGGATGAAGTCATCTATGAAGAATTCAAGGGCACCGGCAACTCCGAAGTCCACCTCGAGCGCCGCCTGGCCGAAAAGCGCGTCTACCCGTCCATCAACCTGAACAAGTCGGGCACCCGCCGCGAAGAGCTGCTGATCGCCCCCGACCTGCTCCAGAAGGTGTGGGTGCTGCGCAAGTTCATTCACGACATGGACGAAGTCCAGTCCATGGAATTCATCCTGGACAAGATGCGCGCCACCAAGACCAACGCCGAATTCTTCGACATGATGAAGAAGAAGTAAGCGCACCGTCCGCGCCCACGAAAAAGCCGCCTTCGAGGCGGCTTTTTCGTGGGCGGCTGGCTCAGTGCTCGATGAACTCCGGCATCCGGCGCGGCGAGGAATTGGCCGGCCGGGGCGTCTGCTTGTCCGGTTCCTTGCCCGAGGCGTCGATGGGTTCGATGCGCGGGTCGTCCCAGCTTCCCGTGACGGCGTATTCCATCGTCATCGCGCGCGCCAGCGGCTGCTTGAGGAGCCACTGCGTGACGAACGCGCCCAGGCCGATCAGCGGGTTGACCGCCAGCGCGGTGACCATTGCCGCGCCGCTGGCGTCCAGATTGGGAATCACCACCGCCTTCATGTCCCAGCGCTCCTTGACGAGGTTCACGCCGCCCGCCAGGACGATTGCGGCCACCGGACCGTTGATCTTGTAGCCTTCGGTATTCAGCGTGCCGTCGGCCACCTTGACGTTGCCGCGGATGGTGTCGAACGGAAACCCGTCCCGCAGCAGGTTCGTGGGATTGACGTCCAGCCGCGCCAGCCGCTGCAGCGACTGCAGCGACAGCAGCTCCAACAGGCGCGCCGTGCGTGAGTTCACGTGCATGAAGCGGCCGTTGTCCAGGCTGACGACCACATCGCCCACCACGTCGGCGATATCGTGCGTCCACGGCAGGTTGCGCCAGGTCGCCTTGCCCTGGATCGTTCCCTTGCCGTTGGACACGACGTTCTCGAAGCCGATGCGGCTCATGAAGTCGCCGACGTTTTCCAGCTTGAGCACGGCATCGACGGTCAGCCCCCGGTTCGGCCCTTCAAGCCCCCAATTGCCCGTGGCGTTCAAGGCCGCCGAATCATTGGTGATGGCCAGCTTGTCCAGCCGCCATTGCCGCCCCCGCTCCAGGTTGGTGCCGGTCACCTGCAGCGCCCCCAGGTTCTTGCCATACAACAAGAATTGATTGGCCTGCAGATCGATCGCGGGAATGTCGGACAGGTCGTTGCCGGAGGCCAGCGCCTTGTCGGCCTGGTTGGAGTCGCCCTCGCCCGCAATGGACAGATGCTTCAGGCGGGCGGTGATCTGCCCGGCGATGGCGCCCTGCGCCTCGCGCCATTCCAGCGTGCCCGCCGCCTGCCGCGATTCCAGTTCGACGCGCCAGCGCGCCGGCGCGGGGCGCGTGGCATACAGCGTCAGGTCATTGAGGGTGTAGCCGCTGGTGTGCAGCGCGCCGGCAGCCAGACTGATGCGCTCGGGCTGCGGCAGGATGGGCTTGGAAGGCGGCCGCCCCTTCGCGGGCGCCACGTTGAATCCCTCGGAGACGGCATCCCAGGCGTCCATGTCCAGTTCGGGCAGGCTGGCGTTGAGGCTCAGTCCGCGCTCCGGCAGGCTGGCCGGCCGCCCGATGCCCAGCGCGCCGCGCGAAAAGTAGGCGGCCGAACCCTCTGCGGGGTCCCGTTCGAACAAGGCGTTGACGTTATCGCCCAGGCTGGCCGTCAGCCAGCGCCGGTCGCGGGCGCCGCGGTCCTGCGCCGGCGACCATTGCAGCTTCAGCAACTGCGCGGACTTGGCCGGCTTGCCGGCGGGCGCCGGCATGTCGATCGCCATGCCAACCAGGTCGGACTCGGCCGATATGTCGATGGCGCCGCCCTTCAGGTAGAGCAGCCGGCCCTTGTAGGCCGCGCGGCCGGTGAAACGCGACATCGATGCGGCGCGGCTCAACTGCGCCAGCCCGGGCCCCGACAGGGTGCCGTCAAAACGCAGCGCGTCCGTGCCCTGCGCCAGCGTGCCGTAGATGTTGGCGGGTCCGCCCAGGAATTGCGCCCGGATGCCCTTGGTCTGCACGCCCTTTTCTGAAAACTCCAGGTCACCGTGGATCTGGCTGAGCGGCGGGATCTCGGGCATGAAGGTGAAGGAATTGTCCGAGAAACGGATACGCCCCTGGACCTGGGTGTCATCGGTATTGAGCAGCGGCACCTTCAGGTCGAGCGGCATGCGCCAGTCGCCGGTGCCCTGGGCCTCGTCCAAGGCCCCGTCCAGCAGTTCGCCCAACGGAGAATTCGCGGCCAGCGCCAGATAGGCCGCCACCGGCCCCGAGGTGTCGCCGGTGACCCGCAGTTCCGAGTCATGCTCCATGTTGGGAATGGCCGCCTTCACGGCGCCCAACGTGACGGTGTGCCCCTTGCCGGTGTGCGCCACCGCGCCGCCCGCGCTGTCCAGCGCCAGGCTCACCTTGTCGATGCGGAAACTGCCCGACAGGTTTTCCAGCATCGGCCAGCCCTTGCGGTTCTCGCCCGCCGGCGCGTAGTCGACCTTCGCGCCGGAATACGCGCCGGCGATGACGAATTCGCCAGGGGCGCCCGGCGCACCGAACGGGAAGTCGTCCAGATCCCCCTTGAGCGTGATGGCCGCCGAATGCATCTGGCCGGCAGGCAAACCGGTCGCCAGCCATTCACGGGCGTCGGCGTTCACCTCGAGCGGCAGATAACGGTGGATGGCGGGCATCGACCCGCGCACCATCGTGCCGCGCACGTCGGCGCTGCCCGCCGCAGTCTTGCCCTCTTTGCGCCACTGGCCTTGCAGACGCACATCCATGTCTTCATTGGCCAGGCGCATCTGGGCCACGTCCACGAACCAGTTGTCCGCATCAGGCCCCTTGACCTGGGCGTCGAGCTCCAGGTCGTCGGCACGCAGCGTCGGCGTCTCGAAGACGCCCGGCAGGGTCACGCGCAACTGGTGCACCGCGCCCTTGACCGTCACGTCGGCCGCGCCGGGGCTGCGCGCCATCGGCAAGCCATTGATCGTCAAGAAATCGCCCGGCAGCGCGGCAATGCGCAACTGGCCCGAACCGCCCTGAAAGGCGGGCCCGTCCGGCGACGCGCGCCAGGACACGCCGCGCGCGGCGACGTCGCTCGTCAATTTGGTGAACTTGCCGTGGTCGAGCTGCCACCACGCGCGCGCGGCGATGCGGCCGGCGACCCGCGGCACGTCGATCCAAGGCGCCCAGGCCAGCGGTTCCACGTCATCGACCTGGGCAAAGATCTGGCCGCTCCAGTTGGCGGGCTTCTTGGCGTCGGCGGCAAACAGGCTGCGGTTGAATTCGCCGCGCAGCTCAAGTTTGTGGGCCAGCGCCGGCCCCGCGGATGCCTGCAGCACGAACCGATGCGAGAGACTGCCGTTGCGCACCAGGAAGTCGACGCCTTCCATCGTGAGCTCAGGCGCCTGGCGCAATTCGTCCTGCCAGCGCAGCGTGGCGTCGCTGACCAGCAGCTCGCGCTGCGCCGCCAGCCAGCGCAGGCCGGGATGGTTCAGGTCGGAGGCGTGGTCGCTGGTATTCAGATCGATATTCTGGCCAGCGACCCACAGATGATTTGACGAGTCCCGCCGCAGCGTCAGTTCCGGCTTTTCGAGCCGCAGCCGCACCAGGGTGGGCGACAGGGCCAGGATGCTGCGCCATGCCACGACCGCGGACACGGACGGCAGGCTCAATACCGGATCCGTCTCGTCGTCGTAGACCTGGACGGCGGCGAGATCGAGCCGGGGATTGAGCCCTTGCCAGTTGGCCTTGATCGCGCCGATCGTTACGCGGGCGCCCAACGCCTGGCTGGCGTAGGCTTCAATCTGAGGGCGCCACTGATCCACCCGCGGGAGGACCCAGTAGCGCACGCCCAGAAACCCGATGGCGACAACGCCATAGACGGTCAGCGCGGCCCAGAACAGGCTGCGGAGCACTTTTTTTGGAACAGACACGGATCAGTGGGCAGGAGGAGATGTCTTGCAGTATCGTCCCCACTTATACCTGAAACACGTCCATCCGTCTGCCGCCCTTTGCACCATGTCGAAACCTTCACTTATCGCCCCTGCCCTCGCCTGGTCCGGCCATCTGCGCCGCCGTCTGGACGCTCACCCGGATCTGGCCGCGTGGCTGGACGAAGCGGTGAAACAACCCGTCACACCGGCGTTGATGGCGCAATGGGAGAACGAACTGGCCGGCACGGCCGTGACCGGCGCCTTGCCGGTGGATGTTTGCCGCATGGTGCTGCGCAGGCTGCGCGAACGCGTCTTCAGCGTGCTGATCGTGCGCGACCTGTCCGGGCAGGCCCCGCTTGAAGAAGTGGTGGGCGCCATGACCACGCTGGCGGACATGGCGGTGGCAGCCGCCTACCGCAGCGTGGCCGCCGAACTGGCGGCCGTGCACGGCGTGCCGCGCGACCCGGCCACGGGCAAGCCCCAGGAAATGCTGATCGTCGGCATGGGCAAGCTGGGCGGGTGCGAGCTGAACGTGTCGTCCGACATCGACCTCATCATGCTCTACGGCGAGGAAGGCGAAACCGACGGACCCCGCCGCATCAGCCATCACGAGTTCTACGGCCGCCTGACGCGCCGCATGATGCCGGTGCTGTCCGAGGTGGACGCCAACGGCCAGGTATTCCGCACCGACCTGCGCCTGCGCCCGGACGGCGACGCCGGCCCGTTGGCCTGGAGCCTGGACGCGCTGGAGCACTATCTGATCGGCCAGGGGCGCGAATGGGAGCGTTATGCATGGCTGAAGGCGCGCCTGATGCCGGCGCAAGCCTTCGAAGACAGCGACAGCACCGCGCAGGCCCGCCAACTGGAAAGCCTGCGCGTGCCCTTCGTCTACCGCAAGTACTTTGACTTCGATGCGCTGGCCGCGCTGCGCGCGCTGCGCGAACGCATCCGCCAGGACTGGCAGCGCCGCGCGTCGGCGCGCAATGGCATCGACAGCGCCAACAACATCAAGCTGGGCGACGGCGGCATCCGCGAGATCGAGTTCGTGGTGCAACTGGCGCAGCTGATCCGCGGCGGCCGCATGCCGGCGCTGCAAAAGCGCGGCTTGCTGGAAGCGCTGCATGCCGAATGCGTGGCCGGCCTGGTGCCGCAAGACGACGCCCGCCGGCTTGAAGAGGCCTACCGGTTCCTGCGCCGCACCGAGCACGCGCTGCAATATCGCGAAGACGAGCAGACGCATCTGCTGCCCGGCGACCCGGCCCTGCGCGCCGCCCTGGCCGAGGCGCTGGGCATGACGCCCGACGCCTTCGAGAGCACGTTGGCCGCGCACCGCGACTTCGTGTCGCAGACCTTCCGCAACGTGTTCCGCATGGTGGGCATGGGCGAGGAAGAAGCGGCGCCTGCCCCCACGCCGGGCGAGGCGCCGGCCAGCCAGGAAGAACCCGACAGCGAAAGCGAGCTTACCGACCAGATCCGCCAGGCGTTCGGCCAGGACGCGGACGACCTGGTGCGCCGGGCCCAGACATTGTCGGGCAGCCACCGCGTGCGCAGCCTGCCCGAAAGCAGCCGCCGCCGCATGGAGGTCCTGCTTCCGGCCGCGCTACGCGCCGCGCTGCAGACGCCCGCCCCGCGCGAGGCTGCGGTGCGGCTCTTTGACCTCATAGAAAAGATCGCGCAGCGCAGCGCGTACCTGGCGCTGCTGGCCGAATACCCGGACACGCTGGCGCGCGTGGCGCGCATGGTGGCCGCCAGCCCCTGGGCCGCGCAGTACCTGACGCAACACCCATTGCTGCTCGACAGCCTGATCGACTGGCGCACGCTCTTCGAACCGCTCGACTTCGGCCAGATTGCCCGGCAGCTGACGGCGGACCTGGACGCCTGCCGCCTGCCGGACGGCGACCCGGACATCGAGCGCCAGATGAACCTGATGCGCGACGTGCAGCGCCAGGCCAGCTTCCAGCTGCTGGCGCAGGACCTGGAGGGCGAGCTCACCGTTGAAAAGCTGGCCGACCAGTTGTCGGCGCTGGCGGACCTGCTGCTGACCGAGACCATCCGCCGCGCCTGGCCCCTCGTGAACAAGATCGAAGGCGCCGAGCCGCGCTTTGCCGTCATTGCGTACGGCAAACTGGGCGGCAAGGAGTTGGGCTATGCCTCCGACCTGGACCTCGTGTTCCTCTTCGACGACCCGCGCGACGACGCGGCGGAGGTCTATGCCAAGCTGGGCCGGCGCATGTCGTCCTGGCTGTCGACCATGACCTCGTCGGGGCGGCTGTACGAGACCGACCTGCGCCTGCGGCCCGACGGCGACGCGGGACTGCTGGCGGTATCGATCGAAGCCTTCGAGGAATACCAGCACAAGCACGCCTGGGCCTGGGAACACCAGGCGCTGACCCGCGCGCGTTTCGCGGCCGGCGACGCCAACGTGGGTGCGCGGTTTGAAAAGATCCGCGAGGACATCCTGGTGCTGCCGCGCGACACGGCGGCGCTGCGCGACGAAGTGCTGGCCATGCGCGAGAAAATCAATGCCGGCCATCCGAACACCTCGGACCGCTTCGACTTGAAGCACGACCGCGGCGGCATGGTCGACGTGGAGTTCGTGACGCAATACCTGGTGCTGTGCCACGCGGGCACGCACCCGGTGCTGGTGCGCAACCTGGGCAACATCACGCTGCTGCGCCTGGCCGCCGAAATGGGGCTGATCCCGCCCGAGCTGGCCGCGCGGTCGGGCGACGCCTACCGCACCCTGCGGCGCGTGCAGCATCAGTTGCGCCTGCAGGGCGTGGAAAAGGCCCGCGTGGCGCCCGATCAGCTCCAGCCGGAACGCGCCGCGGTGCGGGAACTGTGGACGACGGTGCTGGGGTGACGGCAACTCGTCGTAAAATAAGGGTTTTTCCGCTTTTGCCCGACCGCCATGTCTGAACTCGTCCGCCCCAAACTCGACCTGCCCGCCGGCCGCAGCAAGGTGCTGATGCATTCGTGCTGCGCGCCCTGTTCCGGCGAGGTCATGGAGGCCATGACGGCCTCCGGCATTGATTACGCGATCTACTTCTACAACCCGAACATCCATCCGGTCAAAGAGTACGAAATCCGCAAGCAGGAGAACATCCGCTTCGCGGAGCAGCACGGCATCGAATTCATCGACGCCGACTACGACATGGACAACTGGTTCGAACGCGTCAAGGGCATGGAAGACGCCCCCGAGCGCGGCGAGCGCTGCACGGCGTGCTTTGACATGCGCTTCGAACGCACCGCCCTCTACGCCCACGAGCATGGCTTTGACACCATCACCAGCTCGCTCGGCATCTCGCGTTGGAAGGACATGAACCAGATCAACGGTTGCGGCGAACGCGCCGCCGCGCGTTACGACGATCTGATCTACTGGACCTACAACTGGCGCAAGGGCGGCGGGTCGGCCCGCATGATCGAAATCAGCAAGCGCGAGAACTTCTACCAGCAGGAATACTGCGGCTGCGTCTATTCGCTGCGCGATACCAACCGCCACCGCCGCTCCCAAGGCCGCGAGCGCATTCACATCGGCGTGAAGTTCTACGGCAAGGAAGACCTCATCAACGAGGAAAAGCTCTGATCAGCGGCTGATTAAAAAAAAGCCCGGCAGTCCGCGCATCGCGCGTCCTCCAGGCCTGTCGCGGCGCCCCACGGGGCGCCGCCTTGCTTTGTGGTGCGATCAGTACTGCAATCAGTCCAGCGTCAGCACCGTCGCGCCCGTCGTCTTGCGCGACGCCAGCGCCGTCTGCGCTTCGCCCGCCTGCTCCAGCGCGTAGCGCTGGTCGATGCGAACCTTGATCTTCTTTTTCAGCACCAGGTCGAACAGCTCTTCGGAGGCCGATTGCAGCTTCTCCAGCGTGTTCACGTGGATGCCCAGCGAGGGGCGCGTCACGTACAGGCTGCCCTTCTGGTTCAGCACGGCCAGGTTCACGCCTGCCACGGGACCGGACGCGTTGCCGAAGCTGACCATCAGGCCGCGCGGCTCGATGCAGTCCAACGAGGTTTCCCACGTGTCCTTGCCCACGCCGTCATACACGACCGGCACCTTCTTGCCGCCCGTCAGTTCCAGCACGCGTTCGACCACGTTTTCGCGCGAATAGTCGATGGTTTCCCATGCGCCATTTTCGCGAGCCAGTTCCGCCTTTTCGGGGCTGGACACCGTGCCGATGAGCTTGACGCCCAGGGCCTTGGCCCATTGGCACGCAATCAGCCCGACGCCGCCGGCTGCGGCATGGAACAGGATGGTTTCGCCACCTTGCAGGCGGTAGGTCTGGCGGAACAGGTACTGCACCGTCAGGCCCTTGAGCATCAGCGCGGCCGCTTCGTCAAAGCCGATGCCCTTGGGCACCTTGACGACCTGCAAAGCCGGCACATTGCGGGCCTTGGCGTACGCGCCAATGGGGCTCTGGCCGTAGGCGACACGGTCGCCTTTCTTCAGGTGCTTGACGTCGGCGCCCACGGCGGTGACCACGCCCGCCCCTTCAAAGCCCAGGCCATGCGGCAGCGGATGGGGATACAAGCCCGTGCGGAAATAGATATCGATGAAATTCAGGCCGGCGGCGTGCTGCTCGATCGTGACTTCGTTGGCGGCCGGCGGCGGCACTTCCACCTCGACCAGCTTCAGGACTTCGGGACCACCGTGCTGCTCGATACGAATTGCCTTGACGAGATTGCTGGCCATGCTGGCCTCCTTTCATTGGAAATAACGCGAATTGACCAAAATTGCAGACTTCACCGGGGGGATTGCCTGCCGTCCTGTCCCGCGGGCGCGCGGGCGGCGCCGCCGCCCATCAACGCAAACACCCCCGCCAGCACCAGGACGGTTCCGCCCATTTGCCACACCGTGATGGGCTCGTCCAGGAACCACGACGCGAGAAACAGCACCGACACCGGCCCCACCATGCCCAGCAGCGACGCGGTAGGCGCCCCGATCAGCGAGACCGCCCACATCAGCATGAACACCGGCACCACCGTATTCAGGGTGGCGTGAATGATCGAGTAACCGTAGACCGCGGCGGGCTGGATCAGCATCGACGGCGAATGCACGACGAAGAACTGGATGATGCAGGCCACGCACGACACGAGCATGGCATAGGCCACCAGCCGCGTCGGGCCAATCCGCTTGATCAGCTCCCCGGAACAGATGAGGTACACAGAATAGCTTGCGGCCGAGCCAAAAACGAACAAAGACCCTAACAGCACCTCGCTGCCCCCGCCGAAGGACAGATCGTGCGCGAACACCAGCACCACGCCCGCGTAGGACAGCACCATGGCCAGCCATTGCCGGCGTTCGATCGGGCGCTTGAACCAGAGGGCCGACAGCAGCACGACGAGCGAGGGAGACAGAAACAGGATCAGGCGTTCGAGGCTGGCGGTGATGTAACGCAGCCCCAGGAAGTCCAGGAAGCTGGACAGGTAATAACCCAGAAGGCCCAGCACGCACACCTGCAGGCGCTCCTTCGTGGTCATCGTCACGATCTCGCCCCGCGCCGCGCGGCGCGACTGGCGCCACGCCACCACCGCGAAGAACGGCATCGCGAACAGCATGCGAAACGCGATCAGCGTGACCGCGTCGATACCGTAGCGGTAGGTGAACTTGACGACGATGGCCTTGGCGGAGAAGAGGATCGCGCCAAGCACCGCCATGGCGATCCCGGCAGCGCGGCTGGACGCCAGCGGGAGCGCCGTAAGCTTGGCAATACGATTCATGCGATGATTTTAAATTCACCGCAAAAATAATTGCACGCCTTCTCTGATGCAATCCGCTTCTTTCGCAGCATGACTCGACACCGCGCGCTCACCTATATCCATCTTGCCGCCGTGCTATTCGGCCTGACCGGCGTGTTCGGCGAACTGATCCAGGCCAGCGCCGCGGTCATCACGTTGGGACGGGCGGCGTTCGCGGTCGTGTCGCTGGGCATCTTTGCGCGGATGCGCCGCAAACCGCTGCTGGGCGCGCTTACGCCGGCTCAGTTGTTCGTGCTGGTGATCGCCGGCGCGCTGCTCGCGGCGCACTGGGTCACTTTCTTCATTTCCGTCAAGGTGGGCGGCATCGCCATCGCGACGCTCGGCTTTGCCAGCTTTCCCGCGTTCATCACGCTGTTCGAAGGGCTCCTCTTCCGCGAACGCGTCCGCCTGGCCGAATGGCTGCTGCTGGGCCTGGTGACCGCCGGCCTGGTGCTCGTCACGCCGTCGTTCGACCTTGCCGACCAGGGCACCATCGGGCTGGCGTGGGGCATTCTGTCCGGCCTGACCTTTGCCCTGCTCGCGTTGAGCAACCGCCGCTCGGCCTCCGGCATGGATCCGATGCAGGTGGCCTGCTGGCAAAACGTGGTGGTTGCGCTGGTGATGGTGCCCTTTGCCGTCGGCCAGTTGCCCGCCGTGCCTGCGCTGGACTGGTTCTGGCTGGCGCTGCTGGGGGTCTTCTGCACCGGGCTGTCCCATTACCTGTTCGTGTCCAGCCTGACCCGCCTGAACGCGCGCAGCGCGGGGCTTGTCATCGCCCTGGAACCTGTCTACGCCATCGCATTCGCCTGGATGCTCTTCAGCCAGCAGCCCACCCCGCGCATGCTGGCCGGCGCCGCGCTGATCGTGGCCGCCATCGTGTGGTCGGGACTGCGCAAGCAGGCGCCGGCGCCAGACCCGGCCCCGAAAATACAGCCTTGACAATAACTGACTAGGCAGTAAAATTCGGCGCATGACTGACGCGCCTTCCCCGCCCTCGCCCGCATCCTCCGAGCCGTCCGACGCTCCCATCCATTACCGCAACGACACGCGGTGCATGGCGGAAGACAACGCGGGCTACCTCATCAAGCTGGTCTATCACTCCCTGACCCGGATGCTCGACCAGGAGATGGCGCCGCTCGATCTCACCGCGATGCAATGGCGCCCCCTGGCCATGGTGTTCCTGGGCCGCGCCGACACGCCCGCTGAACTGGCCCGCCTGAACGACATGGACACCGGCGCCATGACCCGCGCGCTGGATCGCCTGGAAGCCAAGGGCCTGCTGCGCCGTAACCGCAGTCAGGAAGACCGCCGGGTGGTCAAGATCGAACTGACCGAACTGGGCGAGGCCAAGGCCCGCCTCATCCCCGCCAACATCGCCCGTGCGCTGAACCACCACCTGCGCGGTTTCTCCACCGACGAAGTCACCCAGCTCATGCATTTCATGCGCCGGATGATCGCCAACGGGTCCGCCTCCGGCGCCGCCCCCGAGCGCTGACGCCATACCCCGAGCGGGAGCCGGGGTTTTTATTTGGCATAATCGTTGCCTAGGCAAATACAGATCAATCAATTACTTTCAGCTAACAGTCAGGATGAAACGCCTTTTATCTATCGCATTGGTGCTCGCCCTCACCGGTTGCGCGCTGATGGAGCCGGCGCCAAAGCCCGTCGCCGAGCTTGACGCCGCCAAACTCGGGCTGACCGGGCAGGCCACCGAATGGCCCGCCGCGCAGTGGTGGGAACGCTACGGCGATTCGCAGCTCAATGCGCTGATGACCGAAGCGCTGGCAAACAGTCCGTCGATGAGCGCCGCGCAGGCGCGCCTGGCCAAGGCCAACGCCGCTGTCGGCATCGCGCGCGCGCCGCTGCTGCCGCGGGTGGACGCAGGCTACACGCTCAATCGCGAACACTTGTCCAAGGACTACATCTACCCCGCGCCGCTGGGCGGCTCGGTCGTCAGCGACAACCGGCTGGCGCTTGATTTCAGCTATGAACTGGACTTCTGGGGCAAGAACCGCTCACGCCTGCAGTCCGCGGTGTCGCAGCAGGAAGCCGCCAGCGCCGATGCGCAGGCCGCGCGCAACCTGCTCGCCAGCGCCACCGTGCGCGCCTACCTGAACCTGCAGAACGCCTTCGCGCAGCGCGACGTGCTGAACCGGGTGATCGCGCAACGCGCCGAAGTGCTGTCGCTGACGCAGGGCCGCTATTCCGCGGGCCTGGACACCCAGGTCGAGGTCAAGCAGGCGGAATCGTCGCTGGCCTCCGGCAAGGTCGAACTGACCCAGACCGACACGACGATCGCCCAACTGCGTAATCAGGTCGCCGCGCTGGCCGGCGCCGGCCCGCAGCGCGGACAGGATCTGGTTCAGGTGACGCTGACCGCGCCGGCAGGCGTCGTGCCGGCCAGCGTTCCGCTCGACCTGCTGGGGCATCGCCCCGACGTCACGGCCGCCCGCTGGCGCGCCGAGGCGGCGCGCCATACCATCGACGCGGCCAAGGCCGAGTTCTACCCCAACGTGAACCTGGTCGCCTTCGTCGGCTTCCAGGCCATTGGCACCGGCAACCTGCTGGGCGCCGACGCCCGCATGGCCGGCATCGGTCCGGCGATCACGCTGCCCATCTTCCACGGCGGCGAACTCAATGCCAACCTGGCGGGCCGCCGTGCCGACGCGGACCTGGCGGTGTCGGACTACAACCAGACCGTGCTGGACGCCGCGCACCAGGTCGCCGACGCACTGGACGGCCTGCGCCTGCTGGATCAGGAAAA
This sequence comes from Achromobacter sp. GbtcB20, assembly GCF_019091095.1. Taxonomy (NCBI): domain Bacteria; kingdom Pseudomonadati; phylum Pseudomonadota; class Betaproteobacteria; order Burkholderiales; family Alcaligenaceae; genus Achromobacter; species Achromobacter sp. GbtcB20. The sequence goes on along the minus strand of NZ_JAGXJZ010000003.1, from coordinate 17,552 downwards.
AGCCCAGCAACGCCAGGCGCGCGAGGCCATCGAGGCCGCCTACGCGCTCGCCGTCGACCGCTACAAGGCGGGCATGGGCAACTACATCTCCGTGCTGATCGCCCAGACCGGCGTGCTGACGCAGGCGCGCCTTGACACGGACCTGCGCATCCGCGCCTATCAGCTCGACGCCAACCTGGCCACCGCCCTGGGCGGCGGCTACGCGGCCCCGGCCGAGCCGGCCCCGAACTCCATTCATTGAACGATCCCGGATTCAGACGTCATGAACGCTGCCACTCCCACAACCCATCCCGCCCGTAAACGCCTGCTGCTGCTCGCGACCGGAGCCTTCATCGTCATCGCGATCGCCTATGGCATCTGGTGGGCGTTGTTCGGCGCGCACTTCGAAAGCACCGACGACGCCTACGTGCACGGCAACCTGGTGCAGATCACGCCGCAGGTGCCCGGCACCGTGGTCGCCATCGAAGCCGACGATACCGAAACCGTCACGGCCGGCCAGCCGCTGGTCCGCCTCGATCCCGCCGACACCGACGTCGCCCTGCAGCAGGCGCAAGCCAAGCTGGCGCAGACCGTGCGCCAGGTGCAGACCTATTACGTGCAGAACGATGCGCTGGCGGCCGACGTCGACCTGCGCAATGCCGACATCCTGCGCGCCCAGGCCGAGCTGACCCGCGCCCAAAGCGACGTCAAGCGCCGCCAGCAGCTCGCCAAGTCGGGCGGCGTCAGCGGCGAGGAAATCCTGCACGCCGAGGTCGCGCTCAAGTCGGCCCAGTCCGGCGTCGCGCAAGCCAAGGCGGCGCTGGCCGCCGCGCAGGCCAAGCTGGCGACCAACCAGGCCCTGACGCAAGGCACCACGGTGGCGAACCACCCCGACGTGCGCCAGGCGGCCGCCGAGCTGCGCAATGCGTGGCTGGCCCAGTCACGCACCGTGCTCCCCGCCCCCGTGGGCGGCGTGATCGCGCGCCGCACCGCGCAGGTCGGCCAGCGCGTTGCTCCCGGCGCCGCGCTGATGACCGTGGTGCCGCTGGACCAGGTCTGGGTCGAAGCCAACTTCAAGGAAGGCCAGTTGCGCAAGATGCGCATTGGCCAGCCGGTCAAGATGGTGGCCGATCTGTACGGCAGCTCGGTCACCTACCACGGCACCGTCGCCGGCCTGGACGCCGGCACGGGCAGCGCCTTCGCCCTGCTTCCCGCCCAGAACGCCACGGGCAACTGGATCAAGGTGGTGCAGCGCGTCCCCGTGCGGATCACGCTGGACCCCGAAGACCTCAAGCAGCATCCGCTTCGCGTGGGCTTGTCGATGGACGTGGAAGTCGACGTGGGCAAGGACGACGGCGCCCCGCTCACGCAAGTGGCGCGCAAGGAACCGGCCTGGTCGACCCGCGCCTTCGAACCCGCCCACAATGAAGTCGATGCGATGATCGCGAAGATCATCGCCGCCAACATCGCATCATGAGCACAGCCGCCCAGCCCGCGGGCGCCGGCGCGCCCCCCGACGCCGCCCGCCCGCCGGGAACCCATCCGCCTCTGGAAGGCGCGACCCGCATCATCGGGTCTATCGCCCTGTCGACCGCGGTCTTCATGAACGTGCTGGACACGTCGATCGCGAACGTCTCCATCCCCACCATCTCGGGCGACCTGGGCGTAAGCACCAGCCAGGGCACCTGGGTGATCACGTCGTTCGCGGTGGCCAACGCCATCACGGTGCCGCTTACCGGCTGGCTCACCCAGCGATTCGGCCAGGTGCGCCTGTTCCTGATCTCCACGCTGCTCTTCGTACTGGCCTCCTGGCTGTGCGGCTTCTCGCCGTCGCTAGAGGCGCTGATCGCCTTCCGCGTGTTGCAAGGCGCCGTTGCCGGCCCGATGATCCCGCTGTCGCAGACGCTGATGCTGGCCAGCTTTCCGAAGTCCAAGGCGGGCATGGCGCTGGCGGTCTGGTCCATGACCACGCTGGTGGCGCCGGTGGCCGGCCCCCTGCTGGGCGGCTGGATTTCAGACAACTACACCTGGCCCTGGATCTTCTACATCAACGTGCCGGTGGGCCTGTTGGCCGCATGGATCAGCTGGCGCATCTACGGCAACCGGGAATCGGTCACGCGCAAGCTGCCCATCGACAAGCTGGGCCTCGTCCTGCTCGTGGTCTGGGTGGGCGCGCTGCAGATCATGCTGGACAAGGGCAAGGAGCTGGACTGGTTCGCCAGCCCCACCATCATCGCGCTGGCGGCGATCGCCTTCGTCGCCTTCGTCTTCTTCCTGATCTGGGAGATCACCGACGCGCACCCCGTGGTGGACCTGCGCCTGTTCAAGGTCCGCAACTTCACGGTTGGCGCACTGACGCTGGCGGTGGCCTATGGCGTCTTCTTCGGCAACGTCGTGCTGCTGCCGCTGTGGCTGCAAAGCAATATGGGCTACACGGCAACCTATGCGGGCCTCGTCACCGCCCCCGTGGGACTTCTGGCAATCCTGCTGACGCCCATCGTGGGCAAGATGCTGGCCACGCGCGATCCGCGGCAACTCGTCACGGTCGCCTTCCTGATCTTTGCGCTGGTCTGCTTCATGCGCTCGGGGTTCAATACGCAGACGGACGTGCGCACACTGATGATCCCGACGATCATCCAGGGTGCGGCGATGGCGGCGTTCTTCGTGCCGCTCACGTCGATCACCCTCTCGAGCATCGAGCCCTGGCGCATCCCGGCCGCGTCGGGCCTGTCGAACTTCCTGCGGCTGACGGCGGGCGCGTTCGGCACGTCGATCTCCACGACGTTGTGGGAAAACCGAGCCACCCTGCACCACGCGCAGCTGACCGAAATCGCCAAGCCCGGCCAACAGGCGTTCGACCAGACCATGAACACTTTGCAGAACGGCCTGGGCGTCTCGCACCAGCAGGCGCTTACGATGGTGGACGGGATGATCAACGCGCAGGCCTTCACCATGTCGGCGACGGACGTGTTCTATGCGTCGGCGATCATCTTCCTGCTGCTGACGGGCCTGGTGTGGTTTGCGCGGCCGCGGTCGTCCAAGGCGGGTGGCGGCGGCGCGGCAGAGGCGGCGGCGGGCGCGCACTGATCCGAGCGGCATGCCCCAATGAAAAGGCGCCTCGCGGCGCCTTTTCATTTTGGTCCATGCGGATCAGTCCCTGAGCAGCGTTTGCCAGTCCTTGCGTTCGATGATGTCGGCCGACAGCGCGCTGACCGGAGACAGATTGAACACGGACACCCCACGCTCGCGCCACAGCGGCGACGCAAAGCGGAATGACGGCTCGATGAACTTCGGAAAGTTGCGCGTCAGCCGGCTGGTCTGCGGCTTGCCGCCTTCATCGTAGAAACGCAATCCGCCCTGCACGGTCAGGTCCAGCCCATGCACGTAGACCTCGCGCGCGCCGCCGGACATCAAGACCTGCAGCGCCGCATAGGCCACGGTATCGGCATCGAACACGCCCAGCGACGCATCGAAGCTGTAACCCAGCCCCTGCTTGGCGTCCAGCAGTTCAACATCAGGCGAGGCGGCGGCAATGCGCTTGAGCACTGCTGGCGCAACGCTGCGCTCGTAGGCGCGCCGGGAGATCAGCTCGATGATGCAGATGCGGCAGCGGATTTGCTCCTGTGGAATGCCCTGCATGATGTAGCGCAGAACCTCGGGAAACACATACAGCGTCAGGTCGCGCCCGACGATATCGCGCACCAGCTCAATGCGGTCCCGCACGAAGTTCTGGTCGATGATGCAGTAATACTTGAACTGCAGGTTGAACTTGCGCGACAGCGCGATGGAGCCATTGACGCCCATCGCCACGCCGATATCCATGCGGTCATACGGGATCTCGGAGATCGAAGGGCCGCTCAGGATCAGGTGCACCACCTTGTCGGCAGGGTCGTAGCCCTGCGACAAGGGAGTGATGCGCAATGAACGGCCGAATGCACGATAGGCGCTGATCGCGCCATCCTTGTCCCGCCAGATCCGCACGAACGGCCAAAGGTGCTGATTGTGCCGCTGCGTGCGCGAACGCAGCATGCGGAAAAGCTTGCGGACAAACCGGTCGGCCCGCCCGCCGCCCACGTGATCGGAGGGAGGAGAAAACATCGAGTCGTTCATCTACTAACCAGACAGGCCTGCCCGCAACTGCACTTAACCGCCCCGGACCAGCGAAGCAATGGCGTCACCGACCTCGGCTGTCGAAGCGTTGCCTTTCATATCCCGCGTCCGCGGGCCATCGGCCAGCACGGTTTCGATTGCCTTGACCACGGCGGCCGACGCGTCGGGATACCCCAAGAAATCCAGCATCAATGCCCCGCTCCAGATCTGTCCGATGGGGTTGGCGATGCCCTTGCCATAAATGTCCGGCGCAGAGCCATGCACCGGTTCGAAGAGCGACGGAAATTTCCGTTCCGGGTTCAGGTTCGCCGACGGCGCAATGCCGATGGTGCCCGTGCAAGCCGGCCCCAGGTCGGACAGGATATCGCCGAACAGGTTGGAAGCCACCACCACATCGAACCAGTCCGGATGCTGCACGAAGTGCGCGCACAGGATGTCGATGTGGTATTTGTCCCAGCGCACATCGGGATAGTTCCCGGCCATGTCGGCAACGCGCTCGTCCCACCAGGGCATCGAGATGGAAATGCCGTTGGACTTGGTGGCGGCGGTCAGGTGCTTGCCGCGCTTTTGTGCCAGCTCGAATGCGAACTTCAGCACGCGCTCGGCGCCGATGCGCGTGAAGACGCTTTCCTGAATGACCACTTCGCGGTCGGTGCCCTCGAACAGGCGGCCGCCGCTATTGGAGTATTCGCCTTCCGTGTTCTCGCGCACGATGAAGAAATCGATCTCGCCAGGCTTGCGATCGGCCAGCGGCGAGGGCACGCCGGGCATCAGCCGCACCGGGCGCAGATTGATGTACTGATCGAATTCACGGCGGAACTTGAACAGCGAGCCCCACAGCGCCTCGTGGTCGGGCACCGTGGCGGGCCAACCGATCGAGCCGAAGAAAATGGCCTCGTGCTGGCCGATCTGGTCCTTCCAGTCGTCCGGCATCATCTTGCCGTGCTTGGCGTAGTAGTCGCAGCTCCAGTCGAAATGGTCCCACTGGAAGTCGATTCCAAACCGCGCCGCCACGGCATCCAGCACCTTCAAGCCTTCCGGCACGACCTCCTTGCCGATTCCGTCTCCTGGGAGCACTGCAATTTTGTGTTTCTTAGCCACCGTGTCTTCCTTTGGTTTTCATTGATACATCGCCCGCAATCTTAGGCATAAATGTGCGCAACACAAATACCCCGCCCCCAAATGGGTGGCGGGAATGGACGGCGGCATGGGACGATCAGCGTCCATGCGGCTCAGCGCCGGCCCTTCGATCCCAGCAACGATCCCAGAATGCCGCGCGTCAGTTCCCGCGCGATGGACTTGGCCGAGCTTTTGGCGATGGTCTGCACCACGCCGTCGCGCTTGCCGCCGCGCGGTCCGGTCGATCCGAACAGCACGTCCTTCAGACTGTCCATCAGCCCGCCGCTGTCTGAGGCTGGCGGCTCGCCTGTCTTGGGGGCCGGCTGCCCCGCCCGGGCCGGCGCGTCCTGGGCGGCGTCCTGGGCGGCGCCCGGTTCGGCGGGAACCGCCGCGCGGCCCGCCAGGATTTCATAGGCGGATTCCCGGTCGACCGCCTTTTCATACTTGGCCGCCAGGGGGTTGCCTTGGCGCAGCGCCTGCCGCTCGGCGTCTGTGGCCGGTCCGATACGGCTGCCCGGCGGCACGATATACGCCCGCTCGGTCGGCATGGGCCGCCCCTTGGCATCCAGCAGCGACACCAGCGCCTCGCCCACGCCCAGCTCCGTGATGGCGGCTTCGATATCCAGGCCCGGATTGGGGCGCATGGTCTGCGCGGCGGTCTTGACGGCTTTCTGGTCGCGCGGCGTGAACGCCCGCAGCGCATGCTGGACGCGATTGCCCAACTGCCCCAGCACGGTATCCGGGATATCCAGCGGATTCTGCGTCACGAAATAAACGCCCACCCCCTTGGAGCGGACCAGGCGCACGACCTGCTCGATCTTCGTCAGGAGCGCCTGCGGGGCGTCGTTGAACAGCAGATGCGCCTCGTCGAAGAAGAAGACGAGCTTGGGCTGGTCCATGTCGCCCACTTCGGGCAGCTTTTCGTAGAGGTCGGCCAGCAGCCACAAGAGGAAGATGGCGTACAGGCGCGGCGCCTGCATCAGCTTGTCGGCCGCCAGCACGTTGACGATGCCCCGGCCCTGCGCGTCCACGCGCATCAGGTCAGCCACGTCCAGCATCGGCTCGCCAAAGAACTTCTCCGCGCCCTGGGATTCCAGCGCCAGCAGGCCGCGCTGGATGGCGCCGACACTGGCCGCGGACACATTGCCGTAGCGGGTCTTCAGCTCTCCCGCCCGGTCGGCCACGTTCTGCAGCATCGCCCGCAAGTCCTTCAGGTCCAGCAGCAGTTGCCCTTCGTCGTCCGCCACCTTGAAAACCAGGGTCAGGACGCCTTCCTGCGTGTCGTTCAATTCCAGGATGCGCGACAGCAGCAACGGCCCCATGTCGGTGATGGTCGCCCGCACGGGCAGCCCCTGCTCGCCAAAGACGTCCCACAGCGCGACGGGGCTGGCGCCCCAGGCGGGTTCCGCCAGGCCCAGGTTCTTAAGACGTTCCTGCAGCTTGGGGCTGGGCACGCCGGCCTGGGAAATACCGGTCAGATCGCCTTTCACGTCCGCCATGAAGACCGGCGTGCCGATCCGGGAAAAGGACTCGGCCAGCACCTGCAAGGTGACGGTCTTGCCCGTGCCCGTGGCGCCGGTGATGCATCCGTGGCGGTTGGCCAGCGCCGGCAGCAGCGCCAACTCGGTCTGCGCGTTCTTGGCGATGACAAGGGGGGTGGGCATGAGCGGCTCCGGACCAGGGATCAAATGGATGCCCAAGTGTAGAGCCTGCCGCGCGGCTTGTGCGCGTGGCTATATGGACACAAGCGGCCCTCTTGCCGGACGGGAGGGCCGCCGGCACGGTAAAATGCCGTCTTTGCAGACACATTTTCCTGGGAAGCCATGGCCGGACACAGCAAATGGGCCAATATTCAGCACCGCAAAGGGCGCCAAGACGCCAAGCGCGGAAAGCTCTGGACCAAGATCATTCGTGAAATCACCGTGGCGGCGCGCGCCGGCGGCCCCGACCCGGACAGCAACCCCCGTTTGCGCATGGCCTGGGACAAGGCGACCGACGCCAACATGCCCAAGGACAACATCCAGCGCGCCATCCAGCGCGGCGCCGGCGGCGCCGACGGCGAGGCCTACGAAGAAGTCCGCTACGAAGGCTACGGCATCGGCGGCGCGGCGGTCATCGTCGACTGCATGACCGACAACCGCACCCGCACCGTCGCCGAAGTCCGCCACGCGTTCTCCAAGAACGGCGGCAACCTCGGCCAGGAAGGCTCCGTCGCCTTCATGTTCAAGCACTGCGGCCAATTCGTGTTCGCCCCCGGCACCCCCGAAGACAAGGTCATGGAAGCCGCGCTCGAGGCCGGCGCCGAAGACGTCACCACCGACGAAGAAGGCGTGATCGAAGTCGTCTGCGCCCCGTCCGACTATGCAGCCGTGCGCAAGGCCTTCGACGACGCCGGCCTGAAGGCCGAAGTCGACGGCATCGTCATGAAAGCCCTGAACGAAACCGAACTGGCCGGCGACGACGCCGTCAAGATGCAGAAGCTGCTCGACGCCCTGGAAAGCCTGGACGACGTGCAGGAAGTCTATACGACCGTCATTTTCGACGAAGCGCAGTAAATCTCCCTTTCCTGGCGCGCCGGCGGCTCCGCCCGCCTGCGCGCCTCTTCAGACTCACGCAACATGAAACTCCTGGTTATTGGCTCGGGCGGCCGCGAACATGCCCTCGCCTGGCGGCTGGCCCGCTCCCCGCGCGTACATAAGGTGTACGTCGCTCCGGGCAACGGCGGCACGCAACGGGCCGAGCAGATGGAGAACATCCCGCTCACCAATGCCGAGGAACTGGCCGACTTCGTCCAGCGCGAGGGCATCGCCCTGACGGTCGTCGGCCCCGAGGCGCCGCTGGCCGCCGGCGTCGTCGACGTCTTCCGCGCCCGTGGCCTGAAGATTTTCGGCCCCACCAAGGCCGCCGCGCAGCTTGAAAGCTCCAAGGATTACGCCAAGGCCTTCATGGTCCGGCACAACATCCCGACCGCGCGCTACGAAACCTTTACCGACCCGGCCAAGGCCCACGCCTACATCGACCAGGAAGGCGCGCCCATCGTCATCAAGGCCGACGGCCTGGCCGCCGGCAAGGGCGTCGTGGTTGCCGCCACCCTCGAAGAAGCACACGCCGCCGTCGACGCCATGCTGGGCGACGGCTCCATGGGCGAAGCCGGCGCGCGCGTCGTCATCGAGGAATGCCTGGTTGGCGAAGAAGCCAGCTTCATCGTCATGTGCGACGGCCGCAACGTGCTCGCCCTGGCCACCAGCCAGGACCACAAGCGCCTGCAGGACGGCGACCGCGGTCCCAACACGGGCGGCATGGGCGCCTACTCGCCCGCGCCCATCGTCACCCCCGAACTGCATCACCGCATCATGCGCGAAATCATCCTGCCGACCGTGCAGGGCATGACGCGCGACGGTATTCCGTACACGGGCTTCCTGTACGCCGGCCTGATGATCGCCCCGGGCGACGATCCCGACCGCGAAATCAAGACGCTGGAATTCAACTGCCGCATGGGCGACCCCGAAACCCAGCCCATCATGATGCGCGTCAAGAGCGACCTGCTCGACGCGCTCGAGCACGCCGTCGAAGGCACGCTCGACCAGGCCGACATCGTCTGGGACCGCCGCACCGCACTGGGCGCCGTGCTGGCCGCCCACAACTACCCCAACACGCCGCGCACCGGCGACGTCATCCGCGGCCTGCCCGCCGACGCCGAAGACTGCATGGTCTTTCACGCCGCCACCCAGCTCGACGGCGAAGACATCAAGACCACCGGCGGCCGCGTGCTGTGCGTCACCGCGCTGGGCGACTCCGTCAAGATGGCGCGCGATCGCGTCTACGAAGCCATCGACCGCATCCACTTCGATGGCCGCCAGTACCGCACCGACATCGGCTGGCGCGCGCTCAAGCCCTCGCAGCAAAAGCCCAAGTCCAACGCATAACCGGAACCGCCCATGACCGCTCTGCCCGTCTCCGCCGTCCGGGACTACCTCACCGGCCTGCAAGCCCGCATCGTGGGCGCGCTGGAAACGGCCGAAGGCGGCCCCTTCCGCGCCGACGAATGGGTGCGGCCGGAAGGCGGCGGCGGGCTGTCGCGCCTGCTCGAAGGGGGCCAACTCTTCGAGCGCGCCGGCGTGCTGTTCAGCCACGTCAAGGGCTCCAAGCTGCCGCCGTCCGCCAGCGCGCATCGCCCGGAACTCGCGGGCCGCTCGTGGGAAGCCATGGGCGTGTCCATGGTGCTGCATCCGCGCAATCCGTACGTGCCCACCACACACATGAACGTGCGCATGTTCGTCGCGGCGGCGCGGCCCGGCCATGACGAGGCCGACGTCTTCTGGTTCGGCGGCGGCATCGACCTCACCCCGTACTATCCGTTCGAAGAAGACGCGCGCCATTTCCACACGGTATGCCGGGACGCGCTGGCGCCCCACGGCCCCGATTACTACCCGCGCTACAAGCGCTGGTGCGACGAATACTTCTTCCTCAAGCACCGCAACGAAACCCGCGGCATCGGCGGCGTATTTTTCGACGACCTGAACGCCCCCGGGTTCGACGCGTCCTTTGCGCTGACCCGGTCAGTTGGCGACGCTTTTCTGAACAGCTACCTGCCCATCGTCGACAAGCGCCGCGGCATCGCCTACACCGAGCGCGAACGCGATTTCCAGGCCTACCGCCGGGGCCGTTACGTCGAATTCAACCTGGTCTTTGACCGCGGCACGCTGTTTGGCCTGCAATCGGGCGGCCGCACCGAATCGATCCTGCTGTCCATGCCGCCCATCGCGCAGTGGCGCTACGACTGGCAACCGCAGCCCGGCACGCCCGAAGCCGAACTGGCCGACTACCTGAAACCGCGGGACTGGGTTTGAAACGCATCGGCCTCTTGGGCGGCAGCTTCGACCCCGTCCACGTCGCGCATATCGCGCTGGCCCAGAACGCCTTGCAGTCGCTCGGGCTGGCCCAGGTGCAGCTCATTCCCGCCGCCAATCCCTGGCAGCGCGCCGCGCTGAACGCCACCGGCGAAGAGCGCCGCGCCATGCTGGATCTGGCCATCGCCGGCCATCCGGGGCTGGCGGTCAACCCCATCGAAATCGAGCGGGGCGGCGCCACCTATACCATCGACACGTTGCGCGCGCTGCCGCAGGACGCGCGCTACGTGTGGCTGCTGGGCGCCGATCAGCTTGCCAACTTCTGCACCTGGCGCAATTGGCGCGACATCGCCAGCCTGGTCGACCTGGCCGTGGCCACCCGCCCCGGCACAGCCCTCAGCGCGCCGCCGGAACTGGCGCAGTGGCTGCGCGAACAGGGTCGCGTCCTGCAAGAGCTGCCATTTCCCCCCATGCCGGTATCGGCTTCCGAGGTCCGCCGGCGCCTGTCGCAAGGCGAATCCACTGACGGGCTGCTCGATCCATCCGTCGCGGCTTATATTGCGGCGCACAAACTCTACCGATAAACCCTCCCCGCCCGGCGCCACCGGCAAGCCGCCGTTGCCACTGCGCGGGTTATATTTGCAGCTATGGATATACAGAAACTCCAACGCGCCGTCATCGACGCCCTCGAAGACGTCAAGGCGCAAGACATCAAGGTCTTCAACACCACGCATCTGACCAGCCTGTTCGATCGCGTCGTGATTGCAAGCGCCACCTCCAACCGCCAGACGCGCGCCCTCGCGTCCAGCGTCGCCGATCGCGGCCGCGCCATGTCGCTCACCGGCATCACCATCGAAGGCGAAGACACCGGCGAATGGGTCGTCGTCGACCTGGGCGATGTCGTCGTGCACATCATGCAGCCGGCCATCCGCCAGTACTACAACCTCGAAGAAATCTGGGGCGGCAAGCCGGTGCGCGTGAAGCTCCTACCCGAATCGACCCGTCCCGCTCCTGTCGCCAGCGACAGCGGCAACGGTTACGACGACAACGAAGACTGAACGCGCCGTGAAGCTGATCGTCGTCGCGGTGGGCACGCGGATGCCGGACTGGGTGCAGACCGCCTGGGACGACTACGCCAAACGCCTGCCGGCCGACTGCGCGCTGGAGCTTCGCGAAATCAAGCCCGAGCCCCGCACCACCGGCAAAACGCCTGCCCAGATGATGGCGGCCGAGGCCAAGCGCATCGAGGCGGCCCTGCCCGCCAATGCGCTGCGCCTGGCCCTGGACGAACGTGGCCGCGACCTCACCACGATGGCGCTGTCGCAAAAGCTGGAACAATGGCGCGCCGGGGGGCAGGATGTCGCGTTTCTCGTGGGCGGCCCCGACGGGCTGGATCCCGCGCTCAAGGCATCCGCCAGCGGGCAGTTGCGCCTGTCTTCCCTCACGCTGCCTCACCCCATGGTGCGTGTGGTTCTGGCCGAACAGCTCTACCGCGCCTGGGCCATCATGACCAACCACCCCTATCACCGCGCCTGACCGCCGCCCCGCGGCGCCTGGCCTGCTCCGCATGACCGACACCGCCCACTCCCCCAGTTCGTCCCCGCGCCTGTATCTCGCCTCCGCCAGCCCGCGCCGCCGCGAGTTGCTGACGCAAATCGGCCTGGCACACGAAGTCCTGCGCGTGCCCGCCCCGCCCGGCGAGGACGAGCCGCAACACCTCGGCGAAAGCGCCGCCGACTACGTACAGCGCACCGCTCGTGACAAGGCCTTGCGGGGCCGCGATTGGATGCGCGCGCAAGCGCTGCCCGAACTGCCGCTGCTCGCGGCCGATACGACCGTCATCCTGGCCGGCGAGGTTCTGGGCAAGCCCGCCGACCGCGACGACGCCATCCGCATCCTGCGCGCGCTGTCCGGCGCCGCGCACGAGGTCCATACCGCGGTCGCGGTCTGGAGCGGCGACCGCCTGCTCGAAGCGGTCTCCATCACCCATGTCCGCATGCGCGCCTTGCAAGAGGACGAAATTGGCCGCTACTGCGATAGCGGCGAGCCCTTCGGCAAGGCCGGCGCCTATGGCATTCAGGGCCTGGCCGGCACTTTCGTCTCGCACATCGCCGGCAGCTACACCGGCGTCATGGGTCTGCCCCTCTTTGAAACGGCCAACCTGCTGCGGGAGGCGGGCATCCAGGTGCCCTGATCTCCGTCCGCATCCCCAAGAAAAATCCCCCGTGCCACGAGGCATCGGGGGATTTCTTTTTGACCCTGCGCATTGCCGCGCGCGGATCAGGCACGGGCGCGCTGGCGGAAATCCGCACAGCGCGCCCAGACGATCAGCTTTGCCGCGCAGGCTCGCCAAGGGCAACCTGGGTCTGCGGCGTGGCGGGTGTGCTGGCGCTGTCCAGCGCGGCATGCAACTGCTCCTGGTCCAGCTCGCCTTCCCAACGCGCGACGACCACCGTCGCGGTGGCATTACCCACCAAGTTGGTCAGGGCGCGGCATTCCGACATGAAACGGTCCACGCCCAGGATCAGCGCCATGCCGGCAACCGGCACCGACGGCACCACCGACAGCGTCGCCGCCAGCGTGATGAAACCCGCACCGGTCACGCCGGCCGCGCCCTTGGAGCTGAGCATCGCCACCAGCAGCAGCAGGATCTGGTCGCCCAGCGACAGCGGAATGTCGCAGGCCTGCGCAATGAACAGCGCTGCCATCGTCATGTAGATGTTGGTGCCGTCCAGGTTGAACGAATAGCCGGTGGGCACCACCAAGCCGACGACCGACTTCGAACAGCCGGCGCGCTCCATCTTCTGCATCAGCGTGGGCAGCGCCGCTTCCGACGAACTCGTGCCCAGCACCAGCAGCAGTTCTTCGCGGATGTAGCGGACCAGCTTGAGGATCGAGAAGCCGTTGTAGCGGGCAACCAGGCCCAGCACGACCACGACGAACAGCACCGACGTGGCGTAGAACGTGCCCACCAGCATCGCCAGGTTCACGACCGACTTGATGCCGTACTTGCCGATGGTGAACGCCATCGCGCCAAAGGCGCCGATGGGTGCGGCCTTCATCAGGATCGCCACCATCTTGAAGATGGGCTGCGCCAACGCCGTCATGAAGTTCAGGATCGGCTTGCCGCGCTCGCCCACGATGGCCAGCGAAATGCCAAACAGCACCGCCACGAACAGCACCTGCAGGATGTCGCCACCCACGAACGGGCTGAAGATGGTCGTGGGAATCACGTTCATCAGAAAGCCGGTGATGGTCGAGTCATGCGCCTTCGCGACATAGCCGGACACGGCTTTCTGGTCGAGCGTCGACGGATCGATGTGCATGCCGGCGCCGGGCTGTACGATATGGCTGACCACCATGCCGACGACCAGCGCCAGCGTCGAGAACACCAGGAAATACAGCATGGCCTTGCCGGCCACGCGCCCGACCTTCTTCAGGTCGCTCATTGCCGCGATGCCCGTGGCCACCGTAAGGAAGATGACCGGCGCGATGATCATCTTCACCAGCTTGATGAACGCATCGCCCAGCGGCTGCATCTGCTGGCCCAGCTCGGGTTTGAAGGCGCCAAGCAAGATACCCACCACGATGGCGAAAATCACCTGCACATACAGGATTTGATAGAACTTGAGCTTGCGCGCGGGCGCGCTTTGATCCACTTCGATCATTGGGATTGTCCCCACCAGGGCCCCTTGCTCCGCGCAGCGTGGCGCGTGCGACGTCGGGGCGTTTTCTCTTTTATGGCCACGCGATCCTGCCGCCAGCCGATTTCACCGCGCGTGATGCGTCGCGCGGCTTGGCGGTATATATGCAATACCCATGCCAGGCGGGAGCCAGCGTCATCGCCGCACATAAGCCATTGAAATTAAATATCTTTTGAAATCGCAGCCGGAATCTTCGGTCACTTAAAGCGGCGAAACTTCGCACAGAAACCCGCTAAAATGTGCGGAAAACCGCACACCATGACCGGCTCCACCTCCTCCCCCCTTTCCCCGCCCGCTGGACCGCGCAGGTTGCCCTGGCCGTGGCGCGTGGCCCTGGCGCTGCTGGCTGTCGCCGTGGTCACGTTCACGCTGCACGCGGCAACGCAGTGGGCGCGTGACGGCGCCCTTCGCGAGGCCGCCATCCAGGCGCGCAGCACGGGCCAGATAAATGCCGCTTTATTGCGCAACAACCTCGACAAATTCCGGGCACTGCCCTTCGTGCTGACTCAGGACGTCGACTTGCGCGCCGCACTGCAAGGCGGCAGCACCAGGCAAATCGAGGCCCTGGACGAGAAACTCGAATCCCTGAGCCGCGGGGTTGGCGCCTCCGCCATCTACGTTCTGGACAAGAAAGGTCTGGCCATCGCCGCCAGCAACTGGCGCGAGCCCGCCACTTTCGTCGGAATCGGCTACGAATTCCGCCCTTACTTTCAAGGGTCGGTCGCGCACGGCGCCGCCGAACATTTCGCGCTCGGCACGGTCAGTCACGAAGCCGGCCTGTATCTGTCGCGTCGGGTCGACGACGCGCAGGGCGCGATGCTGGGCGTGGTGGTCTTGAAGGTCGACTTCCGGGATCTCGAAGCCGACTGGCGTCAGGCCAACGCCGTCATCTTCGTCACCGACGAGCACGGCGTGGTGCTGCTCGGCAATATTCCGGATTGGCGTTTCAGAGTCCTGTCGCCGCTGCCGCCTGCGCTGGCGCAAACGCTGCGCACCAGCCTGCAGTTTGGCGACGCCAAGTTTCAGCCGCTGCCTGTGTCGCCGCGCCTGCAAGCCGCCAGCAGCGGGCAACTCGTACGCACCGACGACGCCTTGCCCCGCGCCGCCGCTGGCACCCCGTTGCTGCACACCACCCTGCCGGTCACCGAATCGCCCGGCTGGACACTGCACCAGTTGTCCCCCATCCAGGCGGCCATGAACCAGGCCAGCGCCAATGCCCAACTCGGGGCATTGCTCACCCAAGGCGTGCTCGCGGCGCTGATCGGCGTAGTGCTTTACCGCCGCCACCGCAACCAGGAGCGGGCCGAGCAGCAAGCAGCCGTCCAGCAACAGCTCGCGGCATTGGTCGACGAGCGCACCGCGCAATTGCGCGACGTGAACGCCAAGCTAGTCGGCGAAATGGACGAGCGCCAACGCGCCGAAACGCAGCTTCACACCATGAAGGACGAACTGGTGCAGGCCAGCAAACTGGCATTGCTGGGCCAGGTGGCCGCCGGCGTCGCGCACGAAGTCAACCAACCCGTCGCCGCCATACGCGCCTACGCAGACAACGCCACCGAATTTCTGCGGCGCCACGACGAAGGCGCCGTCCGGGAAAACCTCGGCACCATCGCGGCATTGACCGATCGCATCGGCCACATCACCGGCGAGCTACGTGCCTTTTCGCGCAAGGCCGGTGCGACTGTCGGCCCGACGGATCTGATGGAGGCGCTCGAAGGCGCAATCCTGCTCGTTGGCCCGCGTGCCCGGCGCCAGGGCGTCACGCTGCAAAGCCCGCCCCGCAACCACAACTGCCGCGTCCAGGCGAACCGGGTCAGGCTTGAACAGGTGCTGGTCAATCTTTTGCAGAACGGGCTCGAGGCCCTCGAAGGCACGGAAAACGGCCGGATTGTCATCGCCCTGCAAGACCTGGGCGAATCCGTTCAGATACAGGTTCACGACAACGGTCCCGGACTCTCCGACGAGGCCCGCGCCCGCTTGTTCACCCCGTTTCACACGACCAAACCAGATGGCCTGGGCCTGGGCCTTGTCATCAGCCGCGACATCGTCGCCGAGTTCGGCGGCGAACTGCGCGCCGCGCGCGCAGGCGACGCCAGCTTGTCGTCTCCCCATGCGCCCGGCAGCGGCGCCTTGTTCATCCTGACCCTGCGCAAGGCGCCGGACCAGACCCACCGCACCGAGCACTCCACATGACGCGCGCCCCTGATCTCCAGCTCCCCGCCACGATCGTCTCCGACGACCCCATGCAGCGGCCAGTGGCCCCTCACGCCGTCTTCATCGACGATGACGACGAACTGCGCCGCGCCGCGCTCCAAACCCTGAAGCTGCACGGCATCTCGGTGGCGGCCCACGGCAGTGCCCGCGCCGCGTTACCGGCGTTGGACCGCAACTTCGATGGGGTGGTGGTCACCGACATCCGCATGCCGGACATGGACGGACTCGAACTCTTCCAGCGGCTGCGCAACATTGATCCCGATATCCCGGTCATCCTGATCACCGGCCATGGCGACATCGCCACAGCCGTTCAGTGCATGCGCGAAGGCGCGTATGACTTCCTGTCCAAGCCCTACCCCGCCGACCGCCTGGTCGCCGCCATCAGCCACGCCGCCGAAAAGCGGCGGCTGGTCCTCGAAAACCGCCGTCTCCGCGAAGCCGCTTTCAACGTCGAGGCCGACGAGGTGCCGTTCATCGGCACCACGCCCGCCATGCAACGCATCAAGCAGACGTTGCGCCATATCGCGGACGCCGACGTCGACGTGCTCGTCGAAGGCGAAACCGGCACCGGCAAGGAAGTCGTCGCCACAGCCCTGCACCGCCTGAGCCGCCGCCGGCACCGGCCGCTCGTCGCCATCAACTGCGGCGCCTTGCCAGAAAGCGTCATCGAAAGCGAACTCTTCGGCCACGAGCCTGGCGCTTTCACCGGCGCACAAAAGAAACGCATCGGCCGCATCGAACACGCCAGCGGCGGCACCTTGTTCCTCGACGAGATCGAAAGCATGCCGCTCGCCGTCCAGGTCAAGCTGCTGCGCGTGCTCGAATCCCGCCAGATCACCCCGCTTGGCAGCAACGAAGTCCGCAATCTCGACCTGCGCGTGGTCGCCGCCACTAAAGAAGACCTGGGCAGCCCCGCCATCCGCGCCAAGTTCCGCGAGGACCTCTTCTACCGCCTGAACGTCGTCACGATCCGGCTGCCCCCGCTGCGCGAGCGCCGCGAAGACATCCCGCTGCTCTTCGCACACTATCTCGGCCACGCCGCGCGCCGCTTTCATCGCGACATCCCTGACATGCCCGCCTCGATCCGTCAGCACCTCATGACGCACGACTGGCCCGGCAACGTGCGTGAACTCGCTCACTTCGCAGAACGCTTCGTGCTGGGCGTCCTCAATGGCCCGGCACCTGATACGGCTCCGGCGCCCGCCGGCTCGCTCAGCCTTCCCGAACGCATGGAAAACTACGAGGCACAGATCATCCGCGATGCCCTCGCCGCACACCGCGGCGACATCAAAGCCACGCTCGACACCCTGGGCATACCCCGCAAAACGTTCTACGACAAACTCCAGCGCCACGGCATCGACCGCCAGGAATACGTGGCCGCGCCTCGCGGCGCCGTCTAGCGCAAGTCCCACACCGCAATCGCCCTCAAGACCCGCGCGGCGCACAGATCCCTTACGACACCAAAAACAAAACCCCCTCGCGGCGCCAGCCGCGAGGGGGGTTTTAATAAATTCCGATCCTGCATTCCCTTTGCAGCATTCCCTTTGCTGCATCCTGATACCGCATTTTCGATACG